>DATFBI010000101.1:0-18992 GCA_035253925.1 Propionibacteriaceae bacterium
CACCCGCGACGCCTAGCCCCCGTCCGCCGGCTCGTCCGCGAGGTCGTCGACCAGGCCGGCCTCATGGGCGAGCACGGCAGCCTGGACCCGGTTTCTCACACCGAGCCGGCCCAGCAGCGTGCTGACGTACGCCTTGACCGTGCCCTCAACGAGATAGAGCCGGTGGCCTATCTCCGCGTTCGACAGCCCCGCACCGACAAGCGTCAACACCTCGCGCTCGCGTGGCGTCAGCGATTCGACGCGCTCCCGTGCCGCCGTACGCCGAGCCAGCCGGTTGCCGCTGACCCGCTGGATGACCCAGTGGGCGACCTTGGGGGAGAGGTACGACGCTCCCTGGTGCGCGGCACGCACTGCCGCGATGAGCTCGTAGGGATCGCCCGACTTGAGGAGGAAGCCGCTCACCCCGGCCTCGAGCGCGCTGGCGATGTATTCGTCCTCCGAGAATGTCGTCAGCATGATCACCGCGGTATCCGGCACCGCCCGGGTCAGCTCCGCTGCGGTGCTGAGGCCGTCGAGTAGCGGCATCCGAATGTCGAGGAGCGCGACGTCGGGCCGGTGGGACCGAGCCGCTTCGACAGCCTCGCGGCCGTCCCCAGCTTCCGCGATCACCTCGACGTCGGGAGCAGTGGTAAGGATCGCCCGCACGCCCGCCCGGATCATCGCCTCGTCGTCCGCGAGCAGCACCCTGATCACGGCGCCGACGATAACAACGTGCAGCTGCTTGAATCGAGACTGGATCGTCTCGTGCCGTCGAGACAGCCAGCAGAGGAACCGTGCCCAAGTCGAACGCCGCCACCGCTGAAAACACGCCGCCCGCGGCGATGGATCCTAGCCAGCCGCGCATCACGCTGCTGCTCGGATCATTGGGCTTCTTCCTGATCACCCTGGACATCTTGATTGTCAACGTCGCGCTTGCCCAGATCAGTCGCGAGCTTGGCGGTGGCACGGTGGGGCAGCAGTGGGTTGTTGATGGGTACACGGTCTTGTTCGCATCGCTGCTGCTGTTCGCCGGAAACTTCGCCGACCGGATTGGGGCCAAGCGGGCTTTCGCCATTGGTGTGGCGTTGTTCGGGCTGACCTCGGCCGGGTGCGCTCTGGCGCCGACAATTGGTTCACTCATTACTGCACGGGCGGGGCAAGGTGCGGCCGCCGCCATGATGCTCCCGGCATCGATGGCGCTGATCCGTGAAGCGTTCCCGCATCCCGGGCGCCGGGCGAGGGCCCTGGGAGTTTGGGCGGTCGGCGGGGCGATCGCCGCCGCGGTCGGTCCGCTTCTGGGTGGCGTGCTGACCACCGTGGATTGGCGCCTGGTGTTCGGGATCAATATCCCGGTCTGTGCGGTGATGATGCTGCTGCTGACGCGAGTCGCGACATCGCCCAAGCGCCCCACGCCGTTCGACTGGGCCGGACAGGTGCTCGGCGTTGTCGCCCTGACCAGCCTGACCTACGGGCTCATCCACGGCGGCTCGGTGGGCTTCGGCTCGGCATCGGTAATCGTGATACTGGTGATCGCTATCGGCAGCCTCATCGGTTTCGTGGCTGTCGAGGCGCGGGTTAGGCATCCGATGATGCCTTTGGAGCTGTTCGGCTCCGCCGGCATGAGAGTCGCGCTGTTGGTGGGGTTCGCGTTCATGGTGGGCTGGTTCGGCACCGTGTTCCTCGGCAGCCTTTTCCTGCAGCAACATCTCGGATTAACGCCCCTGCTTGCCGGTCTCGCTTTCTTACCGTCGGCCCTGTTTGCCGTAGTAGGCAACCTGATCAGCGGCCCGGTCACGATCCGATTCGGGACTCGGGTTCCGGTCGTGCTCGGGCTGCTTTCCATGGCGGTCGGGTTGACGGCGATGGTCGTGACGGTGCCCCTGGGATGGCCAGTACTGGTCGCGTTCCTCATTATCCCGATCGGGGCTGGCGGTTCTCTCGCAATGCCTCCGACGACCGGTCTGGTGCTGGCGAGCGTGTCGCCAGACTGGGCCGGGACGGCGAGTGCGGTCTTCAACACCTTCCGTCAAGTCGGGGGAGCGCTCGCTATCGCGATCTTCGGTGCGCTCATCGCGGACCGTAACCGGTTCGTAGCAGGGATGCAGGTCAGCCTGACGATTGCCGCGTCGCTATTGTTGATCACCGCTCTGATCAGCTTGGGTATCCGCGGGCCACGTGAGCCGGCATCATGACCGAGCTTCCGGCCAGCTCGTCCTCGACGCGAGTTCTGATTCCAAGGAGCGAGGGCGGACGGCCAATTGACCAAATATTGCGAGCGGCACGCACAGTGCGAGGAGGAAGATCAACGGCGCTGTCCAGCCGCCGGTCATTTCGGACAGGAGGCCCATGGCGAACGGTCCGATGGCGGCAAGGAAGTAGCCGACGCTTTGTGAAAACCCGGCCAGGGCTGCTGTTCCGCTGGATGTCTGTCCCCGCATTGCAGTCAAGGCGAGGAAGGCTGGGAAGGAGGCCAGGTCGACCGCGAGCAAGGTCGCCCACAGCCAGGGCAAGGTCGTTGGAGCGATCAGAAGCCCAAGGAAGCCAATCAGACCACAGGTGGGCATGACGGCCACAAGCAACTGTGGTCGCTGGCTGGTGACGATGTGATGTGGCACCCAGAAGGCGAGTGGGAGGCCGAGGCCGGTTGTGATCGTCAGCATCAGTCCGGCGGAAGCCGGGTCGAGCCCGGCGTCGATGTAGATCGTTGGTAGCCAGCCGAAAATGGCATAGGCCTGAATGGACTGAATCCCGAAGAACAGAGCGAGGATCCAGCCGACGCGGGTGCGGGCCACGTAGCCAATGCGAATCGCTGCCTTAGTACTGGATCGGTTAGGACCGGGTTCTGTTGCGAGGCGTAGCCACGGGACCGCCGCGATGAGCGCAGTGATGATCCAGACTCCGAGCGACCATCGCCAGCTGCCGGTCATGGTGGCGAGAGGGACGGAGAGCAGGCTGGCCAGCGCCACTCCCATGCCCAGGGCGAGGGAATAGGTGCCCGTCACACGGCCGATCCGGTCTGGAAAGTGACGCCTCACCAGCGATGGGAGCAGTACGTTGCCGGTTGCCATGCCGATCAAGGCGAGGATCGTTGCCACGAAGAACACCGCGGGTAGCGGGACGATCACCCGGACAGCCTGACCAATCGCGATGGCAAGCAGAGACAGAAGGGCCGCTTGATGGAGCCCTAGACGAGCTGCGATGGCCGGCGACAATACACCGAACACCGCGAAGCACAGTGGTGGCAGTGTGGTGAGCACGCCGGCCAGCACGCCGCCGAAACCGAGGTCAGCGCGGATCTCCGGAAGCACCGGAGCGATCGCAATCGCGGGTGGACGGAGGTTGAATGCCAGCAAGGTGATCGCAATCAGCACGAGTATTCGTCCTGACCAGCGAGCCGGGGTTACCACGGGCAAGTTAGTGCGATTCGCGGCTCACCGTCGAGCCGCTGGCACCGATGAGGAAGTCGAGATCTGCGCCGGTATCGGCCTGCATTACATGATCAATGTAGAGCCGCTCCCAGCCGCGCTGCGGATTAGCGAATCCGGTGATCATGGCATTGTTCGGTGTGCGCAGGCCGAAGGCGTCCTCGGACGTCTCGACATCGAGGCGTCGGTCGGGCACGTCGAGCACGATCATGTCGCCGGTACGGACCAGCGCGAGGGGACCGCCGGCGGCGGCTTCGGGTGCAACGTGGAGAACGACGGTCCCATAGGCGGTACCGCTCATTCGGCCGTCACAGACCCTGACCATGTCGCGTACGCCAGCAGCGAGCAACTTCTTGGGCAGCGGCATGTTCGAAACCTCCGGCATACCGGGATACCCCTTGGGTCCGCACCCGCGCAGCACGAGCACTGAATCTGCGTCGACGTCAAGATCAGGGTCATCGATGCGGGCGTGGAAGTCCTCGATGCTGTCGAAAACTACTGCGCGGCCGCGGTGCTGTAGCAGGTGTGGCGATGCTGCGGCCGGTTTGATGATGGCCCCGTCAGGCGCGAGATTGCCACGGAGGACGGCGATGCCGCCCTCGACGACGATCGGCGCGGAGCGGTCACGAATCACCTCCGGATCCCAAATCCGGGCGGCGTCGAGGTAATCGACCAGCGGCTTGCCGGTGATCGTCAGCGCAGTCGGGTCGAGGAGGTCGCGAACCTCGCGCAGCACCGCGAGCAGGCCGCCGGCGCGATGAAAGTCCTCCATCAAAAACCGGCCGGCCGGCTGCAAGTCGACCAGCACCGGAACGTGGGAGCCGATGCGGTCAAAGTCGTCCAGGGTTAGGTCGATGCCGAGCCGACCGGCAACCGCGAGCAAATGGACGACCGCGTTGGTCGACCCGCCAACCGCGGCCAACGCCACGATCGCATTGCTGAACGAGGCCTTGGTAAGGAACGTGCTCGGCCGTCGGTCGGCGCTGATCAGATCCACCACGAGTCGACCGGTAGTGTGGGCGCCTTCCAGCAGCCGGCTGTCCGGAGCAGGCGTACCGGCCAGGCCCGGCATGATCAAGCCGAGGGCCTCGGTGATCAAGGCCATCGTCGAGGCGGTGCCCATCGTGTTGCAGTGTCCTCGACTGCGGATCATGGCTGACTCGGAGCGTACGAACTGCTCTTGCGACAGCGTTCCCGCTCGGACCTCTTCTGAGAGTCGCCATACGTCGGTGCCGCAGCCCAGCGGTACGCCGCGGAAGGTGCCGGTCAGCATCGGCCCGCCCGGCACCACCACGGCGGGCAAATCGACCGATGCCGCGGCCATGAGGAGCGACGGGATCGTCTTGTCACAACCCCCCAGCAGCACAACGGCGTCGATCGGATTGGCCCGCAGCATCTCCTCGGTTGCCATCGCGGCCATGTTCCGCCATAGCATCGCAGTCGGCCGGACCTGCGTCTCGCCCAGCGACACCACGGGCAACTCCAGCGGGATGCCGTCGGCTTCGTAGATCCCGTTCTTCACCGCGGCGGCGACCTCACCGAGGTGCATATTGCAGGGCGTCAAATCTGATGCGGTGTTCGCTATGGCGATCTGCGGCCGGGCGAACGCGTCGGCGGGTACGCCCCGCCGCATCCACGCCCGGTGAATGTAGGAGTTGCGGTCTTCGCCGCTATACCACTTGGCACTGCGCAATTGGGTCATCGGTAACTCCTAGAAACGGGGTGCAGAGCGACGGGGCAGAGCCGAAGATCAGATTCCAATGATTGGAATAGCGATCGGACAATTGCAATCCACTAGCGAGCAGATCCCTCACGTATGCTCCCTCGATATGCGGCAGCCGGCGGCAGAGCGTGGTGAGTCCGGATGACGGGGGACTTCGAGGGCCTGGTCGCAGTGGTCACCGGTGGGGCCGCAGGCATCGGCGCCGCGACCGCTCAGCTG
Organism: Propionibacteriaceae bacterium; assembly: GCA_035253925.1. GTDB lineage: Bacteria > Actinomycetota > Actinomycetes > Propionibacteriales > Propionibacteriaceae > Microlunatus. The sequence continues at coordinate 5,347 of DATFBI010000101.1, forward strand.
CTCATTACCCGTGGCGCCCAGGTTGCCAGCCTCGACCGAACGGATGCTGCCCCCGACGGAACGCTTGCAATACCCTGCGACGTCACCGACCGTCAATCGGTAGCACGAGCGGTCGCCGCAGTCGTTGACCACCATCGCCGCCTCGACGTCTTGATCAACAACGTCGGCATCGGTGCCCAGGGTGATGTCGCGGCGAACGATGATGCCGAGTGGGCCCGCGTACTGGACGTCAATGTCACCGGCATCGCCCGGGTCACAAGTGCCGCGCTGCCACACCTGCGTCGGTCCGACCACGCCGCGGTAGTCAACACCTGCTCCGCCGTTGCAGTGCTCGGGGTTCGCAACCGGGCGTTGTACAGCGCCAGCAAGGGTGCCGTGCTTGCTCTCACCCTTGCCATGGCGGCCGACCACGTCAGCGACGGCATCCGGGTAAATGCGGGAGCGCCCGGCACTACCGACACTCCATGGGTCTCGCGACTACTCGACACGGCAGCTGACCCGGGAGCGGCCCGCGAGGCGCTCCGCGCCCGACAACCGCTGGGCCGACTCCTCACCCCAGACGAAGTCGCCTTCGCCATCGCATCGCTTGCTTCACCGCTCGCGGGATCGACCACGGGCGCGGTGCTGCATGTCGACGGCGGCATGACCACACTGCGTATCTAGCAAGAACTCCAGACGGGAGACCGCATCATGCGCGCCTTCATGCTCATCGGGTCCGAACAATTCGCCGTTGAGGAGGTGTCGGCTCCGCCGGCCTAACTCATTTGTCATAATGTCACTTATCGGACAACGGACCTGGAATCTGATCAGAGTTGCTTTGTCCTGAGACCCACACGTCAGCGCCCGTAGTGGTAGCGGCAAGCAGCAATCCTGACCTCATCTTCGGCGATCTTGTAGACGAGTCGATGTTCGTCGGTGATCCGTCGAGACCAGTAGCCGGCGAAGTCGTGCTTGAGCGGTTCTGGTTTGCCGATGCCTTCATTGCCGTTGCGGATCACGTCCTGGATCAGGTGGTTGATCCGTTTGAGAACCCTCCGGTCCTGGGCCTGCCACCACAGGTAGTCCTCCCAAGCGTTCTCGTCCCAGACGAGCCTCACCGCTCAGTCGGCGTCCATCAAATCGTGATTCTCGCCGTGTCCAGCTTCCAAGCGCTCCATCGCATCCAGTAGTCGGCGGGCGTTGGCCGGCGAGCGCATGAGATAAGCCGTTTCGCGGAGCGACTCGAAGTCCTCGAGTGAGACGATCACTACCGGCTCATGGCCAGCGCGCGTGATGACAACCTCTTCGCGGTCGCTGACAACGGCATCGAGAACCTCGGCGTATTTGGCTCGTGACTCGGTATAGCTCATAGTCTTCACGCTTGACCTCCTGTACAGAAAACTGTACGTCAGCAGCTGGCTGTGAGCAAGGCGTCTGGCCGAATCGCGGCGAACGAGGTGGGGTCAGGCACCCACGTAGGCCGCGAGGTGCTCGCCGGTGAGAGTGGAACGGGCGGCTACGAGATCGGCCGGAACGCCCTGGAAGACGACCCGACCGCCGTCGTGGCCGGCGCCAGGGCCAAGGTCGATAATCCAATCGGCGTGCGCCATGACGGCCTGATGGTGCTCGATGATGATCACCGACTTGCCGGCGTCAACAAGCCGGTCGAGCAGGCCGAGCAGCTGCTCGACGTCGGCCAGATGAAGGCCTGAAGTTGGTTCGTCGAGGATGTAGACGCCACCCTTCTCGGCCATGTGAGTGGCCAGCTTGAGCCGCTGCCGCTCGCCTCCGGACAACGTGGTGAGCGGCTGGCCCAGGGTGACGTAGCCGAGCCCGACGTCGGCGAGCCGTTCGAGGATGGCATGCGCGGCCGGCGTACGCGCCTCACCGGCGCTAAAGAACGCTTCGGCCTCGGTCACCGACATCGCGAGCACCTCGCTGATGTCGCGGCCGCCAAGGTGGTACTCCAGCACCGCTGGCTGGAAACGCTTCCCTTCGCACTCCTCGCAGGGCGTGGAGACGGTCTCCATGAACCCCAGCTCGGTGTAGATGACGCCCGCGCCGTTGCAGGTCGGGCAGGCGCCCTCGGAGTTGGCGCTGAACAGCGCCGGCTTCACGCCGTTGGCCTTTGCGAACGCCTTGCGGATCGGGTCGAGGAGTCCTGTGTAGGTCGCCGGGTTGCTCCGTCGCGAGCCCTTGATCGACCCCTGGTCAACCGTCACTACCCCATCCCGGCCAGACACCGAGCCGTCAATCAATGAGCTCTTTCCCGACCCAGCCACGCCGGTGACCACGACCAGCACGCCGAGCGGGATGTCGACATCGACGTCCTGCAGGTTGTGGGTGGTGGCGTTGCGCACCTCCAGGACTCCCGACGGTGTCCGCACCGACGGCTTCAAGGAGGCCCGGTCGTCCAGGTGCTGCCCTGTCACCGTATCGCTGGACCGGAGCCCCTCGATGCTGCCCTCGAAGACCACCTCGCCACCAGCGGTACCAGCACCGGGGCCGAGGTCGACGACGTGGTCGCCAATCGCGATCACCTCTGGCTTGTGCTCTACGACGAGCACCGTATTGCCCTTGTTGCGGAGTTGCAGCAGCAGGTCGTTCATCCGCTGGATGTCGTGCGGGTGCAGGCCGATGGTTGGCTCATCGAAGACGTAGGTGACGTCGGTGAGCGACGAACCGAGGTGGCGGATCATCTTGGTGCGCTGTGCCTCTCCCCCAGATAGGGTGCCCGCCGGCCGGTCGAGGGAGAGGTAGCCCAACCCGATCTCCGCGAACGAGTCAAACAGATGCTGCAGTCCGGTGAGCAGCGGAACCACCGACGGCTCATCGAGGGCTCGGATCCAGTCAGCCAGGTCGCTGATCTGCATCGCGCACAAATCGGCGATGTTTTTACCTTTGATCTTCGACGACCGGGCCTCCTGGCTAAGCCGGGTGCCTCCGCAGTCGGGACAGGTCTGGAACGTCACTACCCGCTCCACGAAGGCGCGGATGTGGGGCTGCATCGCCTCTACATCCTTGGATAGAAACGACTTTTGAATCCTCGGAATCACGCCCTCGTAGGTCAGGTTGATCCCCTCGACCTTGATCTTGGTCGGCTCCCGGTAGAGCAGATCGTGCAGTTCCTTCTTGGTGAACTTCTTGATCGGCTTGTCCATGTTGAAGTAGCCGCTGCCGCTGAAGATGCGGCCATACCAGCCGTCCATGCTGTAGCCGGGGACCTTGAGCGCGCCCTCGTTGAGCGACAAGCTGTCGTCGTACAGCGCGGTCAGGTCGAAGTCGGTGACCGAGCCCATGCCCTCGCAGCGCGGGCACATGCCGCCGTGGTAGACGACGTTGCGCACCACGAGCCGCTCGCCATGGCCCTTGTCGGCGGTCATCGACCCGGTGGCGGTCCGCCTTGGGACGTTGAACGAGAAGGCCGTCGGCGGGCCGATGTGCGGCTGCCCGAGCCGACTGAAGAGGATACGCAGCAGCGCGTTGGCGTCGGTGGCAGTGCCGACCGTGGAGCGGGGGTTCGAGCCCATCCGCTCCTGGTCCACGATGATTGCGGTCGTCAGCCCTTCCAGCACGTCGACGTCGGGCCGGGCCAAGTTCGGCATGAAGCCCTGCACGAACGCGCTGTAGGTTTCGTTGATCATCCGTTGCGACTCCGCGGCGATGGTGTCGAACACCAACGAGCTCTTGCCCGAGCCAGAAACGCCGGTGAACACTGTCAGCCGGCGCTTCGGGATCTCGACGCTGACGTCCTTGAGGTTGTTCTCCCGTGCGCCCTGCACTCGAATCCGATCGTGGGTATCGGCGATGTACGGTGCAGGCGACTGTGTATCCGTTCGGGTGGCTGTGCTCATCGTTTCTCCATCTGTCATTCGGCCGACTTCGGGGTCTCCGCCGGCATCGCCTTCCGATCTAACCAGCCTCGAGTGGGCGTCAGCGGTGACGGTGATCGGGTGGGATGTTTAGCCCGGACGGCTCAGCGCTCCTGAATGCGGATCAGGTTGCCCGCAGGATCACGAACGGCGCAGTCGCGAACACCGTAGGGCTGCTCCATCGGCTCTTGGACCACCTCAGCGCCGCTGGCCTCCAGCTTCGCGAAGGTGCCGTCGAGATCGGTGGTGGCCAAGTTGACGCCAAAGTAACTGCCCTTGGCCATCAGCTCGAGGATGGTGCGACGCTCGTCCTCAGTGATGCCCGGGATGGCTGGCGGGTGCAGGACGATGGACGTATCACGCTGCTCGGCAGGGCCAACGGTGATCCAGCGCATCCCCTGGTATCCGACGTCGTTGCGGACCTCGAAGCCGAGGGTGTCGCGGTAGAAGGTCAGGGAGGCGTCCGGATCGGTGTGCGGAAGGAAGCTCGAGTGAATCGTGATGTCCATGCCAGTCACGCTAGTTGCGGCTGACGGGCCGGCGCTTCTCGATTCCTGATCGGTCTGGTTACCTGCTTTGCGACGCACGGCGCCATCCCTGCCGTGGCGCGCGCGGCCCGGCGCTGGTAGGTGCTAGGCGGCACACCGACCAACTCGGCGAAGCGAGTGCTGAAAGTGCCCAGCGACGAGCAGCCGACCGCGAAACAAACATCGGTGACGCTGAGGTCGCCACGGCGCAGCAGCATCATGGCGCGCTCGATGCGCCGCGTCATCAGATAGGCGTACGGCGACTCGCCGTAGGCAAGCCGGAACTCGCGGCTGAGATGCCCAGCTGACATGTGCACGCCCCTGGCAAGGGCTTCGACGTCTAACGGCTGCGCATACTCCCGGTCGATCCGATCGCGGACGCGCCGCAGTGTCGCGAGGTCGCGCAGGCGCTGCGCCGAGGTAGCTCTCGGAGTCACACGCGGATCGTACCTCCGGCCGTAGACGCCCCGGACCGGTGCGGTGAGGCACTCACACAAGTCGTCGTGACACCATTGGTGCACTACGGACAGGCTGGGGAGGCGGGAGTGGCGTCCCTCGGCAAGAGGGGACGATGTGAGCGATAACGCAAGCTTCCTGGCGGTCAACACCACGGTGCTCTCGGTCTGTGCAGTGGAGGCCCCGATCGTGATCACCTCGGCCGCAATCGACGAATGGCTGGCGGAGACGTATCGCCGGGTACGCACCAAGCCCGGCCTGCTGCAGAAACTCGCCGGGGTCGTCGAACGGCGCTGGTGGCCGGAGGATGTGAGCTTCGCCGACGCCGCAGCGATCGCAGGCGCCAAGGCACTGGCCGAGGCGGGCATTCGGCCCGAGCAGGTTGGCGTCATGATCAACACCGCGGTCTCTCGGGAGTACTTGGAGCCCTCCACCGCGGTGGCGATCCATCATCAGATGGGGCTGCCGACGAACTGTCTGAACTTCGACCTCGCCAACGCCTGCCTCGGCTTCCTCAACGGCATCCAGCTTGCCGCGACCATGATCGACTTCGGCCAAGCCGAGTACGCAGTCATTGTCGACGCCGAGGGTTCCCGATATACCCAGGAACTCACTCTCGAGCGCCTGGCCGCTGTCGACGTGACGGCGGCCGACCTGCGCTCGCAGTTCGCCACGCTAACCCTTGGCTCGGGATCCGCGGCTATGGTGCTGGGGCGCGCCGACCGGCACCCGGAGGGCCATCGGGTGGTTGGTGGCGTGAGCCGGGCTGGGACCGAACACCACGACCTATGCGTCGGTGACCTGACTCACATGCGGACCGACACGAAGCGGCTGTTCGACGCCGGTCTGGCGCTCGCGGTAGCCACCTGGAACGATGCGAAGACCGAGTTCGACTGGGGCGGAATCGACTGGTTTGTAGCCCACCAGACGTCGGTCGTCCACATTGGGGCGGTCGCCGCAGCCTTGGGCGTCGATCCCGACCGTTTCCCGCTGACTCTGCCCAACTACGGAAACATGGGTCCGGCCGCCGTACCGTTCACCCTCGCCAAGCACCTCGACCAGCTCCGTGCCGAGGACCGGATCCTCCTTATGGGCATCGGCTCGGGCCTCAACACCTCCTACGTCGAAGTCGTCTGGTGAACGACACGCTACTCATTACCTCCACTCCGGGCATCGAGCTCGGCTCCATGCCGGGTTTGGAATCGGCCTGGTCGCGTACGGTCAGCGTCGCGGACGCCGCCGGCGTGCGGCAGACCTGGCACGTCCTGGACAACGGGGTGTCGCCTGCGGAGGGGACTTTGCTCTGCGTACACGGCAACCCCACCTGGTCCTACTTGTGGCGCCGGTTCCTGGAAAAAGCCGAGCCCGGCTGGCGCGTGGTGGCGGTCGACCAGCTGGGAATGGGCTACTCCGAGCGACCCAGCCGCCCGCAGACCCTGGCCGAGCGGATAGCAGACCTGAATTCGGTTATCGGCGCCCTGGACGTCGCCGGTCGGATCGTTGTCACGGGGCACGACTGGGGCGGACCGATCGCGCTCGGCTGGGCCGAGCGTAATCCTGATCGGGTCGCAGGAGTCATCTTGGCCAACACCGGCGTATCGCTCCCGGCGGACACCCGGCCGTGGCTTCTACTCCCGCTAGTCCGCAGCCGCATGATCCGAGAGCTGGCATGCGTGCGTACGGCGACTTTCGTGCGCGGCGCCGCCAGGCTGGGCCGGGCTCAGCTGCCTGCTGCCGTACGTGCCGCGCTTCGTGCACCGTACTCTTCGGCGGAGCGCCGTCGGGCGGTCGCAGACTTCGTGGCCGACATCCCCCTCGAGCTGAATCATCCCAGCCGACCAACACTAGACCGAGTGCTTAGCGGGCTGGCCAATCTCAGCGGGATTCCCGCCCTGCTGCTCTGGGGACCGCGTGATCCAGTCTTTTCCCCGGCGTTCCTCCGCGACCTGGAACACCGGCTGCCGCAGGCCGATGTGCACCGATACGCCGGTGCGTCGCACCTGGTGACCGAGGACGCGCCGGAGACTGCCGAGCACGCGTGGGCCTGGATCCGTAGCCGCGTCTGCGGTCACACCCGGCCGCCCACGGAGCACCAACACGGCCCGGCGATCGACGTCGCTACTGCCGACGAATCCGCCACGGCTCTTGCCGAGCTGCGCCGCGACGGTGCCCGGCTGACGACATTCGCGGAGCTCAACGAGCGCATCGACGTGCTCACCGAGACGCTTTACCGGGCTGGCGTCAGACCAGGGCTTCGGGTCGCCCTACTGGTACCTCCGGGACTTGATCTGACGGCTGCGGTTTACGCCTGCTGGCGGGTCGGCGCGGCCATCGTCGTGGCCGACGCCGGACTTGGCTGGCGCCGCATGGCCGACGCCCTACGCAGCGCCGACTCGGATTATCTGGTTGGGGTGCCGGGCGCGGTAGCAGCCGCCGCGGCGCTGCGGATCCCAGGCGGGCGCATCGTCGTTGGCGACCCGCCGAAGCCCATCCGTCGAGCGCCGGGCGCATCAATGATCCGACCGCATGGCGAACAAGACCGTGCGCGGTTGACCCTGGTCAGAGGCCCAGAAACGGGCACGATGTCGAGCCGGAAACGCAGCAAACCAACCGCCGACTCCGAGGCGGCGGTTCTGTTCACCTCCGGGGCAACCGGGTCGCCCAAGGGTGTTGTCTACCGCCACTCGCAGCTGCAAGCTCAGCTCGGGCTCGTCCGCGCCATCTGCCGCATCACGTCCGAGGATCGGCTGGTAGCAGCGTTTGCGCCGTTCGCGTTGTACGGGCCGGCGCTGGGCATCGGCGCCGCCGTGCCACGCATGGACGTCACGCGACCGGGAACCTTGACCGCGGTCGCGCTAGCCGACGCGGCGGCAGCCATCGGCGCGACGCTGGTCTTTGCCTCACCGGCCGCGCTACGCAATGTGGTCGCGACCGCGAGCCGGCTGACGGCCGACCATTACGTCGCACTCGGGCGAATCCGGCTAGTGCTCTCCGCGGGAGCGCCGGTTGCGCGACCGCTGCTGCGGCGCGTGCAGCACCTGCTTCCCGCGGCAGAGCTACATACCCCGTACGGGATGACTGAGGTGCTACCGGTGACTGACATTGATCTGGCCGAGCTGGAGAAGGTCGGCTCGGGCAACGGGGTCTGTGTCGGCCACCCACTCCCCGGCGTTCGGCTGAGGATCAGCCCACTTGACGCCCTGGCTCGGGCCGCCGGCCCGCCGCTGGATTCAGTGGAGGTCACCGGGGAGATCTGTGTATCGGCCGCACACGTCAAAGACCGCTACGACCGGCTTTGGGCGACCGAGCAGGCCAGCTCGCGGGACTTTGGCTGGCATCGCACCGGGGATGTCGGCCACCTGGACACCGCCGGTCGGCTGTGGGTCGAGGGCAGGCTTGCGCACGTGATCACCACCGCCGACGGACCGCTGACCCCGGTCGGGACAGAGCAACGAATCGAAGCCAAGGCCCCGGTAACAGGGGCCGCGCTCGTCGGCGTCGGTCCTCAGGGCACGCAGCAGCCGGTGGCCGTTGTGGTTGCGGCGGCACGTGCGCACCCCGGACTGGCGGACGAGAAACTTGCACGCGCCGTGCGGGCTGCTGCGGATATCCGGTTGGCGGCCGTGTTGACAGTGCGATCACTTCCCGTGGACATCCGTCATGCTGCCAAGATCGACCGGTCCCGTCTGAGCCGTTGGGCCGAAGGCGTGCTCGCCGGGGCCCGTGTAGGCCGCCTGTAGGGACTGTGGAATGCGAGTGCTGGTCACCGGGACAACTGGAATGCTCGGGCGTGGCGTCGCGCTTGCCCTGGCCGCGCGGGGCGATAGCGTCACCGTCCTGCAGCGACGCCCGGCGGGCCTCGGCCTGCCGGAGGTGTTGGCCGACGTGGCACAGGCGGACGCAGTCCGGGCCGCCGTGTCCGGACATGACGCCGTCGTCCACTTGGCCGCCAAGGTGAACGTGGTGGGACCGGAGGCGGAGTACCTGCGGGTCAACGTAGGCGGGACTCGGGCGGTTGTCGACGCCTGCCTGGCTGCCGGGGTGAAACGCCTGGTGCATGTCTCCTCGCCCTCGGTCGCCCACCCAGGCCGGTCGCTTGTGGGCCGCGACGCCGATCCTGCGGACCCTTTATCCGCCCGCGGACCGTACGCCCGCAGCAAGGCCCTCGCGGAGCAGGTTGCGCTCGATGCAAACTCCAGCGCACTCGCGGTGGTTGCCATCCGGCCGCACCTGGTGTGGGGCCCGGGTGACCGGCAGTTGATTGCGCGGGTCGTCGAACGTGCCCGGCGCGGCCGACTGCCGCTGATTGGCTCCGGAGCGGCACTGATCGACACGACGTACGTCAGCAACGCAGTGGACGCCCTCGTGGCGGCCCTGGACCGCTGCCTAGACGCGCGCGGCTGCGCGCTGGTGGTGACCAACGGCGAACCTCGCCCAGTGGCCGAGATGCTGTCCGCCGTGTGCCGGGCTGCCGGCGTCCGTGGCCCGAGCCGACACGTGCCTGTGCGGCTGGCCCACACGGGCGGAGCGGTCGTCGAGTCCTTATGGGCACTGAAGGACCGCTACTCGTCGGCCGGGAAGGCGGCGGACGATCCGCCTCTCACCCGGTTCCTGGTCGAGCAGATGTCAACGGCGCACTGGTTCGACCAGAGGCGCACCCACGAGGTACTCCAATGGTCGCCTCGCATCTCCCTCGACGAAGGTCTTGCCGAGCTTGAGTGCTGGTATGCCAGCCAAGGAGCCAATGGCGACGGTGCCTGACGCGATCTTTCCCCGGACCGTTCGACTAGCCCAGCGGACTTGACGGTCAGTTACGCCATCTCAAGTCAGCGATCACGGCGCGATGATCGGACGGGAAGATGCCGTCGACCGCCTCTCCGCCAAGTGTGACTCCTTCGATGATCACCTGCTGGTCTTCGTGGCCAGGACGGAAGAAGACATGATCGATTCTCTGGTCGACCAGCTCCGGTCCCGCCTCAAGTGGGGCGGAAGGATGCGTTGAGGGCAACGTGACGGCATCGTCCGCCCCGCCTCCCGCAGTCCAGGCATCGGTGAGGACGTCGTTGACCGTTCTCAGCACCGGAGAATCGGCTGCTGCGTTCAGGTCACCCATCACGACGACCGGACAAGGACCATCGAAGCGGGGGTCGGTCGCCAGGTCGGCCACGGACCTGGCCTGAGCGATGCGGTCGTCGGTATATGCGATGCCGTGTTCCAAACATGTCGTGATGATCGGCAGTGGGCCCGTTGGATGGTCGACCCGGAGGGCTAGCAGCACCGGATCCCAGCTGCGATGTCGCGCTGGCAGGGTCACAATCTCGCGGTCAAGGACCCTCCACCGGCTAAGCACAGCGATGCCCAACTCCCCTTTGTCGTCCTCAGCGATCGCGCCGTCGCTTGGTGCCGCGGGATACGACGGGGATGCAAAGACGGCATTCATTCCCAAGGCTTGGGCAAATTCGTCGGCCTGCGTCGTACGATCCGTGCCCCAGACCTCCTGGAGCGCCAGCACATCAGGATTGAACCGCTGGATGGTCGCGAGAATGCCGGGCTGGCGATCCTGCCATCGAGGGCCGAACCGCCACCAGATGTTCCACGTCATCACCCTCGCCCGGCTATCAGCCATGTTGGTCGTTGCCTCCGTAGGATCTGAGTCCAGTCTCGGGACTCGTTACTACCCTTCGGTTGCGGAGATGACTCGCTCTAGATACACCGCCGTGTGCCCTGAGCTTGTCGAAGGGCACGCGCTTGGACAGGCTCAGCGCGCATTTGCTGAACGTCCGTTGACTAATCGGACTCAAGATTTGCGGCCATCCTGCCAAGGACATCAATTGTTGCTTGGTATTCCTGTGGCGATATCCCGGCCATCAGAGCCTGCCGGATCTCGGCGACTTTGGCCTTCACCAGACTGAACTGCATCTGCCCGGTCTCGGTCAGGGTGACGATGTTGTCCTGTAAGTCCGCCCAGCCGCGCTTGACGAGACCCGACAGCGCGGCGCTCAGATCATCAGGTGCGTCCTGGAGGAACGGTTCGAGCTCGGCTTGGAGTTCAGGCACCGATCTCGGACGATCCACAAGCAAGTTGAGCAGCTGCCATTGCTGGCGAGACAGCCCGGCATCGTCAAGCTGTCGCTCAAATTGCGCGTCAATCAGCCGGTCGAGTTTCTTGAGCCAGTAGCCGATCGGTCTATCTGATTCACTGTTGATCATGAACTGAACCGACTCTCCAGGTTGATCATGAACTTTATCCCACTCTCTTGCTAGTTGATCTTGGGATCATGCCAAGGTGACATAGTCACGACGCTGGCACCCGTACGCCTAGTTCGGCCAGAAACTCGCGCGCCCGAGTGGTGCGCCGGTGGTCGGAGAACGCCTGCCAATCAGAGGCCAGTCCTTCGGCATAGATCAAATCCCGGAAGCGGTGAAATGCCCCGAGACCTTCAATGGCTTGCTCTATGCGCTGCCGCATAGGCAGGTACTTGATCAAGGCCGCAAAATCGGCCATGTCCTGTCGCACCGCTCGGGAACCTAAACACGGCAGAAAGAGCCAGGCATCCGGTTCGACTTCTCGGTTGTGCGCCGCCCGATCGCCCGCCATGTCGCCGTCGGACAAGACGTAAGGAATCACTTCGCCGGTCTGGAGGTCCAAGAAGGCGCCTTGGCACCTCATGGGATCGGCTTCCAGCACAGTGGCCACGCACTCCAGGTCCACAGGCAGGTGCCACAGTTCCTCCGCCCTGCCGTCGATCACGCCCAGCCGAACCTCCTCTTCGGCATTTGGGGCACTCGGCGGCCTGAGCGAGCCCGCTACGCCAGGACTGCCGTATGGTCAGGCCATGGCGCCGCGCAATACACTGCTGCTGCCCGATCGGCCGCTTCCCCACCCTGCCCGCGAGAATCGTAGCGATCTCTTCGCTGTCCGCCGGGCCCCCTCGTTCGGCGAGTCGCAGACCAAAATCCGGAGCACAGTTGTGGCCGGTACGTCCCTGGCAGCGGCTGACTGATGGCTACCGAGGAGGACGTTCGCGCCATCGCCTTGTCCTTGCCGAGTACCACCGAAGAGCAGTGGTATCAAACGCCCGCCTACAAGGTCGCCGGTAAGGGATTCCTGCGGATCCGCACCGAGGCCGAGGGCGGCCTGGTGGTGTTTGTGTCCGACCTTGGTGAGAAAGAGGCGCTGCTAAGTTCCAACCCCGACGCTTTCTTCACCACTCCGCACTATGACGGATATCCCGTTGTGCTTATCGACCTTGACAAGGTTGATCATGAAGAGCTGCGTGAATTGATCACCGACTCCTGGCTGATCAAGGCACCGCCCAAGCTCCGCCGGCAGTTCGAAGCTCAGTAGCGCGCCATCCGCGCCCAGAAAAAGCAATAGACACCGAAGCAGGCGATGCCGGCCGCCATGATCGTTAGCAGCACAGTCCCGAAGGGTTGTTCTCGAATCGTCGAGAGCGCAGCATCCATGCCTCCAGCCTTGTCGGGGTCATGGCTGACCGCCGCCCAGCCAAACAGTCCTCCGATGATCACAAACGCGATTCCCTTGGCGCAATAGCCAACGGTGCCGAGCCGCCAGACCGCAGGTGGTGCGGCGCGGTCAAGGTCTTCTGTGAACTTCTGCTTGACCCCCCTGACGAACTGCCCGATGCCAATTCCAATGACCCCTACGCCAACGGCAGCGACGAGTACTTGTCCGAATGGGACGTTCATCAGCTTCGCGGTAATAGTTTCCTCACCTTGACCTGAGCCCGATACTGCGCGCGTGGCAATTCCAACCGCCAGCAGGCCCAAGACCAGATAAACAATGGCCCGCCCGGCAGACTTGAGCCGACGGCGGAGCCTGGCGCCAGGGTCTGGCAGCGCAGGACCGATCACGGCTTCAAGGACTTGCCAGAGCGCGAGTGTGAGGAGTCCGATGGCCATGATCCAGAGCAGCACACCGCCCAAAGGCTGCTGGCCTAGCTCACTTAATGCGCCTTCCGGAGATGCCTCGGCCCGCTTCCCAAAGACGAGCTGGAGCGCGATCCAGGCCAGCACGAGATGTACCAGGCCGTAGCTGGCCAGCCCGATCGTAATGAGCGCGTGGTAGGGCCGGCGGCGCCTGATCTCTGTGATTGACGACGTCGCCGCCTGGTTGGTGCTGACCACAAGCTTGTCTTACCCAGCAGGGAGCACGATCACGCGCGGGCGGGGATCCAGTTCACTGCAGCCTAACCAGACGTCTTCAGGGCCGCCTTGACGGACTTCTTTGTCTCGCGCACCTTTTGGAGCGAGTCATTGTCGACGATGTCGGCAACCGAACGGAACGTCCCGGGCTCCCCGTAATAGCCAGCCGCCTCACGCCAGCCCTCGGGCGTGAATCCACGCAACTTGCCCAGAACCGCAGTGAAGATCGCCGCCTTATCCGGCCCGAACCCGGGTAGCCGCGTCAAGTTAGCCTTGACTTCCCCGCCGGATCGAGCATCCTTCCAGATATTGGTTGCCTGGCCGTCATAATCGTCGGTCAACACCTGACAAACCTGGTGAATGCGCTTGCCCATGGCCGCCGGAAATCGATGGATCGCCGGCCGTTGTGAGCAAAGTTCAACGAACTCGTCTTCGCTCATCGCAGCAATCCTGCCAACGTCCAAGGTGCCTCCCATACGTTGGGCGATCACCAATGGCCCGCTGAACGCCTTCTCCATCGGCACCTGCTGGTCGAGGACCATTCCGATGAGCAGCGCGTTGTCGTCCTCGGATAGCAAGGCGTCGGCTTCGGGATCGCCGGTGAGCCAGAGGGTTTGGTTGGTCATGCCGGCCATTCTGCCCGAGC
>DATFBI010000102.1:0-8644 GCA_035253925.1 Propionibacteriaceae bacterium
GTCCTGGACGAACGAGCGAGCAGCCAGCCTCTGTATACAGCTGAGCTTCAGTAGGCGCCGCTGGCTGCGAGAAAGTGAGGAAGGCAGCGGCTAACCGAGCGCCAGCCTCAGCGAGCGGAGCGAGCAATGCAAATGGAGCGAGGGGACACGCTTTTCGTCCAGGAGCGACGACGAAGTAGGCGGACCCAAAGCGCGCGATGCGCGAGCAGCTCCAAATAGGCAGCTCAACTGCTCGGGGCACCGAAACTGTCCGCCTTCGCTCCCCCCGCCTCGAGCTGGCTGCCAGCTGGAAGCTCTTGGTGGCCGCCAAACTGCTGGCGCATTGCCGAGAGCACCTGATTGGCGAACTGGTCCTCGTCGCGAGAAGCGAAACGCTCAAACAGCGATGCCGCGAGCACCGGTGCCGGTACCCCGATGTCGACAGCAGCCTTGACTGTCCAGCGACCCTCACCAGAGTCAGAGACCCGACCGGCCAGACCCTCCAGGCTGGGATTGGCCTGCAAGGCCGCGGCCGTTAGATCGAGCAGCCATGAGGAGATAACCGATCCGCGCCGCCAGAGTTCGGCGACTTTGGCGGTGTCGATCTTGAACTGGTAGAACTCCGGCTCTCCCAGTGGCGCCACCTCGGCGGAGTGCTCAGCAGCCTCGAGGCCGGCGTCGGCCTTGTGCAAGATGTTCAGGCCCTCGGCGAAGGCGGCCATGATCCCGTACTCGATGCCGTTGTGCACCATCTTTACGAAGTGACCGGCACCGGAGGACCCGCAGTGTAGGTAGCCCTGTTCCTCCGGGGCTAGTTCCCCGGTGCGGCCCGGAGTACGCGCGATGTCCCCGACCCCTGGAGCAATGGTCTTCAAAACCGGATCGATGATCTTGACCGCTTCCTCTTCGCCGCCGACCATCAAGCAGTAGCCGCGCTCCAGGCCAAAAACGCCGCCGCTGGTGCCGATGTCGATGTAATGCAGGCCCTGTTCGCGAAGCTTCGCGGCTCGCCGGACATCGTCGCGGTAGTTGGAGTTGCCGCCGTCAATGATGATGTCGCCTTCGTCCATCAGCGCGGCGAGTTCGTCGACGATCTTTCCGGTAATGCCTGCTGGGATCATCACCCAGGCTGCGCGGGGTTTTTCGAGCTTGTTGACAAACTCCTCCATGGTGAAGCTGCCGGTCGCTCCTTCACCCTCAAGCTGCTTGACGGAATCTGCATTCACGTCGAAAACGACACATTCATGCCCGTTGCGCATTAAACGGCGAACGATATTGGCGCCCATCCTGCCCAGACCGACCATTCCCAGCTGCATGGAAACCCCTTACGCTCGACGGTTTCGTCAACATAACAGAGCCTGACGACCGCTGGACAGGCCCGACCTGCGCGCGTCCAAGACGGCGGATTCCACGCGTTAGGATCGCGCGCCGCTGTCCTGGACGAACGAACGAGCAGAGAGGCTTTTCGTCTGCGAGTAAGAGAGGAAGGCAGCGGCCTGCAAGCGCGATCCTCGCGGAGCAATCAATATTGCGCGAGCGGCAAGATCAATTAACTCGGCAGGCGCATGAGCATGATCACGTGGCGGTAATCGGTCAGCGGATTGCCGTCAAGCGTCGCCAGACCAGTGAGCTGGCAAGGCTTGCTCGGTGCGGTAAAGCCGAAGTTCACGTACGGCGTATCGAACGCCCCCAGACCGTCAAGTAGATAGGTCGGGTTGAAGCCGGCCGCTGTCACCGCCGGCTCGCCGCCGCCGGGTTGATCAATGGTTGCCTCAATGGCTTCCGATGCCTGAGCCTGATCACCGGTCGCCGCCTCCAACGTGACAAAGCCATCACCGATCAGCATCCGCAGGGACGTATTGCGCTCGGCAACTAACGCAACGCGTTTAGCGGCTGCGATGGCATCGGCTGTGCTGGTCCGGACGTTCATCAGCGCCGGCGTGTCCATGATGTGCCTGACCTTGGGGAACTCGCCGTCCAAGAGCCGCGTAGTGGTCTGGCGCTCCCCCGCCGGGCCATGTCCTTCGAATCCGATGATCCCGTCGCCGGTCCCGCCATCGGCGAGGCTCAGCGTCACCTCCTCACCAGCTGTCATGGAGCGCGAGGTGTCACTGAGCACTCTGGCTGGAACCAACGCAGTCGCCGAAATCTGGGGTCTGCTCGGGTCCCAGGTCAGCTCCTTCAGGGCCATGCGGTACCGGTCCGTAGCCAGCAATGAGATGGTGTCGTCGTCGATCTCGACGCGCACCCCGGTGAAGACAGGCAGCAGCTCGTCACGGCCGGCTGCCACTACGACCTGCGCAACGGCTTGAGCGAAGGCGGCGCTCGGTACAGTCCCGGTCGCTTCAGGCATCGACGGCAACGAGGGATAGTCCGCAACCGGCAACGTCTGCAGCGTGAATCGAGCGCTGCCGCAGATCAGCTCCATCTTCGTGTCGTCGGCAGTGATGTCGACCGCCTTCGGCGGCAGACTGCGGGAGATGTCGGCGAGCAGCCTTCCGGAAACCAGCGCTTGGCCCTCGTCGGCGACAGCTGCCGCGACATGGATCTGCGCCGATGTCTCGTAGTCAAAGCTGGAGAACGTGACCCCTTCGGCGTCTGCGCGTACCAGCAGACCGGCCAGGATCGGCACGCTCGGGCGTAGCGGCAGGCTGCGCGCGGCCCATTGCACGGCCTCAGCCAAAACGTCACGCTCGAGTCGGATTTTCACGCTACCTCCTAGCCCTTAGCCCCTATATACGGTCAGCTGGGGGCACGGTGATGATACGACGCAAACTGCCCTGAGCTTGTCAAAGCCTGCCCTGAGCTTGTCAAAGGGGGCAAGAACTGCCCGCTTCGATCGCCTCAGCGCGCATACAAACTACTTCGACTCCTTCTCGCCCGGTAGCAACTTACGGAGATCCTCCGCTGCGGCCATCAACTCGTCCTGGAGCGGACCACATTTGTCCATTCCGTCTGGAATCGGCCCGGTGAACAATGGCCGAATCTCGAACACCAGGTCCAGCACCTTCTCCCTGGTGATGTCGTTGCGTCGCAGCTCGTACGCCTGGCCCGCGAGTCGGTTGTACTCATTGACCCGCTCCCGCCACGCCGGATCGTTCATGGTGTGATCGGCGCGCATCTCATCGGCCAATGCCTCGAGGGCGCGCTCCAGGCGGAGCAGCTGTTTTTTGCGAGTTTCCAGATCCAGGGTGATAGGAACCTCCTCTGGTTCCTCGCGGCCGAACCACTTGCGCAGGAAGCTCACCGGTTCCTCCTTGTGTTCACAGGACTCAGCCATCGGCGACTTAGACCCTCTTTCACCTTATGTATTTCATGGTCGTAGTCGTAGCTGCTGTGGATGCTGTGGACAAGGTGTCTTTGACCAAGTCAGAGCCGATTCCGGGCTGCGGGTATCGATGTGCAGATCAGAAAATCACACGGGGAGGATTTTGGGATGACTTGTCCGGCGATCCCGCTTGTCCCCTGATCTTCCCCAGGCTGTTCAGGCGAAGATCACCGTTGTCCACAGTCTTTTCCCCACTTGTGTGCTAAGCGCATTGCGGCATGCCGCAACTCCGCCCGAAGCTGCCAGAGATCGTTTAGAAGCCTGTGATCACTGACGAACCCTCGATCGCCTGATCTGAGGGACGTTTCGGCGCCTGTGATCAGAAACGATGCAAGGTGATCAACTTTCTGAGCTGTTCGCGCAATGGCGCTTGGAATCTGATACTTCGTCGTCGGCCGCAGAGGAAAACGCCTCCGCTCGCTCCTCCTCAGCACGGCGGCGCGCGATTTCCCGATGCTCGCAGCTCTCAGCGGCCGGTGGCCTGTTGCTTGATCCGATTTGTCAGCTCAGTTACCTGATTGAATACGCTGCGGCGTTCTGCCATGAGCGTGCGGATCTTGCGATCAGCATGCATCACAGTCGTGTGATCACGGCCGCCGAACTGCTGTCCGATCTTGGGCAGGGATAGATCAGTGAGCTCGCGGCACAGATACATCGCGATCTGTCGGGCCGTGACCAGTACATGAGTGCGACTCTGCCCGCAGAGATCATCAACGGTGATATCGAAGTACGACGCAGTCTGGGCCATGATCATGCTGGTTGTGATCTGCGCCTCACCGCCTTCTGGAATGAGATCTTTAAGCACGATCTCCGCCAATGACAGGTCAACCTGCTGGCGGTTAAGACTGGCGAACGCGGTGACCCGGATCAGCGCACCCTCCAGCTCTCGAATGTTGGTCTGGATCCGGCTGGCAATGAACTCCAGCACCTCTGGCCCGGCCACCAACCGCTCCTGCGCCGCCTTCTTGCGCAGGATCGCGATCCGGGTCTCCAGGTCCGGCGGCTGAATGTCGGTAATCAATCCCCAGCCGAACCGGCTACGCAGCCGCGGCTCCAGGTTCTCCAGGTTCTTCGGCGGCCGATCGGAAGTCATCACGATCTGCTTTTGTGCGTTGTGCAGCGTATTAAAGGTGTGGAAGAACTCTTCCTGAGTCTGTTCCTTGCCCTCCAGGAACTGGATGTCGTCGATCAGCAAGACGTCCACGTCGCGATAGCGACGACGGAAGTCGGCTCCTCGGTTCTGGCTGATCGCGTTGATGAAGTCGTTGGTCAACTCCTCGGTCGAGACGTAGCGCACGCGTACCCGGTCGAAGTAGTTGCGTACGTAGTGGCCGAGTGCATGCAACAGGTGCGTCTTGCCGAGGCCTGAATCACCGTAAATCGTCAGTGGGTTGTACGACTTCCCCGGGTTTTCGGCGACGGCGATTGCCGCGGCATGGGCGAAGCGGTTCGAGCTACCGATGACGAAGGTTTCGAAGGAGTACTTCGGATTGAGCCGTGAGTCACTGTCGCGCCGAGACCGGAATCCCTCGACATCGCCATACATGTCGCGCTTACGGTATGCCGACTCAGGATGAGTAACCTCCGTCCGCGGCGGCTGTGGTTGTGGCCCGGTGTCGGTGCGGAAGTGATGCTCACTGGGGAGACCTTCGTTTCCGAAGCTCTGTTGGCTGTAGCCGTTCTCGCGATAGCCCTCGGTGCCGTAGTCATGATGACGGGCGCCGCCGGGTTCGGCGAATTGGCCCGAATCGGCGAACTTGGCACGGTTCTGTCCGGGCGCCTCGTCGTAGCTTGACTCATCGCCGGAGTCCTCGGCCGGTTTCAGGGACTCATCCACGATCACGGCCAACTGGATGCTACGGCCGAAGTATTCAGACAGCAGGCTCTCGATGTCAGGACGGAAGCGGTTCTCGAGCTGATTGCGCGTAAAGATGTTCGGAACCGCGACCATCAACATGTCTTGGTGTAAGGCAACCGGCTGCCCGGTGTTGAGCCAGCGGCGCAGGCCCGGCGACGAAGAAGAATAGAGATGCTCCCAGGCCAGACTCGTCGATTCGGCGGCGTTCTCAGAAGGTTCGCTCACTGGTGACTCCGCGATCTTCCTGCGTCCGAGCTGGGCCGATCGTTCGGCGGCCCGGATACGCGAGGCGAAGATCTGCTGTTGTCGGCACCTTCGCGCTGCCGCGTCGGCACATGGGGGAATAGGACCTCTCTTGCTTCCACACAGATATCCACAGGATGTGCACAAATGTGCGTACGACCTGTCGCCACCTTCGGCAGTTGTCTGGAAACTGTGAGGCGAAGCGCGACGCTAGCAACCGGGGGGTCGGTGTGCAACCGACTCTGCGATATTCGCCATGTTGTTCGGCGTGTCCGCTGGACGTGAACGGGGAATTTGTTAGCTACTGCCCCATCGCGCTGTGAATCTGCTGACACCACTTCAGTCCCCCCAAGTCCGCGCCGGGCAAGATCACATCAGTTTGACCGGTTTGGCGGCGCCCCGTACCGTTAGAAGGTCGCTTACATAGCGGCCGCTGCCACCTGCCCGCCCCGCCTGCGATGCGTGCCGTGTCAGCACCGTACCCGATTTGTCGAGCACTCCGAAGATGTGGGAGTTCTTCCGTGAGCAAGCGCACGTTCCAGCCGAGCAATCGGCGACGCAGCCGTACCCATGGTTTCCGTCTACGGATGCGGACCCGCGCCGGCCGCGCCATTATTTCGGCCCGGCGTCGTAAAGGCCGCAGCCGGCTATCCGGCTGAGCGTGGTCGATCGAGAAGTATGTTGCCCCGATCGTTGAGAATGCGCAGCACTAAGGATTTCCGACAGACAACCAGGAGTGGCGTACGCGTAAGTCGGCCCACGCTGGTGGTTCATGCTGTGCATTTGGATGAGGGGCATCTGGTTGACGGGACACGCGTTGGCTTTGTAGTCAGCGGTGCGGTTGGGAATGCTGTCACCCGAAATCGGGTCAAGCGGCGGTTGCGGCATTTGGCCGCAGCTCATGTAGGCGATACTCCTGCCGGGATCGGCGTTGTAATACGCGCGTTGCCGCGAGCCGCGACTGATCCAGCTGAGGTCCCGACAGATTTTGGATCCGCCTGGCATGAGGTGGTGTCACGGCTGAGTTCTCGCCGGCCGAGGCAGAATGGCGGGGCGCGATGAAGTACGTATTAATTGGACTGCTGAAGCTGTACCGGCTGGTGATCAGCCCGTTGTACGGCAATGTGTGCCGCTACTACCCAAGCTGTTCGGCTTACGCGCTGCGGGCGGTTGAAGTACATGGCGCGGTTCGCGGCAGCTGGCTGACGGTTCGACGGCTGCTGCGCTGTCATCCTTGGGCGCCTGGTGGGTATGACCCCGTACCGGGAACCCCTGAATTCGACGAAGAGATGCGGGAGCAGGCGCAACGGACAGGAAGAATGGGTACCTCTGCCGATAGCTGGGCTGATCCGGCGTCACTACGAGGTGTGAGCTGATGGAACTACTGCTGATCCCGATGTCGATCTGGGATCCCTTCATCGCTGTCGGCAGTGCCATCATGCAGCCGCTCTACTGGGTCGTGTCCGGCATCCTGGTGCTGGCCCACTCGCTCTTCGCGCCTATCTTCGGCGAGGACAACGGCTGGACCTGGGTGCTGTCCATCATGTTCTTGACGGTGGTGATCCGGGTCGCGTTGATCCCACTGTTCGTGAAGCAGATCAAGTCATCACGGAACATGCAGCTGCTGCAGCCCAAGGTTCGGGAGCTGCAGAAGAAGCATGGGCATGACCGAGAGAAGCTCGGTCAAGAGACGATGAAGCTCTATCGGGAGAACAACGCCAATCCGCTGTCCTCCTGTTTGCCGCTGATCCTGCAGCTGCCCATCTTCCTGGCGCTGTTTCGAGTGCTCGATGGCGCTGCGCGGGACATTCCCCGCGGTTACTGGCTGAAGGTCAATCCGGACCTGCTGAACTCGCTCAACGAGGCCACCATCTTCGGGGCTCGGATCTCTGACACCTTCTTAAAGGTCGGCTTCGCGGACGGCATCACCAGCGTTCACATTGTGACGCTGGTGCTGATCATCGCGATGACCGTCACCTTGTTCATTACACAGCTGCAGCTAATGCGCAAGAACATGCCGCCAGAGGCACTGACGGGACCGTTCGCACAGCAGCAGAAGATCATGCTGTACGTCTTTCCGATCATCTTCGCCGTCGGCGGGATCAACTTCCCGGTCGGTGTGTTGATCTACTGGTTCACCTCGAACCTGTGGACAATGGGTCAGCAGTTCTACGTGATTCGCCGCAATCCGGCGCCCGGCACCCCGGCGTACGAAGCCTGGGAGGCGCGTCGCAAGGCTAAGGGCAAGGCCGCCGATGTGGCTTTGGCCCCTGTCGATCCGGAGCCAGCCTCCGAAGCGGGGAATCCCAACACCAACGGTCAGAAGACCAGCAAGGTAGTCCGGCAACAGCCGCGGCAGCAGCCAAAGAAACAAACGCGGTCACAACGTAAACGCTGAAATTTGAACAGAGTACGGAGGGATCAGGTGGCCGACGAGCCGCAGGCTGATCGTGATTCGGCTGACGACGCCGACCTAACCGAATCCAGCAATCTCAGTGCTGGGGCAGAAAGCCCTCTTGAGGTCGAGGCAGAAATCGCTGCGGATTACCTGGAGGAGTTGCTCGACATTGCCGACTTGGACGGTGACATCGACACCTACATTGAGGGCGATCGGGCCCATGTGTCGATCGTCAGCGACTCACACGTACTAGTCGGTACTCGAGGTGAGGTGCTCGACGCCCTGCAGGAACTAACTCGGCTTGCGGTCATGAGTGAAACCGGTGCGCATAGCCGGCTGATGCTAGATGTGGCGGGATATCGCGAGCAGCGTCGTAAGGAGTTGGTGGCGCTTGCCGCCGACGCGGTCGGCGAAGCCAAGGAGTCCCGTGAGCCGGTGCCGCTCGCGCCTATGAATCCGTTTGAGCGCAAAGTCGTACACGATGCGGTCGCGGCGGCCGGCCTGACGAGTGAATCCGAAGGTGAAGAGCCCGACCGGCACGTGGTCGTCCTGCCCACCTGAGGATCGGCGTCACGCTCGCAATCGTTGCGGGCTGAGCCTGTCGAAGCCCGCGTTCCTAGGGTTCGTCAGGCGTGGGATCGAGAGCGTAAGGAATCCAATCACCGCGGCGTTATCTGGCGCGGCGGCGCACCGATCGAGAATGGTGTCCTCAACCAGGGTTCGCGGTGGTGACGTAAGCACCTGTTGGTGGACGAGCCTGGACACCTGACTGTCGCAGAGGCCGAAGCCGATGAGCTGAGCGCGGCTTAGGACCCCAGCCTGACGTTCGACCCAGATA
>DATFBI010000103.1:0-7862 GCA_035253925.1 Propionibacteriaceae bacterium
TCAGCACCCAGCTCGGCATCTTCGAGGCGATGGTCCGCGTCACGACCGACGCCTCGCACGCCAACAGCCCCCGGCTCCGCCGCCTGATCGAGGGCGACCCGCGCCGGTTCTACTTCCCGTTCATGTTCATCCTGCTGGTCGTGATCTCGATCATCCTGCACCTCGCGCTGCCGGTCAGCCTCGTGCAGTGGTCGGCGAACATGTCCAACCTCGGCGCGTTGATCTTCCCGTTCCTGCTGATCTATCTGAACCGCAAGCTGCCGAAAGCCGCCCGCCCGAAGTGGTGGCACACCGTGCTGCTGCTGGTCAATGTGGTTTTCTTTGGCTTCTTCTTCGTCAACTTCATCTCCGACTTCTTCGGCAACCCGCTGGTCACCTTCTGAATGGTCACTTGAAGGAACGCTCCGGGAACAGATTCGTGAGCCCAGGCCGACCGCCGACTAGCGGGCTGTGCGAGATCCACCAGCAGCGGATTCTTGGCACCCGACAGGTCCGAGACGTGCAGTCGCCGCTGGTCGGGCGGGGCTACGCGTTTTGGCTTTGCTGACCCAAATATCAGCGATGATGATTGCCAGTTATCAAATCGTGACCTAATGTGGCATTCACTGTGCGGTGATTGCAGGTGATGTCACCGTTATGCACCGCTCAGTAGGCACGTCCGCCACTAGCTCTCAGCTGTGCTCAGATCTGGGGCGGTCTGAGTCAGCCCTAATGAGAGCTGCGCGCAGAACTCGGGGAACGCAGGAGTCGGGGAACTGTGAATTTGACTGCGCGCGTGACCTTACGCGCATTGGAGATTGGTCGCGCCTCACCGATCCGGCGGAGTCTGCATATCGCTGCGCTTGGGCTCGTCTGGGTGGCATTGAGCCCGTTCGGCGTCTTTCCGGCCAGCCTGCCGGCTGCGGCGGAACCGCCGCTGACGGTGGCAGCGGCGCGAGAGTTGATCAAGCAGCTGCAGACCGATGCTGCTGGCATCGACCAGCAATACACCGATGTCAAGGAGCAGATCAAAGACGGCCGGGCGCAATTGAGGTTAAAGCAGGCTGACGTCAAAGCCCAGACCGAAAAGCTCGAGCAGCTGAAGATGGAGGTCGGCCAGATCGCTCTTGCTCGATTCCAGAACCGAAACCTCGATACGGCTGCCCACCTCTTCGTGACTCCCGATACCGAGGGTTTCCTCAGCCAGATCTCCACGGTGCAGAAGGTCAGCGAAAACCAGAACTCGGCGCTCCAGGACTACCAGCAGGCACAGGCGAACCTTGCTGCACTGGAGCATTCCGCCGAGACCGAGCTCGCAGCACTCGGTGAGAAGGAGAAGGAACTCAAGTCCCTCACCGCAGCCTCGGACCAGAAGCTCGACCAGGCCAAGAAGGTGCTGGCCAAGCTCACCGCGGATCAGCGGGAGCAGCTCGCCGAGGCCGAGAAGAAGGCAACAGAAAAGGCCAATACGGAGGGTAGGGCTGCGACGAAGGCGCCAGCTAAGACAGTGCAGGGCCGGGCTGCGACGAAGGCGCCAGCTAAGACCAATGCAGATAGCGGTCGGGCTGCGACGAAAGCCTCGCCGGACTCATCACGCCGTTCAGTGACCGGTAGCAGCAAGGGAGCCAAGGCTTTGGCCTACGCAAAGGCTCAGCTCGGTGAGCCCTATGCGCGCAGTGGCGCCGGGCCCAGCTCCTGGGACTGCTCGGGGTTGACCATGATGGCCTGGGGATCGGTTGGCGTTAGCCTGCCGCATTCGTCGCGACAACAGTTCAACCGTGGCCGGCCCGTGGCAAAGTCGGATCTGCAATTGGGTGATCTGGTGTTTTTCTACAGCGATATCCACCATGTAGGCCTTTACGCCGGCAACGGGCAAGTCATCCACGCACCTCGGCCGGGCAAGTCGGTGGAGTACATCAAGATGTCCTACATGCCCTATGCCGGCGCCCGTCGGCCGGGCTGAGCTGCGAGCTATTCACGGTTCCGTCGCGCTTGGCTGGTTTCGCACCGGGACATTCGTCGCTGCTGAGCAAACTCACCTGCCGGCAAGTCGGCTGGCAGCGGCGTCAGTGACCGTCGTAAGCCCAAGCGCCGCTTGCTGCATTGATGGGGCGGAACGACTCATCCTGAGCTCTGTCCTGGTGCGCGCGCCGATATGGCCGGTGCCACAGGGTCACGGGTGCGTGGCTCAACTAGTGCGCGCGGAGACCGTAGCGCTAAAGGGCCCTATGTTGCCCGAGGTATCGACCGCGCGCACTCGGAAGTAATACGTGGTACGCCGTGACAGGGATCCGACCGTGAAGGTCGTGCCTGTAGGTGTACCTACCTGTGCGAAGCCGGTCGTCGCGCTGCGGCTGCGCCAGACCTGATAGTTGTTGACGTCGTCGGTTTCCACCGGCGCGTTCCAGGTGAGCGTGACCTGGATGCGGCCCGGGACGGCCGTCAGAGCAGTGGGCTGGGACGGTGGTGTGGTATCGGGTGCCGGTGTGCTGCCCGCGATCAGGGCAGCGACGTCACGCCGGATCACGGGCAGGGTCGGGTAGAAGGTGTCACCCGGGCAGGCTGTGGCGGCATAGTTGCGGTGGCCCGCGATATTCGGGCTGGTGATCGTCGCACCGCTGACCGGGTTGATGAATGCCTCGGTGGCCTCCGGGTTGATGCCGTTACGGCTCGCTTCCCAGGCCAGCAACCGGGTGAGCGCATCGCGTGCGGCTGGCGTGGCATCGTGGGTCGTTAATGTGCCCAGCAGGGCCACGCCGACGGTTCCGGAGTTCCATCCCGAGGTGTGTGCACCCGTGACCCCCCGACCGGCTGCATCATCGCCGGTGGGGTTCGCGCCGGCGTAGTCGCGGGAGTATCGGCCCTCATAAATCGTCCCGAATTTGTCGATCAGGAAGTTGTAGCCGATGTCACCCCAGTCCTGGGTAACCGAGTGGTAGTAGTAGATCGACCTGATCTGGGCCTCGGCCCCGGCTCGGTTGGTGTAGTTGTCGCTGGTGGCCGTGTGGTGGACGATGAGCTTCTTGGTCGGATAGAACTGTGGCGTCCAGGTCATGTATGCCGGGTCTGCCCCCCAACCGCCACGCGAGACGACCGATGGCTCGGCCGTGGTAGCGCCGGGTATGGCCGGTGTGGGCGTCGGCGTCGGTTCCTGGGCGCTGGTGGTCGCTCCATCGGAGAGTCCGAGGACCGTCAGTCGCGCCAGCGGTCGGTCGGTACTCACTCGCACCGCAACAGCTCCAGGCGCCGACAACAGTGCGCCGTACGTCGTTCCGTTTTTGCGCTGTTTGCCCATCTCGTCGCGCCCCGCGGATTGGGACGCCCCGAAGTGCACACCATCAGAGGAGAAGGCAACCGTGACAAGCGCATCTGCGTTGCCCTGCCAGTACGTCGCGACACTCGTCGCCGGCCGGCTAAGAGCGACGGTGGTGGCGCCAGTGACTGAACGCACCACCCTCTCGGACCGCGTGGTCACGTGGCGTGGGCCCGCGGCATCGGCGGAGTGCTCGGCGACGAGGCTGGAGCCGGTCAGGCCGACGGCAAAAACCAGGATTAGCAGCAAACGACGCAGCACAGGATCTCCAAGACGGAACCAGGTGGACGCGCCACGTTAGCCTAGATTTCGCTGCAGAGGTGGGATATCCGGCTTGTACCCACGCTGGTCGGTGAGATACGCCGGACGGTCACGCAGACGGCGGTCGAGCCCATCCCACACTCCGTGGGGACATTTGCTGCCTAGCCGAGGCGCGATGATCAGCGGTGGCGAGGAAGACTGGCGCCATGCAGGATGCCGGCGACACCCGACCAGCATTGACAATCGGTGATGTCGTCGCTGAGCTGCAGCAGCGAATCGATGCCCTGCCTGAAGATCAGATCCACCGCCGGACGTTCATCAAGACCTATCAGCGGACCACCGAAGCGGTCGGCGACGCCGTTGCTGCGGCGTTCTTCGAGGATCCAGAGTGGGTGGTGCGCTGGGATATCGCTTTCGCCGACCTGTTCATCGTGGCGCACGACGCTGATCAAGCCGGTGGTTGGGTGCCACGACCGTGGCGATTGGCGTTCCAGGCCGATTCGAGCTTGCCAACCTTGATCCAGCTGCTTTTGGGCATGAATGCCCATATCAATTACGATCTGCCGCAGGCCACCCTTGCGGTGATCAGTGATCAAGATTTTCAAGATCGGGTATTGCTCGACAGTCGCCGCCGCGATCATGAACGAATCGACAAGATCTTGGCCAAGCGCGTAACCGCCGAAGATCATGCCATTGGCGGGGCGCGTAGCGTGCTGGACCGCATTCTGACACCTGCCAACCGGCTGAGTTCGCGCCGTTTTCTGCACGAGGCCCGGCAGAAGGTCTGGCTGAATGTCGGCGAGCTGCAGCAGGCACGGCTCCAGGGCGCTGGTATTTACCGCACTCGACTCGCAGAGCTCGAGGTCCTCTCAGCAGCCAAAATCGCCGACTTGCTGCGACCAGGGCAGGTGCTACTGCGCCTGGCAATGACCGGTTTCGGCGTTACGCTGCCACCGCCCTAAAGGATCATCACTAACCGGCGAGTGCTATCCAGGTTTGACCGGGCTTAAGAGCGATCGGTGCGCCGGAGCTGTCGGCAAAGTGCAGCGGCGCGGACGCTTTGGCGCGTTTCCATTGACCGATGATCTTCTTCCCGTCGCGATAAATCGTTACCGCACCCTTGCCCACGGTGTCGGACTGAACCGAAGGTGCACCTGAGACATCGCGATTGCCATCGGGATGATTGTGCACCTTCATGATCACTACATTGTCGGTCTTGGTGATGGTGCCGGTGTCTCCATCGGCGTACCGGGAACCATTCCAGCGCACTGTGTACCGGCCAGAGGAGTAAGTGAAGGTGAACGTGTCATGTCCGACGCGAGCCTTCACGGTATCGGCTGCGGAAGCGCGAGGTACGGCATCACTGAACGTCCAGCCAATCGAGCTGGCCTCGCGCAATTTGGTCGATCGGGCAATCGCAGCCAGATTCACAAAGACGTTGTGCGGCGCCACTCGTGTCCGGTCTCGGGTCGAGCGCGGGATCGGCACGATGGAGGCGTTATTGATCTTGCGCTGGACTGAGGAATTCGCGCCGGAATAGACCAAACCGGGTTTGCCGAAAAGCGGCAGGAGCTGGACATCGGTGCTGCGGGCACTCCGAATTGGACCAAGACGCTTGGGGAATCGTGAGTGGTATACCGCAATAAGGCGAGTCTGGGCGCCCTCGACTTCCTCCGCGACGGTGATGTCAGCCATACTCAAGCCGACCTGCGGTCGCGCCGCGGCAATGTTTTCGATCTTGGCCGCGATCACTGGATTCTCGCTGACCTTGCCGCCTGTCAGTGGGTCGGTAGGCGCAGATGCAGTTGTCGTCGCGGACGGGATAGCCGTCCGCGCTGATGGATCCGCTGAGGTGGAGCTGCTTGCGACCGGTTGGGAAGTGGGACGGCTGAGCGCCACCCCGGCACCGATGCCGCCCGCGACGACGAGGACCACCGCCGTCGCAATGGCGGCAATGCGAACGCGGCTCATGAACCGATGGGCATAGCAGTCACCTAAACGAGTGCGCTGAGTGATACTCGAGTCGCCCGAGTGTTGCTACTAGACGGCGCCCGGCCGTCCGTGACACATCTTGAACTTCTTGCCCGAGCCGCATGGACACGGCGCATTGCGGCCTACGTTGGCGTAGGCGTCATCAGCTTTGCTTGCCGTCTTACGGGCCGTCGTAACTGATCCGTCCTCGCCGGGAGCGGAATAGCTGAGCGGCGTACGCGAACCGGTCTGGCCGGCCAAGCCCTTAGCTTTGACCTGCGGTCGCCTAGTGACCGGTTCCTCCACACGGTTGGTGGGCTCGGGCTCCTCATCGCCGACGGTGTGTACCGCCACCCCTGGCCCGTCAGGATCTGGCCCAGATTCCACGAGGTGTTGCCCACGGTCGTGACCGTTCGAGCTTCCGGTATCGGTCCGGCCGGCGCCGATCTGGCCCCCTCGAATCTTCACCGCCTGCCCATCCGAATCAGTGACGACCCCGACATGGGGCGCCTCCTGAACCTCAACGTCGAGGTGAAAGACGTAGCCCACGACCTCCTCCATGAAGGCCTCCATCATGGCGTTGAACATGGCGCCGCCCTCGCGCTGGTATTCCACCAACGGATCACGCTGCGCCATCGCTCGCAAGCCGATGCCTTCGCGGAGGTAGTCCATTTCGTACAGATGCTCACGCCACTTCCGGTCCAGAACAGTGAGCAGCACGCGACGCTCGAGCTCTCGCATGACCTCCTCGCCGAGGCTCTCCTCGCGCCTGTCATACGCGGCCTGGGCGTCTGCCTTGAAGTCGTCAATGAGCATTTGCCGGTCGAGATCCTCGCGCTCCTCATACTCCGCGCGATCCAGGGACACCGGATACAGCGTGTTCATGTTGCTCCACAGCTGCTCCAGGTCCCAGTCCTCGGCAAAGCCTTCGGTCGCTCCGATGACGTACTGCTCAATCACGGTGTCGACAGTGGTCCGCAGTCGGGACTCGACATCGGCACCTTCCAGCACCTTGCGACGGTCGTTGTAGATCGCGTGCCGCTGGCGGTTCATGACGTCGTCGTATTTGAGAAGGTTCTTGCGGATTTCAAAGTTCTGCGCCTCAACTTGGCTTTGCGCACTGGCGATCGACGCGGTCACCCGCTTGTTCTCTATGGGCACGTCATCCGGCATCTTGAGGGCCTGCAGAACCCAGTCCACGATGTCGGACTTGAACAGCCGCATCAGGTCGTCACCGAGGGACAGGTAGAACCGGCTCTCGCCAGGATCACCCTGCCGCCCGGAACGCCCACGTAGCTGGTTGTCAATCCGGCGCGACTCGTGCCGTTCGGATCCGACGACGTAGAGACCGCCGAGCTCGACCACCTCATCGTGCCCCGCGTGGGTTTCCTTCTCGTATTCCTCCAAGAGTTCGGGGTAGAGCCGCTCGTACTCCTCGGAGTTCTCTAACGCGTCAATGCCGGAGTCATGCAGCTTCTTGTCAGCCAAGAACTCCGGGTTGCCACCCAAGATGATGTCGGTGCCACGGCCGGCCATGTTGGTTGCCACGGTCACTGCGCCTTTGGCGCCCGCCATCGCGATGATCGCTGCCTCGCGCTCATGCTGCTTGGCGTTGAGCACCTCATGCTTGACACCGGCCCGCTTCAACTGCCCAGACAAGATTTCCGACTTCGCCACCGACGCGGTGCCGATGAGGACTGGCTGGCCCTTCTCATGGCGCTCCGCGATATCGGAAACGATGGCTTCGAACTTCGCCTCTTCGGTGCGATAGATCAAATCGCGTTGGTCGCTGCGAATCATCGGCATGTTGGTCGGAATCGGTACCACGCCGAGGCCGTAGATCTTCTGGAACTCACTGGCCTCGGTAAGCGCAGTGCCGGTCATGCCAGCGAGCTTCTCGTACATGCGGAAGTAGTTCTGCAGGCTGATCGTGGCAAGTGTCTGATACTCGTCGCGAATCTGAACGCCTTCCTTGGCCTCGATGGCTTGGTGCAAGCCCTCGTTGTAGCGGCGTCCGATCAGAGTGCGCCCGGTGTGCTCGTCGACGATCAGCACCTCGCCGTTGATCACCACGTAGTCTCGGTCGAGCTTGAACAGCTCCTTGGCTTTAAGGGCGTTGTTCAGGTAGGAGATCAACGGCGTATTGGCCGACTCGTAGAGATTCCCGATTCCAAGCCAATCTTCTACGGCGTCAATCCCCGCTTCGTTGATAGCAACGGTCTTCTTCTTTTCATCAACCTCGTAATGCTCATCGCGGCGTAGCCGGTTCACCAGCTTGGCGAACTCCGGATACCACCTGCCGGTGTCCTCGGCCGGACCGGAAATGATCAACGGCGTA
>DATFBI010000104.1:0-72885 GCA_035253925.1 Propionibacteriaceae bacterium
ACCTTGAGCTTCGGAGTGATCGGCGAGATCGTTTCCGAGGCTGTGGTCTTCGGCTTTCGCGCGGTTTTCGCTGCCGGCCGTGTGGTGTAACGGCTGAGCTCCTGACTTCGTGCCGTCCTCTCGAACGGAGTCGGCTCCACCGATGCCGTTGAGGCGGGAGCGGGATATGCGACCTGTGGAGCTTCGCCCGGCATGACTGCGCCGGCAACGCCTATACCTAAGGCTGTAATGACAACGGTTGGAACCGCGATTCGTCCGGCGCGGACCGCAAGAGACGGCCGCATTGCCCTTCTAGGGCGCGCTCTAGACACGTGGTCTGCCTCCCCCGAGATTTGAGACCAAAGCGTTATCTTCCGCAGGAGTCTAAACAGTTCCCTAACGATTGCCCAACCCCTACCTGGAGTTTGGACACAGAAATATTTCTTTCGGGAGCCGGATTAGCGACCGTTCCGTTACTTGGCATCCCGGAGAGGCCCAGCACACGTGTCTGATCGTCGAAAAGACCAGGGTCACTGTCACATCTCGCCCATCTCGCCCGTCCATCTAGATGACAGAGGATGTGAGGGTGTGACCAATGGCCGATGATCAGTGGCTGACGGATCGATTCGAGGAGCACCGTACGCACCTCCAGGCTGTCGCGTACCGAATGCTCGGCTCGGCCAGTGATGCCGAGGATGCGGTTCAGGAGGCCTGGATTCGGCTAAGCCGGTCTGACAGCAGCGCTGTGGAGAACCTCGGGGTTGGCTCACCACGGTTGTGGCCAGGATCGCACTCGACATGCTGCGTTCGCGTACGTCGCGGCGTGAGGACCCAGTAGGTGAGGTGTCGACAGCGACTGATTCCAACGGGCCCACTGGCACTCAGCCAGAGGAGGCGATCATGATCGCCGACTCACTCGGTCCGGCCATGCTGGTAGTTCTTGAGACTCTGTCCCCTGCAGAGCGGATTGCCTTTGTGTTGCATGACATGTTCGCCGTGCCATTCGAAGAAATTGCGCCGATCATTGATCGTTCAACCGCGGCCACCCGGCAGTTGGCCAGTCGCGCGCGACATCGGGTGCAAGGTGCCGATCCCGCCGGCACAGTTGATCACCGTAGGGCGCGTCGCACGGTTGAAGCATTCCTTGCTGCCTCACGCAGTGGTGAGTTCGGGGCACTGCTGCAGTTGCTCAATCCGGATGTGGTGCTGACTGCGGATGCAGCCGCGGTGCAGTTGGGAGCCTCGCAACTGGTGCAAGGATCGCAGGCGGTTGCTGAGACGTTCGCCGGGCGAGCTCGTGCCGCCCAGCTCGCCTTGATCAACGGACAGCCAGGGCTGGTCTGGGCGCCGGGTGGTAAGGCCCGGGTGGTGTTTGGCTTCACCGTCGCTGAGGACAAGATCACTGCCATCCAGATGCTCGCCAACCCAACGACCGTTGATGAACTCGACCTCATCCTGCTGGCTAGGGCTCCCAACGCCGCCCGATTGGGCTTTCCATGATCGCACGAGGAGCCCGCGGGCTGCGTTTGTAATCAGATACGAACGGGCTACTGCCGATCCAGAACCGCCAGGGACGATCAGCCTCGACGGACACTCCGACGCGCGGCCCGACCATGATCATTTCCGGAATCCCAGCTGGACCCTGAAGCTGCACCGGTCCATCGCCGAGCAGGTCGCAGCCCTTGTGCTGCGGATGCAGGCCTAGTGCTTGGGTGAGCCGACCGGGACCACGGGCAAGATCACGATCACTCGCTCGGCCGCGTCGCGATCTTGCCAAGTCAACACCCTCGATCACCTCGCCAGCCCGCATTAAGACCCCGCTGCCAACTCCCTCCGGTCCGCAGCTGATGTTGCCAGCCCAGTGCATGCCGTAGGTGAAGTACAGATACAGATGACCCGGCGGGCCAAACATCACAGCATTGCGCGCGGTCCGGCCACGATAGGCATGGGACGCGGGATCGGTGGCACCGTCATATGCCTCAAGTTCGGTCAGCCGGACCGCTACTGGCCCATGGCGTATCACGGAGCCCAGCAGCCGCGGCGCCACCTCCTCGACCGGGCTGCACAAGTCGGGAATCACCGGAGCACCTCCACCGTGCCGGCCGTTCCATTCACCCGCACCAGATCCCCGGTCCGAAGTCGCATAGTGGCGTTGCCACAACCCACAACCGCGGGAATCCCGAGTTCACGCGCCACAATTGCGGCGTGAGACAGTGGTGCACCAACATCGGTGATGACGGCGGCCGCCCGTGGGAAGAGCGGTGTCCAACCAACGTTTGTGACCGTGGTGACGAGCACCTCACCCGGGCGCAGTGCAGCACCATCAGCAGGGTCCTTGAGCACCCGTACCGGCGCCTCGACAACGCCAGCAGAGCCGGGAAAACCGCGGACTGCGTCGTCTGCCTGCGTCACGCTGCCCTCGATGTACAGATCAGACCGCCGGTTCGGATCAGCTGCCCAGACATAAGGGTTGAAGGTTCCCCGAATCAGCACCGGGTACGGCGGTAGAGCCGAGTATGCCTGGTACGCCGTGCGGCGTTGATTGATCAATCTGGTGCTGATCCTTTCACCCTGTAGCACGCGAACAATCTCGGCTTTATCGAGGAAAAAGATGTCCTCACCGAGTCCAGTGAGCTCCCCGGCCCGCAAAGCGTATGCACGCAAAACCCAGAAGTATCTGATCACCTCTGATCGAGCTCGCTCCCGGTCCCGGGAGATCTTGGCCCAGACCCGCAACTGGTGATGCAAGATGCGGGCGTGCACTGGGTGACGCTGCTCCAGTTCGGCCCAGGCCTCCTTGCGCCTTTCTTCCTGGCCACGCAGCAAGTCGCGATAGCTTGTCGCCGATACGGACCGCTCGGCCAGCTGTCTGTCGATCCAACCCGGATCCTCGCCGGGCCGCGGCAGCGAGATCTCAAATTCGTGTGGGCCCCGGTGGCCATACCGCCGATTGAAGGTGTCGCGATCGATTTCCACGGCAACAACTTGCTCCAGGCCATCGAGTAGCCCGAGGCTCGCTAGCTGACCGGCCTGCCCACCTAGCCCGGCGGTCAGCGCGTTCGCGGCGGCATCGCCGACCAGGTTCTGCAGCCGCTTCCGCGTCGTGATGAAGGAGGCACCGCTGGATCGAGTCGCCGCTGACAGCATCCAGCTCACCCGATGAAACTCTGGACTGAGAACGTCAGTCCAAAGATCAGCAAGTCTGGCCGGCGTGGTGATCAGTGCAATCTCGGCCCGTCGGTGATCACAGAGTGCCGGATGTGCGGCGAGGTAGGCATCCAGCAGTTTTACGTCGCGGCGCGCCTCTCGCAATACATGCAGAGCCATTGGCATTACGGCGCGAATGATGTCTACCCTGCGGGCCTTGACCGGTGGGATCTCAAGATCATCCGGCAGCTTCCCAAACACTTCCTCAGTTAAATAGCGATAGCTGCGCTCGCCCACCCCTACCGCAGCCGACAGCGTCGTCATCACGCTCACATTGAGATAGATCCTGCCGCCGATCCGGCCGTAGCCGACGTACGGCGGGATGGAGGCGGTCGCCATCGCGTCGGTCAAGAACACCTGCACCATCGACCAGGTCGCCGGTGTCATGACATCGGGAATCGCCTCACCGACGTTGGTATTGCTCCACAAGAAATCGCCGGACTTGCTGTCATTCCACGGATCCGGATGGATCGCGGTAGTGATTGGCCTGGCCTGCAGAATGAAAACCTGATCACCTCTACGGCACCACTCAATATCCATCGGGTCCTTGAAGAGGTCTTCAATCATGATCGCCAGATCGGCCAGTCGGCGGGCCTGTGGCTCGGTAATGGCGGGCGCAGCCTGCAGCTCTGGTGGCACCGGCAACGCAACGGATCCGGCACCGCTCACTGCGGTCATGATCGTTTTGGTATTGATTACGGTACGTACGATCCGGCCGGAGCCGCGCTCGATGCTAATGGTGTCGGGAGTTACCTGACCCCCTACGACCGCTTCGCCGAGACCCCATGCGGCATTGATCTCGATCAGGGTGTCATCCCCGGTCACCGGATCCGCGGTGAACACAATGCCGGAGGCATCGGCATCGATCAGCTCCTGCACGACGACCGCAAGGCCGACCTTGTCTGCCGGAACACCGTGTCGCGTCCGATAGGTAATAGCGCGCGCGGTCCAGAGCGAAGCCCAACAGCTTCGTACCGCCAGCAGAAGTTGATCATCACCGGCGACATCCAGAAACGTCTCTTGCTGTCCGGCAAACGAGGCCTCTGGCAGGTCCTCCGCCGTCGCAGAGGACCGCACTGCGACAGCCGGCGAGCCCAGCTGGTGATACGCCCGCAGTACCTCAGCCGCGATGCCTGGCAGGATCTCATGATCTGTGAACAGAGCTTCGATAGCCGTCGCTGCATGAGCCGTTGCCTCGGCCCCAGACTCATCCAGTGCGGACTCGTCGAGTGCAGACTCACTGATAGTGGCAAGCTGCGCGATAATGGCGCCTTCGAGATCATGTTGGGCAACGAAGTCGTAGTACGCGGCCGTCGTGATGTGAAATCCTCCTGGCACCGGCACACCGGCCGCGACCAGCCTGGCAAGAGACTGACCCTTCCCGCCAAGTTCGGAAAGGCCCAAGTCCTCGTCGCCAAGATCTCGAACGTAGCTAGCACTCATTAGCTGTTAGGCCGGGTTATTAGGCCGAGCCGACGCTGACCCACTCTCCGCTCGCCGCTGAGCGCAGCATCGCGTCGCAGATCACGGCGGCTCTAGCTCCATCAGCGAAGGTCGGCAGTCCATCAGGGACCTGACTATTGCCGGCATGGGCATCCACCGCAGCATAAGAGTCCGCGACGTAATTCTCGAAGCACTGAGCGTAGCCCTGGGCGTGGCCCGCAGGCAGCGTGGACAACCGACGCTGCTCCGCCGAACCTTGATTCGGGTCGCGGACCAGCAGCTGAGCGCCGGCCTCGGTGCCGATCCACAGTTGCTCGGGCTGTTCTTGATCAAATACTGCGCTCTGGTGCATACCGTCCACCTCTACCCAAAGGCGGTTCTTGCGGCCGGCACTGAGCTGGCTGATCACCGCCGATCCTGCTGTATCACTCGCGGTACGGAACAAGATCAACGCCGAGTCCTCGGTCTGCACATCCACCAGTGGGGCATCACTCTCGACTGCGCTGAATGTGGCGGCGCTGGCGGCGGGGCGTTGCTTGATGGTGATCGATGTGGTGGCGACCAGACGGGTGATCCGCTCTCCAGTCACCCATTCCAGGAGATCGCACCAATGCGAGCCGATATCGCCAAAGGCTCGCGACGGCCCGCCGGCCTTGGGGTCGACCCGCCAACTGGTGGCCCTGGGGTTGAGCAGCCAATCCTGCAGATAGCTGCCATGCATAAGGTTGATTGCGCCGAATTCCGCGGCCTGTACCCTGGCCCGCATTTCGCGTGCCATCGGGTGGAACCGGTACGCGAACGGCATGGTGTTCACAACGCCCGTTTCTTCGGCGACCTGAGCGGCATACCGAGCATCGTCGAGGCTGACCCCAAGCGGCTTCTCGCACAGCACATGCTTGCCAGCCTTCATAAGGGCCACCGCGTACGGCACATGGGAGGCGTTGGGCGTGCAGATATGTACAGCGTCGGCCTTGCTCTCGGCAATCTCCTCAATGCTTCCGTAGGCCTGTTCCACTCCCCAGGCCTCTGCGACCTCCCGGGAGCGCTGGGGGGTGGAAGCCATCACCCCAAGGACCTGCGCCCCGGCAAGTATTGCGGCGCGCCGATGGACCTCTCCAATCATTCCGGCACCCAGAATCGCGACTCGTTTCGTTGTGTCAGCCATGCCGGAAAGATTAGTTCCGCCCGGTCCGGTGATCCGGGTCAACAGGCAAAATGGCGGTGTGGGCGGAGCTCGGATCTTGGTCGTAGAGGACAGTGACGCCATCCGGCTGCCGGTGGTTACGGCATTGTCGGCGCATGGTTTCCAGGTTGCCTCGGTCGCCGACGGGAGTGATCTTGAAAGCTTGTTGCCGTCCTTCGCGCCCGATCTAGTGATCTTGGACATTATGCTGCCCGGCCGGGACGGCTTCACGCTACTGCCAGTAATACGGCGTACCAGCACCGCAGCAGTGCTGATGCTGACGGCGCGAGACGCTCTCGCCGACCGCGTGCAGGGGCTGACCGGTGGCGCCGACGACTATCTGATCAAGCCTTTTGCGATGGCCGAGCTAGTGGCACGGATTCATGCAGTGCTGAGGCGCACCCGGCCAGGCGGGAGCTCGATTTCGGTTGCTGATCTGGTGATCAACGACGACATCACACTGGTGCGCCGCGGTGAGCACTCGATGGATTTGACTGAGACCGAACGGCGGCTGCTTGGCTACCTCGCGGCCCATCGGGACCGGGTAGTGAGCAAGACCCAGATCCTGACGGCAGTCTGGGGCTACGACGGCTTCGACGAGAACGTGGTTGAGGTGCATATTTCCTCGCTGCGCCGCAAGCTCGAGGCCGGTGGGCGGTCGCGACTGGTGCACACGGTACGAGGTCGGGGCTATCTGCTCGGAACGACGGCGTGATCGAACCTGACTCGGTCGAGGCGAGGAGGATGTACCGGCTCAATACCGTCTCGTTGCGGCTTCGCGTTATTGCAGGGGTGATGGCAGTCCTTGCGGTGATCTTGATTCTGCTCAGCATCGCGGTCAGCGCAATCTTCATTGCACAGTCGAATCGGAACCTAGATGCCCTGCTCGCCGGTCAGGCGCAGCTGGCACGACAGCTCGCTCGCTCTGGCGCTGGGCCACAGCAGATCGTGAACCGTATGCAGGCGGGCGGCGTGCAGGCGTACCTCGTGCTTCGAAATGGGATGGAGTTCGGCATCCCGATAGCGAGTGGCGCGAGCGTTCAGACGACCACCATTACTCTCAATGCACCGACGCGGGTCGACGGTGCGCAGCTCACACTTGCGGTGGACACCTCGCTGGTCTCCGATGCCCGGCGTACGCTGCGCCGGGTACTCCTGATCACTGACGTCGTTGCGCTGCTGGTCAGCGCGGTGCTGGTCGCCGCGGCCGTTCGGCTCGCATTGCGGCCGCTTGATTCGATGGCAGCGCTGGCCAAGACGATCAGCCAGGGCAACCGCGGCGCTCGGCTCGCGCCGACGCGGACCGACACCGAAATTGGCCAGACTGCTCAGGCCTTCGATGAAATGCTGGACGAGCTGGAGGGTGCGGAGGCTCGGGCCCGACAGGCCGAGGAGCGTACCCGGGCTTTTCTGGCCGATGCCGCGCATGAGCTAAGGACGCCGATTGCGGGTGTCCAGGCGGCGGCTGAGACGCTGCTGCACCACGATGATCAACTTGATCATGATGAGCGTCAACATTTGCAGGCGTTGCTGGTCCGGGAA
Organism: Propionibacteriaceae bacterium; assembly: GCA_035253925.1. Lineage (GTDB taxonomy): Bacteria > Actinomycetota > Actinomycetes > Propionibacteriales > Propionibacteriaceae > Microlunatus. The sequence continues at coordinate 7,355 of DATFBI010000104.1, forward strand.
GCTGAACGGGCCGGAGCTTTGATCTCCGACCTGCTGACCGCTGCCCGGCTGGACGCCGGCGTCGATCTTGATCTGGCGCCGGTTTCGTTGCGAACCCTGGTGCACAGTGAGATCGATCGGGTACGGCTGCTTCATCCCGAAGCCACCGTGACCATGAGTGGCCCCGAGGTTGTTGCCCGCGCCGACGCCGCGAAAGTCAGCGGCATCTTGCGTAATGTGATCGACAATGCCATGCGGGCGGCCGGACCACATGGCAAAGTACACGTTGTGGTACGCGAACAAGATCAGTTCGCAATCGCCGAAATCTGGGACTCGGGCCCCGGCGTGCCGCCATCAGAACGGGAACGGATCTTCGAACGCCTGGTGCGACTTGATCATGGTCGGGCAAATGATGCCGGCGGTTCCGGCCTCGGCCTGGCAATCGCGCGCGGCTACGCCCGGGCGCACGGCGGTGATCTCACCTGCGAGGACCCACGCGGTATAGGCGCCATGTTCCGGCTGGTGCTGCCACTGGAGCCCCGACAAGCGGCAATCCACTAGGCACAAGCCGCCGATCGCGGTAAGGATGCCGAGCGCGACGCCGAAGACCCGCTTCATTGGCCGTCTCTGAGCTCGCTCAGCAGGCTATCCACTTGTTGGCCAGCCGACTTCCAATCCTGCTGTGTGAGCGACTGCGCCGCGCTGCTCCAACTCGTCCCGGCTGGCGAGAAGTGCCGCCACGCCTGCATGGACGGCGGCCAATGCTTCATCGCCGATCAGACTCGATCTGCTCGGAGTCGACGCTGACTGATTCCAGTGCGCGCTCAGCATCCACGGCCTGCTTCGTCATGTCACCAAGCAGCGTTTCGGTGACAGCTTGCGTCGATCGTTGCTGGCCGTACAGCTCTATGGCAAGGAGGCTGCTCGCAATGGCGCTGTGCGCCTCGGAGAGCGCATGGATGAGATCATCTTTGGCCGCCGATTGCTGACTGCAGCCGGATAACAGGACCAAGCAGAGGACGAACCCGGCAATCCGCGTCCGGACCCCCGTCATAGTGCCTAGTGATTTCGCAACATGGAGACCAGTTCGGACTTCGTCTTCCCCGAGTAGCCGGAAAGCCCCAGTTCCTTCGCGCGCTTGCGCAAGTCGTCGACCTTCCAGTCGTCATAGGAGGCGGACTTGCCGCCCTTCTTACCGACCGAGGACCGTCCGCGGCCTGCGGCGGTATTGGCGATCCGAGCAGCCTTCTCCTTTGAGCCACCCTGCTTACGAATCTCCTCATAGACCTTGGGGTCCTTAACGCTGGGGCCCGGCTTCTTCTTGCCCGGCATATCGACTCCTTACCTGATCTTGGTGGAACCGTCTTGTGATTGAGCGGGCTGCCGGTTGGATCGAAGGAGTCTTGGCAGGACCGCGATGATGATCACTACGAGCAGCGTTACGCCGGCGGCGACGAGTGCGGCGCTACGATCAATCACTAAATCGAAGATCAATAGCACCGTCCCGATCAGCATAATCGCAACGCCCACCAGCGTGATCCGCATTATGATGTGGGCGGTTTGCACGATGGTCATCTTGGCGCCCTGGCGGAACAGGCTGCGGTGTAAATTGACCGGTGCCAATCCCAGTGCGGTGGTAAGGACTGCAGCAAGGACCAGGATGAGATAGATCCGGACCTGAAAGGTGGTCAGGTCATTGAACCGGGGTTGGAACGCAATGGTGAGCAAGAAGCCGGTGAAGATCTGGGTGCCGGTTTGGGTGACACGCAGCTCCTGCAGGATCTCATTCCAGTTTCGGTCCATCCGTTCGTTGAGCGTTTCGTCACGACCGTCGTTCTGGTTGTCCCCGTTACGACCATCCTTTTGGTCGACCTCGCCGCCGACGTCGGCAGCCCGTTGGTCTGTCATCGCGATTCCTCACCCTGCACTTTTGTTCTCAAAGGTTGTAAAACCCCGTTGGGGTGGTACCTAAACGGATCAGGAGCCTCCGACGATCTGCTCGATAATCGCGGTAGTCGAGACAGACGGCGTACGCGGCAGATACACGACCTGACAAATGTCGTTGAGGAAGTCGAACTTGCCCCGCCAATCGTCACCCATAACCAAGATGTCGGCCTTGTGCTTCAGCACGTACTCTCGCTTCTGTTCCAGGCTCTCCTCGATGAAGACCTCATCGACCGCCTTCACGTTGGCGACAATCTCGAGCCGCTCCTCCTGGGTAAAGACCGGGTTGCGACCCTTCTTGGCGAAGTTGAGCTTGTCCGACGAGACCCCGACTACGAGCCTGTCACCTAGCGCAGCCGACCGGTTGAGCACGCGTACGTGGCCGACGTGGAATACGTCGAAGGTGCCGAAGGTGATCACGGTCTTGCTGGTCACAAAATCTCCTGTTTGATTACTCCGCTCGCTGCGCTCCCAGTTACCCTACGGGGCCCCACAGTCACACAGGTGCTTCATTGCAGGGAGCCGTCAAGCCGGAGGACGGGTAAAGACTGCACGCCAGCGATGCGTCTCAGGCGGATCGCGGATCTCCTCAACGCTCACCGGCTCCAAACCTTCGACGGCAAAGGACTCGATGTCGGCACGGTCCAGCGGCCAGGGTGGTCCATCAACCGGCTCATCACCGCCGCGGCCTTCTGCCAGTACCAGCAATCTGCCGCCGGGTGCAACAAACCGGCCGACATGCAGCACCACCGTCGGACGTAGCCGGATGGGAAGCGCCTGCGTGGTGTAGGTCTCAACCACCAGCTCGAAGTGCTCGCGCCACTCGGCGGGCGGATTCAGCAGGTCGGCGACCCGGAAGTCGGCCCGGCTCGTTGGGAAGCGCCGCCGCGCTGCCTCGATTGCAGAGGGGGAGATGTCAAACGCGATGACGCGATATCCCCGCCCGGCAAGGTACGCCGCGTCGTCACCAAGTCCGCAGCCCACCACCAGCGTTCTGCTCCCGGCCAGTGTCGGACGCTGTTCGATCCACTCCGTGAGCAGCGGGTGCGGTGCTCGACGATCCCAGGGAACGACGGCCTGCCCATCCGCCGCTTGGGCGTACAGCCGCTCGAACCAGCTCGTGGCGTCGCCCTCGCGAAGAGCTTCCCCCGACAGGCGCCGCGAATCCTTGTCCGGATCTTGTGCCGTCATGGCTCCATCCTCGCGGACAGAGATCGGCCACGACGCTGGCGGGCATATTGTGTACTAGCTCAGGTCCGCCAATGCCAGCTCGAGCTGGTCCAGTCCGTGATCGAGCTGACTTTCGCTGATCACCAGGGGCGGTGCTAGGCGAATCGTGGAGCCATGTGTGTCCTTAGCCAGCACACGCCGGCGAGCCAGCGCTTCGCAGACATCACGACCGGTGCCAAGTCGAGGATCGATGTCGACTCCAGCCCACAAACCACGGGAGCGAACCGAGACCACGCCGCGACCGAGCATGCGATGCAGCCGCTCCCGCAGCTGCACGCCCAGCCGCGCGGCACGCTCTTGATACTCACCGCTCTCCAGCAGCCGGACGACGGCCAGACCGACCGCGCACGCCAACGGGTTGCCTCCGAAAGTGCTTCCATGCTGGCCGGGCTGCAGCACTCCCAGCACGTCATGATCAGCAACCACGGCGGACACCGGTACGATGCCACCGCCGAGCGCCTTGCCCAGCAGGTAAACATCAGCGATGACGTTTTCGTGCTGGCAGGCGAGCGTACGGCCGGTACGCCCGAGACCTGATTGGATCTCGTCCGCGATGAATAGCACCCCGTGCCGGCTGGTGAGCTCACGCACTCCAGCGAGATAGCCGGGCGGCGGGATCCGTACCCCTGACTCACCCTGGATCGGCTCCAGTAGTACTGCCACAACGTCGTCATTGATGGCCCGACGCAGCGCTTCAAGATCACCGTACGGAACCATCACAAAACCTGGCGTATAAGGTCCGAAATGATCATGCGCCAGCGGGTCATCGGAGAAACTAACGATTGTTGTAGTGCGGCCATGGAAGTTGCCGCTTGCGACAATGATCACTGCCCGCCCATCCGGCACGCCCTTGACCTCATACCCCCATTTGCGCGCCACCTTGATTCCGGACTCCACCGCCTCGGCCCCGGTGTTCATCGGCAGCACCATGTCCTTGCCGATCAAAGCCGCCAGGCCATCGGCAAAGGGGGCCAATTGATCATGGTGAAAAGCCCGCGAGGTGAGTGTCAGCCGATCAAGCTGCTCTTTGGCAGCAGCTACCAGCGTTGGATGCCGGTGCCCGAAGTTGTTAGCCGAGTAGGCCGCAAGGAAGTCCAGGTACTGCACGCCCTCGGTGTCAGTCAGTACCGCACCCGATCCACCGGAGGCCACTACATCGAGCGGATGGTAGTTGTGAGCGACGTGCTCTTCTTCAATCTGCAGCAATCGGCTGGCGCGGCTGAGGGTGGCGTCGATGGTGATCACGATGATGCTCCTACCGGGGGTCGTGACGAGATCTCGGGAACTAGAGCGGGGACTTCGTTGGTCAGCGCAGCGTCCCTTTGGGTTGGGGTCAGAGCCGGTCTGATCTCCTGAGTGCAGCACTTCACACTGCCGCCACCCTTGATCAGTTCACTGAGGTCGACCGAGATCGGCCTGTAACCGCTGGCGGCCAGCTCTTCACGCAGCTGCCGGGCGCCGGCGGGCATGAAAACGTGCAGTCCATCGCTCACCGCATTGAGTCCGAAGGCGTAGGCGTCGTGCTCGTTCGCGATCAGAGCATCGGGAAACATTGTGCCAAGCAAGCGCCGGCTCTCTGGGCTGAATGCCTCGGGGTAATAGGCGATGTGGTCACGTTGATCATCGAGCACGGCCAGAGCAAGATCAAGATGGAATAGCCGCGGGTCGACGAGCTCAAGACTGATCACCTCCCGGCCAGTAAGGCTGGCCAGTTCGCGGTGCGCCTCCCGAGTTGTCCGGAACCCGTAACCAGCGAGGATTCGCTTCGACAGCACCGCGAAATCCCCCTCGGCCTCATTGACCGCAATGGGCTGCTGCACCTGGCCACCGCCGTCCTGAGCCGGTCGAAGGAAGCCGCTGTGCTGATGCCATGCCGCGTGCACCGTCGCCTCTGCTTCACGCTGGGGATTGGCGAATCGGGCCGCTAGGGCACGGCCGTCCACCACGGTGGCGCCGTTTGCGGCGAAGACCATATCAGGCATCCCAGGCAGGGGCTCCAGAAGATCGACCCGATGGCCGGTCGCACGATAAGTGTCGACGAGCCCCGACCACTGGCGCAGCGCCAGTAGCCGGTCGACAGAACGGGTCGGATCCATCCAGGGATTGATCGAATAGGCCACATCGAAGTAAGTCGGCGGACACATCAGATAGTGCCGAAGCCGGGCACGCCGTACCGGGCGCCCAATATGGTTCAGCACTGTCCTCTTCACCCTAGAAGGGTAGGGTCCGACGAGGCGCAAGTCCGATAGTGTGATCAATGAAAGCGAGGAGACTGTATTGCGTCTTGACGAAATTGATCACAAGATCCTTGCGCGGCTGACAGAGCATGGTCGCGAGAGCTTTGCCATGCTCGGGCATCATGTCGGACTGTCTACGGCAGCGACCAAAAGACGGGTGGATCGGCTCCGCCACAGCGGCGTAATCCGGCGCTTTACCGCAGAGGTCGAGCCCGCGGCTCTGGGATGGACGATCGAGGCTTTTGTCGAGGTCTACTGCGAGGGTCGGGTGCCACCGGACCGGATGCGTGAGATGGTGAGCAACATTCCCGAGGTAGTCGAGGCGTACACGGTAACCGGCGAAGCAGACGGCATTCTGCGCGTCCGCGCCGCCGACACTTCCCATTTTGAGAAGGTGCTCGGCATCATCCGCAATCATCCGGGAGTCTCCCGCACCCGATCCTCGCTGGTTCTTTCCCGCCTGTAGAGATACCTGGGCGGAAGGCCGGCAACACTCGGCCAAATCAGACCCCCTCCGCGCGCACGCGCGACTCCTCGTCGGCATTCTCTGCTTCTGCGGGACGAGACCAACGGCGTGGAGCCATGCGTTAGTTTCTTCAGAGTGAGGCTGCAGCAGTGACCGAAACCAGTCCTCTTTTTGACTCGGGTCGCCTGCCGGCGCGGCCGGTGCGCAGGATCCGCGTTACCGACTTCTACAACGCCAAGCGCCGGCATGAGCGCTGGGCGATGCTCACCAGCTACGACCAATACACCGCCGAGCTGTTTGACGAGGCAGGGGTGTGGGCACTGCTGGTCGGCGACTCCGCCGGCAACAATGTCTACGGATACGAAAGCACCCTTCCCGTGACGGTCGATGAGCTGCTGCCGCTAGTCCGCGCGGTGGTGAAATTCACCAAGCGAGCCTTGGTCATCGGGGACCTGCCGTTCGGCTCGTACGAGGACGGGCCCTCGCAAGCCCTCGAGACCTCGATCCGCTTTATGAAAGAGGGCGGCTGTCACGCCGTGAAGTTTGAAGGCGGAGTACGCGTGGCGGAGCAAATCCGCAAGGTGACAGACGCGGGCATCCCTGTCATGGGACACATCGGCTTTACACCCCAAAGTGAACATCGGCTGGGTGGCTATCGGGTACAGGGTCGCGGCGATGACGCGAAGCGTCTGCTTGCCGATGCTCATGCCGTCCAGGAGGCCGGAGCTTTCGGCGTGGTGTTGGAGATGGTGCCAGGTGATCTGGCACGACAGGTGACCGCCGAGCTCGACATCCCGACCGTCGGGATCGGCGCCGGCCCGGACTGCGACGCGCAGGTCCTGGTTTGGCAGGACATGCTTGGGCTGAGGCGCGGCAGGACACAGCGCTTCGTCAAGCCGTACGCCAATCTGGCGAAGATCATCGGCGATGCGGCTGCCGCGTACGTCGACGAGGTGAGAACCGGTATGTTCCCAAGCGAACAGCACACCTTTGCTTCGACGATTCCTACCACTGAGGCCAACTCATGAAGATCACCAATAGCATCGCCGAGTATGCGGAATACCGCCGCGTGCTTGAAAAATCTGCTACCCACCGGCTGGCTTTCGTTCCTACTATGGGCGCCTTGCACGAAGGGCATCGTTCGCTGATCAAGCTGGCAAGATCACTTGGCGATGTGGTGGCCGTCAGTATCTTCGTCAATCCGCTGCAGTTTGGGCCAAACGAGGACTATGCGCGCTATCCACGACCCCTGGACGATGATCTTCAGGTCTGCGAGGCGCACGGGGTTGACGTGGTCTTCGTGCCCAGCGTCACCGATCTCTATCCACCGGGACGGCAGATCATGGTGGATGCCGGAGCCCTGGGGTCGGTACTAGAAGGGGCCTCCCGACCGGGCCATTTCAACGGAGTGCTTACCGTCGTCCTGAAGTTGTTCAACATCATCCGGCCGCAGCTGGCGGTCTTCGGCGAGAAGGATGCTCAGCAACTCGCCTGCATCCAGCGAATGGTGGCCGATCTGAACATTCCGATCGAGATAGTTGCCGCGCCGATTGTCCGAGAACCCGATGGACTAGCGATCTCCAGCCGCAACGTCTTCCTCACCGCCACCGAGCGCGCTGTGGCACGCAGCATCTCAGCGGCCCTAGAGAAGGCCGCAACCCAAAGCTCAGTTCGGGCGGCCCGAGCAGCGGCGTACGAGGTGCTCGATCGTGCTGAGGCCGAGCCGTGCTTCCAACTCGACTACGCCACTATCGTGAACCCCGCGACGTTCGCCGACGTATCAGATGATCATGTCGGCGCTGCGAGTTTCGTGATCGCGGCCTTGGTGGGAGGGACCCGGCTGATCGACAACACCACTATCAACTTCGCACCCGGTCCCCTGGTCCTAAGCGACTGGTCTTGATCGAACTGAGCGCTTCCCCGTGGATCTCGATACCGCTGCCAACGAGCTCTATGCCATCTCCCCAGATGACTTCATCGAACGGCGCCAACAGCTGGTCGCTGCGGCGAAGCAGGCGAGCGACCGTGACCTGGCAACGCAGATCGGCAAGCTGCGACGGCCAACCCGCAGCGCCTGGCTGATCAATCTGCTGGCTCGGGCGGAAGCGAACGACATCACTGCGCTTTTGGAATTGGGCGTCGCCCTTCAGGAGGCACAGCAGCGCATGGCGGGCGATGAACTGCGCGAACTGTCAGTGCAGCGTCGCAAGACGGTCGATGCGATGGCGCGTCGGGCCGTTGAACTAGGCCGCGAACAGGGGTACGACGCGCCGGATGGTGCGTTGCAGGAGGTCAGTCAGACCTTGCAGTCCGCGCTGGGTGATCAGGCAATTGCCGAACTGGTACTCGCCGGGCGGCTCACTCAGGCCGTAACCTACGGCGGCTTCGGCTCCACTGATCTTGCCTCAGCTTTTGGAGCGTCCCTTCCCACCAAGGCCCCGAGCCGACCAGCAGAGCCAGCCGAGGCGCCAGCAGCACCACCGAAGCGAGACGCCAAGCAGCGCCGGGAGGCCGAAAAGGCGGCCGCCGAGGCGCAAAAGCAAGCGATGGAGGCGCGCCAAGTCGCTGAGTCAGCCGAGGAAGCCGCGCAGGCGGCCACTCAGCGAGCCGATGATCTTGCCGACCACGTGGAGTCACTACGGAGTCAGCTGCGCCAGACAGAGGCCGCCGAACGCGAGGCTCGTGAAGAGGCCCGAGCTGCGCGGAAGCGCTCTCAAGAGCTACGCCAGGCGGCCCTCGCTGCTGAACAGGCAGCGGCTGCCGCCGAGCAGGCTCTTGAGCACTAGCGCCTAGGAGACTGGCTCGAGGTGAAGCAGGAGGGCAGAGCCGCGGCGGGCGGGCGGCAGCGGAATTCCGGCAGCGCCGAGCGCCTGACCGGTCAGCACCGGAGCACCAGAGGCCCAGGGCGGTGTCACGGTTTGCGCTTCACCAGGGCGGGCACCGATTACCTCAATTCGGTATGAGGTTGCCGGATCCAATCCGTCAATACGGACCCGTCGGCTGACCATGGCCCGTTCCAGCCACACCAGGGCAAATACTGCCTCAAGCTGATCATCAGCCACCACGCCATGGGCAAGGAAACCGCGATCACTCTCATCTGACCGTACCGTCGTCCCGGAGTGCAGCAGCGAGCGAAAGCGCTTGTGAAGCGTCAGCCAACGATGGATCGATCGCAGACTTCCCGGGCTTTGCTTGCGAAGATCAATACCAAGCCCCAGCCTGCCGAAGAAGGCAGAGACTGCCCGGTACGCCGTGGAGGTCGCCTCGTCAGGCTCGTCGAATGCCGGCTGCCACACCAGCCCTGGCGGCAGCAACTGCACCAGCCCGGTGAAGTCGGCGTGTCGAGCAGTCGAATCGTCAGACAGGTCCGCGCCGATGGCTCGTGCTGCCATGGCCAGGTCAAGACTGGTGGTCTGGATAGTGAGGTTCGGATAGCGCTCCCGCAAGGCATCAAGCAGCCGGTACGCGGCCAGTGTGCTGGTGTGCTGCGTCGCAGTCGCGCCCGGCCGGTGCGCGCCATGAGTCATGGACCAGCTCAGCAACGACACATGATGACGGTCCAGCAACTTAGTCAATCGCTCCCAGACATAAGCCACAGCCGGCCGCATTGACAGATCCAGCACCTGGCGCGTCACGCCATCGCATTCCAGGGTCAGCAGCCAGTCCGGATGATCGCGCGCGAATGCCGAGTCAGCCTCAATTGCGGCAAGCTGCACAGCAAATCCGATCTCAAGATCGAGATCACGAATCCGGGCCAGCAACCCATCAAGATCATCCGGTGACCCGATGCTGGCACCTCCGGCGCTGTCGGCGTACGGATCCAGGCCCATACGCGAGCACCATTCGATATCGAGCAAGAACGTCTCGGCGCCGACCGCCGCGGCGTACTCGGCGAGGCCCAGCATCGACTGACGATCATGATGAGCGAACGCCGGTGCGCCACCGTCGAAGATCACTTTGTTGTCACGCGGGGCATCTGGTTGCAGATAGCGATGCAAGCGCGCAGCTGTAGCGTCGAGTCCATCGCCCCAAGTCCACACCACCCATGGCGAGTGATAGACCTGATCAAGCCCAAGCACAATCTCCCCGGCCTGCAACAGCTCACCGCCGCCAAGATAGGTTCTGCCGTAGGCCGTTCGCTCCACGCGATGCCGCACTGCGCCGCTGAAGGCAACGTGCACCTGCCACGCCTGACCGCGACGAAACCCTGTACCGGCCTCCGCCAGTGCCAGCTGGGCGGGTCGGTCATCGAACACTCCATGATCAACAGACCAGGAGCCTGAGTGCAACGCCACCGTCAAAAGCACCGGCCCGTCAAACTCCACCCGATGTGTGGCCAGGTCACTGACTGGTAGGAAGAGCTCCAGTCCTTCCAGCCGGTAGCCCGCGCTGTTCTTGTTCGTAAGACCGGCGCGACAACGGACTAGGCCAAGACTGGTGAGCTGAACCGCAAGGTCAAGCCCCAGACCATTGACCGGATCCTCCGCTTCGAGGATTACGGTGTCTGGCCCGACCTCGGTCAATCCCGGCGACACTGGCGTGCCGCTGATCAACCGCGCACTACTGCGGGTGAAGGATGCTGCAGACGTGTACCCGTCGTGGGATCCGGCCAGTGCTGCCCGGGAATTCCAGCCAGCCGAGGATTCTGGCATGAGTGAGGACATCATCGACGGCAGCGGATCGAGGCTGGTCGGACCGAAGGCACCAAGCAGCGCCTCTGTGGACAAGCCATCAAGATCACCAAGATCTGCACCCCAGTGCAAGATCACTGGCAGGCCCGTCGGCCTTAGCTGCATGAGGATGCTGACACCCTGCGCCCGCATATGGAGGAGCGCGGTTGCTGCGTCATGATCGGCTGAGAACACGGTCGCTGCCGCATCCTCCACCGACATGAGATTCTCCCCCAAAGAATGAGATTTCTCCGCTGGGCGCAAAAGCTTATCGGATTGTCGAAAGAGCCCGCCTCAATGACCCCTACAGCTCGACGCACCTGCAGACCCGGACCATCGTAGATGGCATGCTTATCGCCTTAGTGCGACGTGAAGCCGCGTGTCGGTTGGTTTTCGTGCCCAGTTTGCCGGCCAACCGGCAGTCTGGGTTTTTGAAAGCGATACTTGCAACCGCAGTTGGGTATCTGAACCGTTGATCAGCAATCGAGGGCCCACACCCCTGAGCGATGGGAGACATGCCTGTGGATCAGCCTTCCGGGCGTCGCTGCGCAGTTGTCTACAATCCGATCAAGGTGTCGGATGACCTTCGTAATGCGATTAAGCAGCAGGCCACAGCAGCGGGCTGGAACGACTCGATCTGGCTGGCAACTCCGGCAGAGGATCCGGGTCCGGCAATAACGGCCGAGGTGGTGTCAGCAAACGTTGATCGGGTGATTGCCGCGGGAGGCGACGGCACCATCCGCATCGTTGCGGATCGGCTGGCAGGATCGGGAATACCGATGGCAGTGGTACCGGTTGGCACCGGAAACTTGCTGGCCCGCAACCTGGAGATCCCGCTAACCGAGACCGAGGCACTTGCGGTGGCATTCGGCCAGCACACCAAGGAGATTGACTTGGTCAAGCTCACTGTTGATGGTGTGCCGGGCGAGCATTTTGCGGTCATCGCCGGCTTGGGTGTTGATGCCATGATCATGGAGGAGACGAATCCGGACCTCAAAGATTCCATAGGTGCCGGCGCCTACTTCATTGCGGCCGCCAAGGCGCTTGGACGGACGCCGATTCACATGTGGATCACCCTCGATGATCAACGTCCGCAGCACCGCTATGCCATGATCTGCGCGATCGGCAATGTCGGTACGCTTGCCGGAAAGCTCACGTTGCTACCCGGCGCCCGACCCGACGACGGCCGCCTCGATGTATACGTTGCCTCACCACGTCGCCTGATTCATTGGCTCCGGGTGCTGCTTCGGTTGATCACCCTTCGTCCGCGCCGAGATGATCGTGTCGATCAATGGCGGGCGCAGCATGTCGACGTGCGGCTCAAGCACCCAGACCCCTATCAACTCGACGGTGATGTGATAGGTGACTGTCGCAGCCTGCGGGCTGACATCGCTCCCAAGGCGTTAACAGTCTGTGTCCCAGGCTGAGTGCAGACTTGTAAGCGGCTCAGCGGGCTACATTGCTAGGCCGCTGAGACGCTGACAAGTCGGTGATTACACGACTGGCGGCGAGCCGTCGTAGCGCTTCTCCTCGACATGCCGCGTCCTGCTGCGCTGCGCCTGGAGCACCAGCGCCATGATGAGCGCTAAAGCACCGGCCACAATAAGGATGATGCCTAGCGTGTCGTCAGATACGAATGGCAGATCGACGTTGAGCGCAAAGAGAAAGATTGCACCGATCACGATCAAGACAATGCCAACTCCGATACCCATGTGTTCCTCCTCCTGTTTGAACAACTGCGTGATACCAACGCTCGTAGCTCGTGAGTTAGTGAGCAGCTGGCGCGATACTACGTTCGCATATTTCCAAGTTCCTTGAGCCGCTTGCGGCGATACCGACGCTCGCAGCCGATCAACTGGCCTTCTTGGCTGACCTCCCCGCGGTAGTTCTCTTGGCTCCCGCCTTCTTGGCGGGAGCCTTCTTCGCCGGCGTCTTCTTTGCCGGCGTCTTCTTGGCCGCCGTCTTCTCGGCGGACGTCTTCTTCGCCGAGGCTTTCTTAGCAGGCGGCTTGGCCTCGGTCTCCTTACGGGCAGCACGGTTCTGCTCGACGCTGCGTCGCAGTGCCTCGAGGAGATCGACAACCTCACCGCGATCGGCTTGATCTTCCGCCTGTTCACCGAAGGTGGCTGCGGTGTCCAAGGCGTCGCCCTTCTCAAGCTTGGCTGCGATCAACTGCCGCAGTTGATCTTGATACTCGTCGCTGAACTTCTCCGGGTTGAAATCTCCTGCCATGTTGTCGACGAGCGACATCGCCATCTTCAGCTCCTGCGGCGCCACGCGGACGTCCTCCTTGAGGCTTGGAAAGTCGGCCTCCCGGACTTCGTCGTCCCACAGCAGCGATTGCAGCATCAATACCGTTCCGCGAGATCGCAAAGCTCCGAGCCGAGTCCTCTGTCGCAACGAGAACTGCGCGATGGCAGTTCGATCGGTTTCCTCGAGGGCTCGCCGCAGCAACGCGTACGGCTTGGCGGCGGCCTTGTCCGGCTCTAAGAAATAGCTGCGGTCGAACATAATCTCATCAATCTGCTCTGACGGCACGAACTCCACGACTTCGATCTCGTGGCTGCGCTCCTCCGGGAGTGACTTGAGGTCCTCATCGGTGAGTACCACGGTGGTCTTGCCCTCCGCAAAGGCCTTGTCGATATGCGCGTACTCGACTACCTTGCCGCAGACTTCGCAGCGCCGCTCATAGCGGATCCGCCCTCCGTCGGCGTCATGTACCTGGTGCAGGCTGATGTCATGGTCTTCGGTGGCCGGATAAAGCTTGATCGGCACATTCACCAGACCAAAGGTGATGGCTCCTTTCCAGATGGCCCTCATATTTCGTCTACTACCCCATTCCTACCGGCGGAATCCGCGCTGGCGGATTTCGGCACTTCGATTGATAAGTCGATACTGGCTCTATGGCCAAGGCATCGCAGGATCAGGTGGTGACCGTCGATGGCCGGACGATTAAGCTCACCAATCTGGACAAGGTGCTCTATCCGAAGACCGCGACGACCAAAGCCGATGTCTTGTCCTATTACGCACAGGCTGGGCCGACCATGCTGCCGCATCTTCGTGATCGGCCGGCTACTCGGAAACGCTGGCCTGACGGCGTAGGCGAGATCAAGGATCGCCGACCAACGGTTTTCTTCAACAAGGATTTGGCCGCCGGTACCCCGGACTGGGTGCCTCGCCGCACGATCTCCCACAGAGATCACGACAACGACTACCCCGTGATCAATGATCTCGCAACGCTGACCTGGTTGGCACAGCTGGCCGCTCTCGAGATCCATGTGCCGCAATGGCGCTTCGGCCCCGATGGACAGCCGCAGAACCCCGATCGGCTCGTTCTCGATCTTGATCCCGGCCCTGGCGTCGACCTGGCTACTTGTGCCTGGATTGCCACGCTGGCCCGCGACATTCTGCGCGACATCGGACACGACCCAGTCCCGGTCACCAGTGGCAGCAAAGGCATTCACCTATATGCGCCGCTGGACGGCTCGCAGACCACGGAGCAAGCCACCGAGGTAGCCCGAGAGCTTGCCCGAGCGCTGGAAGCTGATCATCCAAAGCTCGTGATCAGCTCTATGAAACGTTCCGAGCGGGATGGCAAGGTCTTCATCGACTGGAGTCAGAACAATGGCGCCAAGACCACGGTCTCGCCATACTCGCTGCGCGGCCGCGAGCGACCCTGGGTTGCCGCACCCCGAACCTGGGCCGAGTTAGAGGACCCTGAACTACAGCAGCTGGAGTATGAACAGGTGCTCGCAAGACTTGCCGATCTTGGTGACCCGCTTGCACCATTGGCGCCCCAAGGACTCGATCAGCACAGCCTCGGCGACCGCCTCGCCACCTATCGCAGTATGCGGGATCCCACCAAGACGCCAGAGCCCGTGCCGGCCAGCCGGCCCGGCGAGCAGGCCGACGGCTTCAGATTTGTTATTCAGGAGCATCACGCTCGCCGGCTGCACTACGACGTCAGATTGGAGCACGACGGCGTACTCGCAAGCTGGGCGGTACCCAAGGCACCCCCCACTGATCCGAAGATCAACCACCTGGCAGTACGGACCGAAGATCATCCGATGGAGTATCTCACATTCCACGGCACCATTCCGAAGGGCCAATACGGTGCCGGCGCAATGCGGATCTGGGACACCGGCACCTATCGGCTGCACAAGTGGCGCGAAGGCAAGGAGGTGATCGTCACTCTCTTTGGCCAGCCGGACGGCGGGCTTGGGGGGGTTCGCAAGTTTGCCCTCATCCACACCGGCAGCGGAGATTCCCAACTTGAGAAGAACTGGCTGATGCATCTCATGGAGACAGATCCAGAGGATAGGCATGAGCCATCGACAGGCGATGTCCCGATGACGGCGCCTGTCGAAGGGCGCGATTCCGCCGATCAAATTGACTTCCCGGAACCGATAGAACCCATGCTGGCGACCTCGGTCGAGGCCACCCGCTTCGGCGAGGAGGAGGGCTGGGCGTTCGAAATGAAATGGGACGGGGTGCGCACCATCGCCTACTTAGCCGGTGGTCGCGTCAAGCTGCTCAGCCGAAAGGGCCGCGACGACACCAGGGCATACTTTGACGTTGCTGGGGAACTCACCAAGATCAACGCCAAGACAGCCATCTTGGACGGTGAGGTCGTCGTTACTGATTCAGCCGGACGACCTAACTTCGGGCTGCTGCAGCACCGGATCAACCTCACCAAGCCGGCTGACATCGACCGTGTTGCCAAGTCCTACCCGGCGCAACTCATGCTGTTCGACATCCTGGAGCTGAATGGCCAGTCATTGATCAAGAAGAGCTACCAGGAACGCCGGACCATTCTCGAAGACTTGGTGCCCCTGACTCCTGGCTCGCGGATTCAGGTGCCGCCGATCTTCGAAGGTGATCTAGAGGCGGCAAGTGCGACTGCTGATCAACTTCAACTGGAAGGCGTGGTCGCGAAGCGCCGAAATTCGATCTACCAGCCGGGACGGCGCACTCACACCTGGCTCAAGATCAAATTGCACCGCACTCAGGAAGTCGTGATCGGTGGCTGGCGGCCTGGCCAAGGCCGCCGTAGCGGCGGCGTCGGGTCACTGCTGATGGGAATTCCCACCAAGGCCGGTCTGCACTATGTCGGCCGCGTGGGTTCTGGGTTCAACGATCGCCAGCTCGACGACATCCAGGTCAAGCTGGACAGACTTAGCCGCAAAACCTCACCTTTCATCGACGTACCACGCGAGGACGCCCGCGATGCGCATTGGGTTACGCCGTCGCTTGTTGGCGAGGTGACCTACGGCGAGCTCACCGAGCCAGGCCGGCTGCGTCATCCGGTCTGGCGCGGACTGCGGCCGGACAAATCACCCAGCGAGGTGGTGTGGGAGCGTCCGGCAGGAGTGTGAAGCCCGGTAACTGGTGCGTGCCCTTCGACACGCGCCGTCCTGAGCTTGTCGAAGGGCTCAGGCCACATCTCTGCTAGCTGCTTCCGGCTACTAAGGCTGCTACGGCCTTGCGGACATGTGCTGCCCGAGTCGTGGGATTACGGGCCGTCACAATGTCCAAGATCATGGCATAGCGGTCGGTCTTGCTGAGCGATTCAAAGGCCAAGGCCGCTTGCGGACTCGCAGTCAGCGCGGCGGCAAGATCGGGCGGCACGGTGGCCTCCTTCTGGGATTGGTACGCGGCGGTCCACCTGCCATCAGCCTTTGCGGCATCCACCTCGGCCTGGCCAGACGGCCGCATCCGGCCCGCCGCCGTAAGCTCCTCGACCTTCCGCACGTTCACCTGCGACCAGCGGCTCCGCGGCCGTCGCGGGACGTATTTCTGCAGGTAGTAATCATCGTCGAATGCCTTCCGCTGGCCGGAGATCCAGCCATAGCACAGGCCGATGTCGACAGCCTCGTCATCAGTCAGTGAGGCGATGCCGGTGCCTTTCTTCGCTATCTTGAGCCATACTCCGGCGCTGTGGTCGACATGATCGGCGAGCCAGGCTTCAAAGTCTGCGGCATCGCGGAACGCGATCACCTCAGCATCGTTTTCAGGTCTATCCGCCATAAGTCGACACTAGTGATCGCCTGGTATTGCGGCGGAGTGCATACGGTCCAACAGCACGATTACTCCTCGACGATTCCTGCTAGCTCGACGCCACGATGGGCCGCCAGCCGTGCTGCCTGGATGTCCAACTGACTACGCGCTCGCTTGGAAAGCGTGGTCCAAAGGGAGAGGCGAAGCGTGAACTGCTTGCCGGACGTCTTCGGTCGCCAGGTGCCAACGATCTCAGTGCCATGGAGTACCGCACCGGGCCGACCGAGGATCGGCCAGAGTTCTTTGTGTTTGCTGGCATCAGGCACGATCAGATCTCGATCTTTGCCCTGCAGGAAGAGATCGAATCCGCCGAGCAGCCGAAGCAGTTCCTGATCTTGCTCGATGTCGCCCAGCCCGCCAAGCAGCCAACCCTGTTGGCCTTCCACCTCGACCTCGACCGCATCCTCCGGCCAATGCTTCTTGATCTCGGCAACCGGCGAGTCCAGGAAAGCCGCAACATCGCTCGGCGTCGCTGGACCGAGGAACCTGAGATAGTTCCGGATCGGCTGCAGCGACTCAGGTGCAGCCATCGGATCGGGCGCAGGTCCGGGCTTACGTCTGGGCCAGTTCGGGATGCGACGCAATACCGGGGGCGAGGTGCCCGGCTCCAGTTCCAGCCCGGCGTACAGAGCGCCGACGCGGAACGGCACTTCCCAGGAATGCGTCGCTTTGCAGGCACCGCAATACCGCAGGTATGGAGGGCCCAGATGCCCGGTGAGCTGAGTGGATACGTCACCCTTGACCATCGGGTGAGTCACGATGCTGCGCATCTGTGACGCGACTTCAGTGAGGCCAGCGCAAGTAGGAATACCGGCCTCCTTGAGTGGCTTGTCGGCCCCGATTACGCGCTTGGCCGCGTCGCGATCAGACAGCGGGGAGGTTGCCACAAGAACCTCAGGCAGATCCGTGCGACGGTAGTAATGCGGCGCGGCGCGTAAGGTCCAGGCCAGCGCCACCTCCGAGCTGGCCTCTAGCTCGGCGGTATTCCTGACCGGAACGCCGCGGTTAGCCAGCGCCCAACTAGCGCCGTCTCGGCCGGTATCTTGAATCCCGAAGTCGAAGATGGCTGCATCGGTTATGGATCGCGGACTATCGACTCGATCAAGCTGCTGAACGTGGATGCGATGCGCCAGTGCGTGCGCACGTTTCATAGCGCCTCCTGCCGTGATCAGGAGCCACCATAAGTCCGGCCACAGATACGATCGAAGGCGGAGTGGGTCGCGAAGCAGGCTGCGTCCAGGGAACTAGAAGCTGAAATGCAGGACGATGGTTCCCTTTCGGGACCAAGGAACGTGCAGCATTCCCTCCGCGACAAGCGGGATACGCGTCATCGCTGCGCCACCGTGGATCCAGAACCGCCCGGACCAACCCAACGTACCCAACATCATCGGTGATCTTGAAGCTGGCTGGCCGATTCCACCTCGGCTTCCATCCTCCGGGGGACGCGACGCCACTCGGTGCAGCGCATAGTGGGACCACGAGACGGCATGAGTACCGGAAGGCGTCGCCCATGCAATACCGCATACGCATCAGTGGCCATCTTGACCCGGCTTGGACGGCCTGGTTCGACGAGCTCACCCTCATTGAGAACGAGGATGGAACGACCGAGCTGGTCGGGCCTCTATCGGACCAGTCGGCCCTCTACGGGCTCCTTGCCCGGCTACGCGATCTGGGAGCGACATTGCTTGTGGTTGAGCAGCTACCAGCCAGCGGAGCCGAACCAGTAAGCGCTGCTGCGGGATAGGGTTGATGCCCGCAGGTCGCGCTCGAGATAAGGATTGACCATGGTCGCAGGTGCGCACTGCGTGATCGCGCTCCGGTCCGAGGGCGTCTCGCTGGTACTCGATATCTCCAACGGGCAGTTACCCGCCATCGTGCATTGGGGCGCGGACCTGGGCACGCTCGAGCCGGCTGATACGGAAGCGCTGATCTTTTCCAACATCGACCCCTGGGGTGCCAATGTCGTTGATGAGCCGGTCCGTCTCGCCATCCTGCCGGAGCACTGGACAGGTTGGGTGGGCCGTCCTGGTCTGAGCGGCTCACGCGATGGTCGGGCCTGGTCACCCAAGTTCACGACAACCGAGGTCCGAGTCGACGGCGAGCCTGTGATCGCTTCCGAAACGCACCGAACCATGATCAATGCCGGGGCCGCATCGATAGCAGTGGACGCTGTCGATGAGGTGGCCCAGCTGAAGCTACAGATCACCATAGAGCTACGTGCAAGCGGACTGATCAGGGCATGCGCCGACGTGATCAATACCGGCGCCGACCCGTATGCCGTGAATGACTGCGTGATTGCATTCCCGGTTCCCCAGACAGCTCGGGAGATCTTGGATTTCGCCGGACATTGGGGCAAGGAGCGAGTACCGCAACGGCGTCCGCTGACTGTCGGTGTTCACCTGCGCGAGGGACGGAAGGGCCGTACCGGGCCGGATGCGGCAACTCTGCTGCACGTTGCAGCACCAGGGTTCTCATTCTCGGAAGGAGAGATCTGGTCGGTACACACCGGCTGGAGCGGAAACCACACGCATTACGCGGAACGGGTCTTTACCGGAGCACAGGTGATCGGGGGTGGGGAACTACTGCTGCCCGGTGAGGTGATATTGCAAGCTGGCGAGGCCTACACCACACCGTGGATCTACGGCTCCTACGGGCGCGGGCTTGATGCTGTCGCTGGCCGCTTCCACCGCTTCCTCAGGGCCCGCGAGAACTACCCGTCCACCGCCCGGCCAGTGACTCTCAATGTCTGGGAGGCGGTGTATTTCGATCATGATCTAGACCACCTTGCTGAGCTTGCCGAGTGTGCGGCGACCATTGGCGTTGAGCGCTATGTGCTGGATGACGGCTGGTTCGGCGCCCGGCGACATGATCGTGCAGGGCTCGGTGATTGGACTGTGTCAACAGAGGTCTGGCCGCATGGACTGCATCCACTGGTGGACAAGGTGACCGACCTGGGGATGGAGTTTGGGCTCTGGTTCGAGCCTGAGATGATCAACCTTGACTCTGCAACAGCCCGCGAGCATCCGGATTGGATCATGTCCACCGGTAACCGACTGCCCGTAGAGTCACGTCACCAACAAGTGATCAATCTCGGCATTCCGGAGTGCTATGCCTATGTCCGGGACGCGATCTTCGGCATCCTTGCCGAGTACAAGATCAGCTACATAAAGTGGGACCACAACCGGGATTTGATCGATGCCGGCACTGCGCCTGACGGTCGCCCCGGAGTTCATAAGCAAACCCTGGCTTTTTACCGCCTGGTTGATGAGATCAAGGCCGCCCACCCCGGGCTGGAAATTGAGACGTGCTCCTCCGGTGGCGCTCGCGTCGATCTTGGTGTCTTGGCACGCACCGACCGCATCTGGGTCAGCGACTGCATCGATCCGCTGGAGCGTCAGCAGATGAATCGCTGGACGGCCCAGCTGGTCCCGCAGGAGCTACTGGGTTCACACATCGCATCAGCCCACTCCCATACCAGTGGCCGAGTGCATGACCTGTCCTTCCGCGCCGTCACGGCGATCTTCGGCCACCTCGGGATCGAGTGGGATCTTGCTGCTGCCACTGCCCAGGAGTTAGCCGACCTAAAGGAGTGGGTCACTTTCTACAAGGCCAACCGAAGGCTGCTGATGGGTGGCGAACTGGTGCGCGTCGACTTCCCAGACCCAGACATTCTGGCCTACGGCGTCCTGGCACCTGATCGTTCGCAGGCGATCTACTCAGTCGCGGTCATGAACCAATTAGAAGTCATGCTGCCCGGTCGGCTGCGGTTTCCCGGGTTAGATCACGACCGGCGGTACCGCATCCGCCCCATCCCGGTGGGCCGCCCGCCGTCGGGCTTGAGTCCTCCACCGTGGTGGGGAGCGATCACCAGGGAATGGGAGCCTTCCGGCGAACGCCGCGCACTCGGCTGGGGTTTGCCCGCTGATGGCGGCGCCGGTCTCGTACTCTCCGGCGCTGCGCTGGCCTCGACAGGTGTGATGGCCGCCGGCATCCATCCCGAGCACGCGATCCTCTACCGCGTGGAGGCGATTGACTGATCGCCCGATAAGGCCGTCGCGATGCTTGGGGCGAGCGGCAGCCGCGGGATCAGCGTAGCTTGCACGGCGTGATAGAGGTCGGGCTTGCCTGGCCAGACAGTCTCGATAACGTTATTCCTCGCGTCGAGCTGGTGGTGCCAAGACCCGTACGTCCGGTCGAAGAGGTAGCGCTCGGCGTACGCCCACCAGGTGGTAGCTAGGTCGGCATAATGATCATCGCCGGTACGGATTCGCAGCGCCGCGGCGGCGGCGATTGCCTCGGCAACCACCCAGTGCATGCGATCTCGCACCACCGGTGTGCCGTTCCAATCGGTGGTATAGACAAAGCCGTCTGCACCATCCACCGCCCAGCCATCCGCGACGGCCCGATCGAACAGTCCCTTGGCGGCCGTTAGCAGCCAGTCCGGCGGCTCGGGCAATGACGCCTCCAGATGCAGCAGCAGTCTGGACCACTCCAGTCCATGCCCGACGGTGGCACCGTACGGCTGAAATTGATCATCCGGGCGATCACGGTTGTGCTCGAGCTGCGGACGCCAGTGCGAATCGAAGTGTTCCGGAATCCGCCATGCCTGCGGCTCGGCGAAGTCCAAGGCGACGCGGCGCGCAATACCTAGTGCCCGGTTGCGCAGTGCTTGATCACCTGTCACGTCGGCCGCGGCCAACAGGGCTTCTACGCCGTGCATATTGGCGTTGATCCCCCGGTAGTCGTCTAAGCGAGTGAAGTCGCGGTTCCAGGAGTCGACGAACATGCCAGCCATGTCGTCAAAGAACCGCAGCTCCCACACCTCGAGAGCATCTGAGAGCAGACTGTCAGCACCGGGTAAGCCGGCGACCGAAGCCGAGGAGGCGCCGAGCACCACGAACGCATGGGTATAGCAGGCCTTCTCGTCAGGACTCTCTCCAGCGTGGTCAACGCTGGTGAGCCAGCCGCCGTTCAATTCATCGCGAAGCCTGCCACTTAGCCCGGTGAGGGCCTGGGTTGCAAGATCGGCATCGCCGGCCCGACCGAGCAGCTGTCCTAGGACGTACACATGCAGCATCCGTGCCGTGATCCAGCTATAGACCGGGCGGGAGAGTTCCGGTTGTCCGCGGGTATCTAGCCAGGCAGCTCCTCCCAACGGATGCGGGAAGTGACGGCCGAAGTCGAGTAGTCGTTGGCATTCAGTCGCGAGTGCCGGGGTGGCAATCCCGAGGTCTGGCGAATCGAATGAGGGCATGCCCCTCACCGTAGCGGCGCCGGCAGGACTGAGACGATGACCTCCATGGCCCAAACCACCACAGTTGATCATGAGGCTGAACTCGCTGACCGTTTAGCACAGCCGAGCTGCCGCTCAGCGCCGAGATCACCCGCACCTGATTCTCTTCGGTCTTAGTCGAGTGGGGCGCGAAGCAGCACCTCATTGCTGGCAGTCTCGCGGATCTCAAGATCAGCAATCTCGGAGACCCGCAACGGGGTGGTGCCGCTCGGTCGCATCTGCTTGTTCGGCGTGGCGGGCCATTCCTTGATCTCAGTGGCATTACCCGACCGATCAACCACGAAGACCGAATAAACTTCATGGCCGCCGCCGGGTCGCGGATCATTGACCTCGGCGTACACACATTCCACCTTGATCTCGGTTCCGCCGTCGGCTGGAATGACGTCGGCAACGGCGGTGATTCCGGACGGTACGACTGGAGAGAAGGCAACCCGTTGCGGGCTTTCTGGCCGAAGCGGAATCAGCCCCGTAGCGACTCCTATCCCGCCGATGACCAACACGGCCGCCGCTGCGATGCCAGCCACTGCCGCCACCATCTTGCGCCGCCGGTGCCGCGCCGCCTTGATGATCTTGGGCAGTAAGGAGGGCGGCGGTCCGGTTTCTACTAGTTCGGTCTCGGCGTCACTGGTTGCCGTTTCGCCGTGTTCGACCTGGTTTTCAGCCGCCAGAGACAACATTGCTGCATCAGCCGGCGAGACCTGGGCCAGTAAACCCGGAATGGCGACCAATTCCGAGACTGCCGTCTGGCAGTGCGGGCAGGTGGCCACATGCTCTTCGAATTCCCGTCGCTCAGCGGGAGAGAGGGCACCCAGCACATATGCGGCATCCCACTGCGCGAACTTGTCGGGGATTGCGTTCACGGCCGAGTCACTCCTTTCTCCTGAAGTGCCAATCTGAGCGTTCTGAGTCCGTAGTGCAGCCGTGATTTGACGGTGCCCTCTGGAATTTGTAGCCGGGCCGAGATGTCTGCGACCGACCTGCCTTCGTAGTACGCCGCGCTAATCACCGACCTGTGCTCCACTGACAAGCTGCTCAACGCCTCGGCGATCAACCACCGGTCAAGGACGACGCTGGTCGCGTCGCCGGTGCTTTCCTCCGGCGGCTCCTCAATCCGCTGCTCGTGCCGCGCCGCCGCGCTTCGCCAACGGTCGATGATCAGATTCCGGGATGCGGTGAAAAGCCAAGCCCGAGCCGCGGCCTCATCTCGCTGGCCAAGACTTGGGTCCTTCCAGGCCTTGAGCAGTACCTCCTGTACGACGTCCTCGGAGAGTTGGCGATCGTGGGTCAAGCGCATGGCGAAACGCCAGAGCTCGCCAGCGTGTCGGTCATGCAGCTCCTGCAGCGCGGCCTCACGCTGTCCGGCGCCCACTGAACCTCCTCCCGACTCTCGGCCCGCTGTCGTTTGCAGGCTCACTGCCGTCGTCACGTGTTTGCCAAGCCCTCATCTCCCACCGATGAGGACGATGGCGACCGGTTCTCAGTTCAACCCTTCTCGATCCCAAGTCTCGACTCTCCCGAAGATGGAGCTAGCTCACCCGAGCTCACCGCGTACGCTGGGGCGCTCGCTGGCCTCGGGATGAGCTTCGGCGAGATGATCCCCAGGGCATAGCACCAGCAGCGACCTGCCTTCATGAGGCTGGAGTGAAATCGGGAAAGTATGCAGGTCGTCAACCTCACCGAGCTCCTGGTCTGTGAACATGTCAACCAACACGCTGCCCGGCACCAAGTGCTCGGAAATGACACTGCCTGAGATCGGATGCCCGGCGAAGTTGAGTACTGTGACCTGCTCGGCGTCACTCAATTGATGCACCATGACCAACATCGCCTTGTTAGATACCTCCGGCACATCCAACTGGACACTGGTAGCGATCCCGTAACCCTTGCGAATCGCCAGGATCTCGGAGAGCCGGCGGGCAAACGACGAGCTGTCCTCCAGCTGCACCGGTAGTGAACCATAAAGGCTGACACCTCGAGGCATCTTCGACAGCGATTCGTGGGCATGAGGCTGATAGTCCATTAGGTCGTACGCGGCACGGTGGATCCAGCGCGTGTCACCCTCGGCGAGCAGCTGGCTGACTTGCTTGCGTTCTAGGGTCAGCATGCCGCAAAGATCCCAACCAGATAAGGCAAACACACCCGGCTGCAGGGCATTGAACATGGCCAGCAACAAGTGCGCCTGTTTGATCTGTTCCACCTGCTGGGACGTCAGTTTGGTGATGCTGGTGAAACCAAGTGAGGCGGCGATGACGGTTGCGGTAGTCGACGCAATGCCGTTTTGGGTGAAGGGCGCGTTATATGGGGCCGCGTCTCCGGTCAGATGATCAAGCAGGTCTTGACGGATAGTGACGGCCAGCTCGTGACCGGTGAGGTGCTGGCCGCGGAACGTGAAAACGTCTCTGGCATGCAGGGTTTCGTAGTGCACCAGCTCGTAGGTCATCTCATCGTGGTTTTGAAGTGCATGCACCAACGACGCGGGCTCGACTCCGTGCTTCCTCGACAGGTTGAGCGTGAGACGGACGAATTCGGTGTCGCCGGTCGCCAGCGCATGGTGATAGGCGGGCCGGTTAACGAAATCGTAGGAAAGATCAGCTCCTCGCTCGGCTGAGCTCTTAATGTCATCGATGGTGAGATTGAGCTCTTGGAATGTGAAACCGCCGACCTTGCGAACCATGCTGGCAATCAGCTGATTCGCCGCCTCAGACAATGGGTGGCCCTCCGACCAGGCAGGCGAGTCTTCGGCGCTCTTTTCCACACCAAGGAATCCGTTGGCGTCGAGTCGCAGCCCGCCGCTGCCAAGATCACCAAGGGAGTGCAGTGCGTCGCCGATGACCAGCCGCATGCCGGCGAAGCTAGGGTCGAGCCAGTTGATCGAGGGTTGGCCCTCCTTGAAATAGTGCAGATACACCCAACGCCGCTCCACACCATCCGGCCCGAGTAACGGTGCAGTAGCACTCCAGTTCGTGTCCTTGACACCCGGCTCGTAAAAGATCACCCGCTGCATGCGTCCGATGATGTAGCCGTGCTTGGCCAGTTGATCTTCCGCCTCGATGTCGAGGTTGACCGAATCGCCCCTGGTCACTGTCGGCAGCAGATGCCAGTCCTTGGGGTCGATCTCGACCATGTGATAGATGCCCGGATAATCGCCGACCTTCATCTCCGCGAGTCGGAAGTCGGAGCCCTTACCTGTATGACCGGGCACGATGTCGTCGATCACCATCCCGAGATGGCCGGCGGCCACCTCAGACATCGCCTGGAACTCCTCTTCGGTTCCGAACGCCTCGTCGATCAAGTTACTGATCCGATCGAAGTGCCCATCTACGCTCGGCGTATAGTCCCAGCCCACAAGCCCACCGGCCTTCTTGACAGGACCGGTGTGGACGCCGTCAATGCCGATAGCCTCGAAGGCAGCCCATAGATCGTCGTCGCCGAGAGTTCCCAGGAATGACGTGCCGGGCTTGGTGATCATGGAAATCGGGTACGCGGTAAACCACACTGACGCCTTTTCGATGGCTGTCCGAGGATCCGGATTGGCATAGGGGTTCTGCCACATACTGCCCTGGCCGGAGAACAGCGTGGCATATCTCTTGGCATCCTCAAGCATCGAGCGCTCGATAAGCCAGCTGACGTATTCGGGGTTTTCGCCGCTGGGTTTCCCGGTGCGGTCGACCCGCGGTTTCAGTGTGAAAAGATCCCGGAGTCGGCCCTTCGGTCGCAGCCGCCTCGGCCGCGCCGGGTAGCGCTGCTCGTCGTAGCTGATCTCGCTTGCTTCATGCGCTATCGGCGCCGGCTGGTCAGTCTCGGCGTCGTCTGTTTCGTCCACTATGGGTGCGGGCTGGTTGGCTTTGGTCTCGCCGGTTTTACCCGCTCCAGGCACCGGATGATCGGCGTCAGTTTCGCTCATAGGCCCCCCTGGTCGCGCCGGTCCGATCTTGGACTTCGGACGATGCACACGTTAGTGCACGGTCTGATCGTGCACAGGCGGGGCAGTCTCGGGATTACTTAGAGCTGGAGCTCGGCTTGCCAGCTGGGACTGCCGAGCTTTGCTTCGATCTGCTGGTCAAGATCAATTCCGAGCTGCCGAGCGAGAATGGCGGCTGAGATCACGACTTCGGCAAGCTGCCCGCCCACGTCCTCGGGAGGGCGAAAACCCAGTCCTTGGTTCATTACTCGGCGCAGGCACTTAAGGCTTTCCCCGGAACTTTCTGCCAGGCGCAATCCAGTATCGGTCAGAGCATCGTCGCGGTCGCGCTCCCGCAGACCGTCCGCGAGAGCGATGATCCTCGGATCGGTGGCGATCAGCGCCAGGTCGGGGTCGGGGTCACCGCCCAGGATGAGGAAGTGGTAACCGACGATCTCCGCCCGGAACCCCCGCTCCCCAGGTCGGCGCTCACGAAGCTCGCTGTACACCACACCGGCGGCGCGGTGCAGCAGGAACAACCCGCTGAGCTCATTTGGTGGTACATGGATCTGAAACTCGACACCCAGACCACGCGGGACGATATAGGGATCGGTTGGAGGTACTAGCTCGATCCGGGAGCGGGCCAGCGAAAGGCAGGCGCGCGGTTGTTCTTCGTCTCGCACGGACGCGTACTCGACCTTCCAGCCGGCCTGGCTGAAGATCAACGCGGCGGCGTATGGGTCCTCGGTTGCAAGCAGGGGGGCAAGCATTCGTGACTCCAGACACAAGCGGTTCCGCTGCTGTTCACTCTTCCATAAATGATCTCGAATCGACGTGTGACACGGCCGACGGTTCAACTACTCAGGCTGACAAGTCGGCGAGGGCACGCAGCGCCAGCGGGTATCCGGCCACACCCAACCCCACAATGATTCCGGCTGCAACGGGCGACACATAGGAGACGTGGCGGAAGGGCTCCCGACGATGCACATTCGAGATGTGCACTTCGATCACCCGCGCACCAGATCCGATGATCGCGTCCTGGAGCGCGACGCTGGTGTGGGTATACGCTCCAGCGTTCAGCACTACCCCGACTGCCGTACCAGCTGCCTGAGCCGCACCGGCCTCCTGGATCCAGTCGAGGAGTTCACCCTCCCTGTTGGTCTGGCGAAATTCCAGAGTCCAGCCCAGCTCGTCCGCTACTTCCAGGCATGACCGTTCGAGATCGGCCAACGTTTCCGTGCCGTAGATCTCGGGCTCGCGCATCCCGAGCAGGTTGAGGTTCGGGCCGTTCAGGACGTACGCGGAGGTCATGGACGTAACTTCATCATGAGAACGCTGTCCTTAGACGCGCCTACCGACAAAGACCTCTCGTGGCAGGCGGTCTTCGCTCGTCACCTCGGCAACCGATCGTGCCCGGAACCCAGCATCAGCCAGAATCTTGAGCCAGAGGGCACGCGGAAACAGGCCGAATTCGTGCGTATCGTGCGCCACCGTTACGGTGCCGTCGCCAGTCCGCAGTAGGAAGGCGTAATCAGTGCGGGTACGGGTGTCGTCGGGGTCGGGATCACTTGACCAGCTCAGGTAGCGGGCGCCGCGGCCGTCTGGTGCGTCATGTCCGCCGTGGTCGGTCTCGGGCAGGAAGTTCTCGGCGATGTTGTCAGGCACCAGCACTGCAACACCACCAGTACGACAGTGCTGGTACGCGGTCGTTACTGCCTGGCGAAGATCGGCCTCAGTTGTCATGTAATCAATGGCGTCGTGCACGAACACTGCATCGAAGGTGCGCTCCAGTCGCAGCGTTCGCATATCCCCTTGCAGGTGCTCACACTCGGGATTGAGCTGCCGGGAGACGGCCAGCATGCCATCGGACAGATCGACCAAGGTCATCTCGAATTCGCGCTTGAGGTGGAAGGCGTTGCTACCGCCTCCGCTCCCGAGCTCGAGAACGGTACGAGTCGGAGGATTCGCCATGCGCAGCAACGAGGCGGCGAATGCTGCTTCCTCTGCGTACTCCTCGGGCGGGGAAATCAGCGGCCACCAGGCCGCCAGATCACTGTAGAAACGGTGCCTCGGTGAGGTGTCACGCTCCTGGTCCTGATCAGTCGGCTGGGTCACCTGGCCGAGCCTAATGCTGGGTTGTATCCCAGCGGTGTTGGGTTCCGCGCTTAGCGATCAGCGGCGCTCGACTGCTGCCATGCGCTGTTCCGGCGTCGCGCCAGCCCACGCACGTAGGCTGCCTGGCCGAGATGCTGCATAGTGTCTCCGATCACGCTGACCAGCCGCACCGCCGCCGTCACCGGCGGGTCCCAGCGGGTATCGACGATCCGGTCCAGCTCCTGGGCCGTAACGCCATCCAGGTAGCGCAGGGTGAGCTCATGGACTGCGCGGTGATAGTCGGCGAGGAGGTCACCGCTGGCTCGGACGGCCGCCACATCTCGTGGACCCTGTCCATAGCCGGTAGCCCACTTGCCAAACGGCAGGCCGAACCGCTCCCGCCACTGTTCCCAAGCCTGATCGACCTGCGCCAGGTCGGCGACATGATCGTCTTGGATCCGGGTGAGATGCCACAGCAGCCAGGCAATCGAGTTCGCCTCCGGATCGGGGCGGTAGGTGGCCATCTCGTCAGTCAAGTCATCGGTGAGATCAACCACAAGCTCGCGTACCCGGCCAAATGCATCGATCAGTATCTGCTTCGCGTATTCGGTCATGTCAGTGACGCTATATGCGCGGCACGACATCCGCTCGAAGCCCAGCTCAGGCAACCGACATCCTCCTCGCCCTTGGCTTGGTTACCGACGGGTAGCATAATGAAGTTACTCAGCAGTAACTTCAGCAGGCTGTCGAGTGAGGTGCCCGAATGAGTCACTACAAATCCAATGTCCGTGATATCGAGTTCAACCTTTTCGAGGTCCTCGGTCGCGAAGAGATCCTCGGTACCGGCCCGTACGCCGACCTTGATCGGGAAACGGTCTCGGCCATGTTCACCGAAGTTGATCACCTTGCCAGAACGAAGCTCGCGGCGTCATTCTCCGATACGGATGGAGACCTGCCGGTCTTCGATCCCGAGACTCACTCCGTGACAGTTCCTGACCACCTCAAGAAGTCGTACCAGGCGCTCATGGACTCTGGGGCTTGGCAATTGGAACTGCCGGAGGAGCTTGGCGGGCAGGTCACGCCGCCGTCGGTGCAGTGGGCAGTTCATGAGCTCAACATCGGCGCGAATCCGGCGGCAATGCTCTACACCGCGGGCCCCAAGTTCGCTTACGCAATATGGGCAACGGGTAACGAGCGCGATCGGCGCATCGCCAAGATCATGATTGAGCGGCAATGGGGCGCCACGATGGTACTTACCGAGCCGGAGGCAGGCTCTGATGTTGGCGCCGGGCGAACTCGCGCGATTCCGCAGCCCGACGGCAGCTGGCATGTCGAAGGCGTTAAGCGTTTCATCACGGCAGGTGAGCATGACCTGACCGAGAACATCATTCATATGGTCCTGGCCCGACCACAGGGCGTTGCGGGAGTAGGCGGCCCAGGCACCAAAGGTCTGTCGCTGTTCGTCGTTCCCAAGTTCCTTTTTGATCTTGAAACTGGGGAGCCAGCCGAACGCAATGGCGTTTTCGCAACCAATCTCGAGAAGAAGATGGGCATCAAGGCCTCCAGCACGTGTGAACTGACTTTCGGCGGCACGGAGGTGCCTGCCAAGGGCTGGCTACTGGGTGAAGTGCACAACGGCATCGCACAGATGTTCCACATGATCGAACACGCCCGGATGCTGGTCGGAACCAAGGCGATCGCCACCCTATCCACCGGCTACCTCAATGCCCTGGAGTACGCCAAGACACGAATCCAAGGTCCGGATCTCACCCGAGCCACCGACCGCTCCGCGCCTCGGGTGACCATCACGCACCATCCGGATGTGCGACGCTCCCTGATGACACAAAAGTCCTTCACGGAGGCGCTGCGAGCGCTGCTGCTCTACACAGCAAGCATCCAAGACCGCATCGCCGTGGCCGGCGCCACGGGCACGACCGATGACGCCGCTGAGCGGCTCAATGATCTCTTGCTGCCGATCGTCAAGGGCTACGGATCGGAGCGCTCCTGGGTCCTGCTGGGGACTGAGTCGCTGCAGACCTTCGGCGGCTCAGGCTTCTTGACCGACTATCCGATTGAGCAGTACGTGCGGGATGCCAAGATCGACACCCTGTACGAGGGAACGACTGCGATCCAAGCGCAGGATCTGTTCTTCCGCAAGATCGTCAAGGATCAGGGCCGCGCTCTTGGTGACCTTTCAGCGCAGATTGCCGAATGGATAGCCGCCCAGGGTGGCAATGGTCAGCTCAAGGAGGAGCGGGCCTTGCTGCAGCAGGGCTTGGATGATGTGGCAGGCATCGTAGCGGCCATGATCAACGATCTTGGTTCGGCAGTGCCCGGGGTGCCGCCGGGAGTTCGGAACATCTACAAGGTTGGGCTCAATGCCACCCGGCTGCTGATGGCGCTCGGCGACCTGATCTGCGCCTGGCTGCTACTCCGCGGCGCCGAGGTGGCGCTGCACCGGCTCAATGAGGAGCTCAATTCTGGCGAGATGGCCTTCTACGAGGGAAAGGTTGCCTCGGGCCGCTGGTTTGCGCGTACCGTGTTGCCCAAGCTTGCTGCCGAGGGCGCTATAGCGGAGGCAACTGATCTCGGCATCATGGATCTCGACGAAGCGGCTTTCTGACTACCCAGATTCTGGTGGGTCGCTGGCCGTTCAGGGTGGCCGCCGAGAGACGATTGGACACATGACTCAGTCCGCTACTACGCAGCCGTCCCGCATCGTCATCATCGGAGCAGCATTAGCCGGAGCATCGGCAGCGCTCGCGCTTCGAGATCAGGGCTATCAAGGCGAGCTGACGTTGATCGGCGAGGAGGGCCAGCTACCGTACGAGCGCCCCCCGCTCTCCAAGGCCGTACTGATCGGGAGCACCGATGAGCCAGACTGGGTCGGCGACGAGACAACCTACGCGGATAAGGGAATCTCCCTGCGGCTCGGAACCACGGCGACCCGAATCGATCGGGCCCGCAAGGTGGTGGTGGCGAGTCGCACTGAGTATCCGTACGACAAGCTACTGATAGCCACGGGTTGCGGATCGCGACGCCTGGATCTGCCCGGTGCCGATCTTGACGGACTGCTGACACTGCGAACGCTGGAAGAATCGTTTGCGCTGCGGGAGCGGTTCACTGAGGGCGCAAAGATCGTGATCGTGGGAGCGGGCTGGATCGGCTGTGAGGCAGCAGCAGCCGCCCGGCAGCATGGTGCCAATGTGACCGTGATCGAACCACGTTCCCAGCCGTTGCTGCCCGTAGTGGGTGAGCAGGTTGGCGCAACCTTCGCTGCGCTGCATCGTGATCATGACGTGGATCTCCGGCTGGGCATTGGGGTAACGGGCTTTGCCGGTGATGGCGCAGTGTCGTCAGTCCATATCAAGGGTCATGCGTCGGTACCGGCTGACACCGTCCTGATCGCGGTAGGCGCCGCGCCGAACATTGCCCTGGCCGACGTCGCCGGACTCAAGCTCGCTGATGGCGGTATCGCAGTCGACGCCATGCTGCGGAGCTCCGACCCCGATATTTATGTCGCCGGCGATGTGGCGGCCCATGATCATCCCAAGTACCGGCACCGGGTCCGCGTGGAGCACTGGGCGAACGCCAAAGATCAAGGTACTCATGTCGCGCGCAACCTGATGGGCGCGGAAGAGCCGTACCTGCTACGGCCCTTCTTCTTCTCCGATCAGTACGACCTCGGCTGCGAGTATCGCGGGTTCGCTGACCCGGCCAAAGACCGCCTCGTAGTGCGAGGTGATCTGAAGTCACGGGACTTCACGGCCTTTTGGCTGCGGGATGGCGCCGTGGCAGCTGCCATGAATGTCAATCAGTGGGATGACGGGGACACGCTGCAAGAGTTGGTGGACTCCGGCCGCCAGGTCAGCGACAAGGAGCTGGTCTCCCTCTAACACCAACCCCCATGACGCCGACTTGTCAGCGTCGGTGGTTGCTATGGCGACCACCGACGCTGACAGGTCGGGGAGAGAGAGTCGGTGTTAGTAGAGGAGGGCGAGGGCTGGGTCGTTCAACATCGCGGCTATGTCGGCGAGGAAGGTGGAGCCTTGAGCGCCGTCGGCGAGCCGGTGATCGAACGAAAGGGACAAGGTGATCACTGATCGCGGTTCGATTCGCTCCTCCGATCCCTTGCCGACCACCCATGGGCGGCGAGTGATCTGACCGACGCACAAGATGCCGGACTCACCAGGATTCAAGATCGGAGTGCCAGCGTCGACGCCGAACACTCCAATATTGGTGATCGAGAACGTTCCGCCTGCCATGTCTGCAGGCTGGGTACGGCCTTCGCGTGCCGTCGTCACAACGTCATTGATCGCGACCGCGAACTCAACGAGATTCATGGACTCGGCGCCCTTGATGTTCGGTACCAGCAGGCCTCGCGGAGTCGCGGTAGCGATTCCAAGGTTGATCCAGCTCTTAAGAACAATGTGCTGAGCAGATTCATCCCAGAACGAATTGAGCTCAGGTGTACGGCCGAGTGCTAGGCATACCGCCTTGGCGATGATCACTAACGGGGAGACCCGAAGATCAGCAAACTCACGTCGCGCCTTGAGCCGCTCCACCAGCTCCATAGTTGCGCTGACATCGCAGTCCATCCAGACCGAAACATGCGGTGCAGTAAATGCCGAGCGCACCATCGCTTCTGCTGTCGACTTTCGTACGCCCTTGATCGGGATTCGTACGTCCTCTCGCGGCTGTCGGACTTGGGCAGGCGCCGTCCTGAGCTTGTCGAAGGGCGGGGTGCTCAGCTTGTCGACCGGCGCAGCCTGCAGGTCCGCCGCAGCAAGCACATCGTCGCGGGTGATCACCCCACCAGGCCCGCTGCCCACTAGTGTCGCAAGATCAACACCTAGATCCTTGGCCAGCTTGCGTACCGGTGGTTTGGCAAGCACTGCACCACCAGATGGCGTGGGGACAGGTGCCGCTGCACCAGGCCCTGGAAGCGGGGCGCCGGTCGGGATATCGGGCTCGGGTTGCAATGGCTCCCGATCATCGGCCCGCCGCGACACGGGAATATAGACGGAAAAGGAGTCCGCGACTTGATCATGCGTCTCCACTGGCCCGTCACCGCCGGCGCGGCGAGGACGGCGCCTGGCCGTCCCGGTCCGCGGGCCGTAGCCGACCAGATTCGGCACTTGCGCTTCCTCGCCACCATCTCCGGGCTCCGGCTGTTTTTCGCCAGCGACGCCATCATCTATTGAAATAATCGGAGTACCCACATCGACAGTGTCGCCTTCGTTCACCAACAGTTCGGTGACGGTGCCGGCGTACGGGCTGGGAAGCTCTACCAGTGACTTGCTGGTCTCGACCTCGACGAGAATGTCATTGATCTTGACCTGATCGCCGACCGCAACCCTCCAGGTAACGATGTCGGCCTCGACCAACCCTTCACCCGGATCTGGCAGCCGGAACGTCTGCAACGCCATTCACGCCCTCCCCGTCAGTAAGCCAATGAACGATCAACCATGTCGAGAACCCGATCAAGATCAGGAAGATACTCCTCCTCGACCCGGCTCGGCGGATAAGGCGTGTCGAAGCCGGCCACCCGAAGCACCGGCGCTTCCAGGGAGTAGAAGCACTGCTCGGAGATCCGGGCGGCTAGCTCGGCACCCAGGCCGAGATTCAGCTGCGCCTCATGGACTGTGACCACTCGCCCGGTCTTCTGGACCGACTCGTCCACTAAAGCCATGTCTAGTGGCGACAGGGTACGCAGGTCGATCACTTCAAGATCATGACCCTCCTCGGTGGCAGCCTCCGCCGCATCCAGGCAGGTCTTGATCATTGGCCCGTACCCGACCAAGGTGACATCGGTTCCCGGCCGAACGACTCGCGCTGAGTGCAGCGGCGGCGGAGTCTGTTTTTCGTCCACCTCGGCACGTTCGTGATAGCGCCGTTTCGGTTCGAGGAAGATGATCGGGTCGTCAGAGGCGATGGCCTGTTGGATCATCCAATAGGCGTCGGCGGGATTTGAGCATGTCACGACCTTCAGTCCCGGGGTATGGCAGAAATAGGCCTCCGGGGATTCGCTGTGATGCTCGACCGCACCGATCCCTCCGCCGTAGGGAATCCTGATCACGAGCGGTACCACGAGCCGCCCGCTTGATCGAAAATGCAGTTTTGCCACCTGCGTGACGATCTGGTCGAACGCTGGGAAGACAAATCCATCAAACTGGATCTCGCACACCGGGCGGTAGCCGCGCAGCGCCATCCCCAGGGCGGTACCGACGATGCCGGATTCCGCAAGCGGGGAATCGATCACTCGATGCTCGCCAAAGTCCTTTTGGAGTCCCTCGGTGACCCGGAAGACTCCGCCCAGCTTGCCAACGTCCTCACCGGCGATCACAACTTTGGTGTCAGCCTCCAAGGCCCTACGCAAACCAGCATTGAGCGCCTTGGCCATGGTCAGCATGGTCATCAGTGCACCCCTCCGAACGCCGACTGCACCGGTGCCGCAGACGAGGCTTCGGCCCGTCGAAGCTGCGGCTCAGCACTCATGTCCTCGAAGGTTGCCAGGTACTCGGCATACCGTGCCCGCTGCTCTTCCAGATAAGGGGTTTGCTCCGCATAAACAAGATCAAAAAGACCGAGCAAGTGTGGCTCAGGAAGCGTCAGGCAGCGGGTGCGTAGATCGGCGGCAAGATCGGAAGCCTCGGTCTCTACCTCAGCGAAGAAGTCCTGGTCGCCACTACCGCTTCGCGTCAGGTACGCCTTGACGCGCTCGATCGGATCCTTGAGCCGCCAATGCTCCAGCTCATCGGCGAGCCGGTACTTCGTCGGGTCGTCGGAGGTGGTGTGGGCGCCCATGCGATAGGTGTAGGCCTCAATCAGCGAGGGGCCGCTGCCGCTGCGCGCTCGCTCCAGGGCCGCAGTGGTAGCGGCGTAGACCGCGAGCACATCATTGCCGTCCACGCGCACGCCAGGGAAACCAAAGCCAGAAGCCCTGCGATACAACGGAATTCGGGACTGTCGCTCGATTGGCTCGGAGATCGCCCACTGGTTGTTTTGGCAAAAGAAAACGATGGGTGCGTTATAGGAACTGGCGAAGATGAAGGCCTCGTTGACATCGCCTTCGCTACTAGCGCCGTCGCCGAAGTAGCCGACCACCGCCATGTCCCGGTCCGGATCACCGGTGCCGACCAGACCGTCGCGTTCTACAGCCATCGCATAGCCGGTGGCGTGCAGCGTCTGCGCTCCGATAACGATGGTGTAGAGGTGGAAGCGGTACTTCTGGGAGTCCCAGCCGCCAAGATCAACTCCGCGGAACAAGCCGAGCAGGTGCACTGGGTCCACACCCAGGCACCAGGCCACGCCGTGTTCTCGATAGGTCGGGAAAACGAAGTCCTGCTTACCCAGCGCTCGTCCTGAACCGATCTGTGCCGCCTCCTGCCCGAGGCAGGATGCCCACAGCCCTAACTCACCCTGACGCTGCAGTGCCGTCGCCTCGGCATCGATACGCCGCGTCAACACCATGTCGCGGTAGAAACTGTTGATTTGATAGTCGTCTCCGCTGAAGGAGTACTCGGGGTGTTCCAGCCGTTCGCCCTCCGGGGTAAGCAGCTGGACCGGCTCGACATCCCCGCTCGCACCGCCGCCGTCACTCACTGGTGCATCCTCTCGTCACCGGATGCGGTGGTTCCGCATCACATCGGTCCCGGTGCGGGATCACCGCGCTGGGTGGTACCACCACCCTCCGGGGCGTTGGTTTGGGTCCGGCTCACCGCGTGTCGCGAGCCGATCGGCTCGCTCGGTTGCACCTTGTGAGTGGCGCCGGGCCAGCCGCGCACCCCAACGTACCGCCTCAGTTTCCGAGCTGGGAAAACAACTTTTATGTCCTATTTCTTTTCTGCACAGGGCTGCCTAAGAACCCATCAGGGGCGCAGCTCTCAGGGATTCCTGAAAGCGCAGAATGCGGATGAGGGCGGCAGCGACCGCCTCCGGACCAGCGGCTAAGGAGACCCGGACTGTGGTGCCCCCATCGAGCCGGTCGAAATCCGTGCCTGGCGTCAGCGCGACCCCGTGTTGCTCGAGCAGCGCCTCGCACCAGGACTCCGAGTCGGGGTAGGGACCGAGCTGGTCGGCGATGCCGGCGTAGACGTAGAAGGCGCCATCGGCAGGCGCGACCCCAGTCCAACCAAGATCATCGACTGCCTCGAGCACGATCGCTCGGGCATCGGCAAAGGCTGCGACCGCAGCGTCGGCTTCCCGGTAGGACTCTTCGGTAAAGGCTGCGATTGCAGCGTGCTGCGCCGGCACTGGAGGGCAGAGCGCGAAATTGCCGGCCAATGCGTCGAAGACGGATAGCAGATCGGTCGGCACTAGGCTCCAGCCGAGCCGCCACCCTGTCATTCCCCAGTACTTGGAGAACGAAGAGATCACAATGGCCTCACGATCATGCTCCCAAGCGCAGCTGGCTCCCACCGTACGGTCGGTGATGCCGTGATATATCTCGTCGCTGACCAGCCGCACTTCATGATCACGACACCAGCCAGCGAGTTCGGCAAGACGGTCACGTTCGATCATGGTGCCAGTGGGATTGGCCGGCGAGCCGACGACTAGCCCGGCCAAGGGCGCCGCAGCGTGCTCCCGATCTAACATCTCCACCGACGGCTGGAAGCGCTCGGCTGGACCGCAGGCCAGTTCGACCACCTGACATCCCAACGATGTCAGGATGTTCCGGTACGCCGGATAGCCCGGACGGGTCAATGCCACCCGATCACCATGATCAAAAGCCGCCAAGAAGCTGAGCAGGAATGCACCAGACGACCCAGTAGTCAAGGCGACGTGATCTTCGTCGATGTCGAGGCCGTAGCAGCGTCGATAGTGCGCTGCGATCTGACGCCGCAACGGCTTGATACCGAAGGTTTCGGTGTAGCCGAGGGGCGTACGATCGACCATCAGTTCGGCGGCGCGACGTCGTACGTCGGCTGGCGCCCCCTGTGACGGCTCGCCCGCGCACAGCGAGATGATCTCCCGGCTCTGGGCGCGCAGCATTGCAACTCGATTGAGGATGCTCATCACCGCGAACGGCGGGACGGCGGCCCGATGTGAAGGCTTCATGCGCTTTGCTGGCGCTTACGGGCGCGGTAGGCGGCCACGTTGGTGCGATTGCCGCAGTTGCCAGTGTCGCAGTAGCGCTTCGAGGAGTTCTTGGACAGATCGACCAGCACATCCTCGCAATCCCCGGCAGCACAGATTCGCAGCCTGCCCAGCTCGTCGGCCCTGACCAAATCGAGAAAAGCCATGGCCGCCTCGGCCGCGATCCGGTCGGCGAGCGGGGCGTCCGGGCGAGTGACATGCAGATGCCAGTCCCACCCGTCGTGCTGGACGAGGTATGGATGTGCGTCGACCTCGTCCAGGATCTCGTTCACTAGAACTGCTGCCTCATCACGGTCTGCGACTGTCCAGAACTTGCGTAGTCGCGGGCGTAGGGCACGCATGGACTCAAGTTCTTCGAGGGTCCGGCGAATGACGCCCGTGTAGGGGTAGCGGGTCAGGAAGTCGTCGAGATCAGCCAGGGTGACCAGGGTGTCACCGTCGAGTCCCGCTGTGTTTACCAGTGCCGTGACCACTGCGAGCGAGGCCTCGGTGTCATGACTAAAAAGCACCTTGACTCCTGACACAATCTCCACTAGTGTCACTAGTGTATCCAATTTTGGTCATTACAGAATTATTGGCATAGCGACGAGCGGGAGGACGCAAGAGATGACGACCGTAGCTCGGGAAGCAACCCGAACGGTCGCCGCACGAAGCTATGGTGGGGCACTGGCTTTTGCGCTGTTCTCGGCGGCATCCTTCGGACTCTCAGGCTCCCTTGCGCGCTCGCTGCTGGATCTGGGCTGGTCACCTCCGGCAGTTGTGGCGACTCGCGTCGGAGGCGCATTCCTCATCCTTCTCATACCATGCTTGGTCTTGCTCCGTCGGATCGGACTGCCGACCCGCGGGCAATCGCTGCGAATGCTGGCATATGGCGTGGTCGCGATCGCCTTGGCACACCTCTGCTACTTCAGCGCAGTGCAATACCTCTCAGTCGGAGTCGCCTTGCTGCTGGAGTTCCTGGCGCCGGTGATGCTGATCGGCTGGCACTGGGCGAGAACCCACCGGCGTCCCGCCTGGCCGGTACTTGCAGGCGCAGGCCTGTCGATCGTCGGCCTGGCCTTCGTCCTCGACTTGCGCGAGGGACTGACGTTCAATCCGATCGGCGTCGCCTGGGCTCTGGGCGCCGCGCTGTGCCTGGCTGGGTATTTCCTGCTCAGCGAGGACAGCGGAAGTGAGGCGCCGATTCACCCGCTACTGCTGATCACGGCTGGTACTGGGATCGCAACGGGCGTCTTGCTGGCGGCCTCGGCGGCCGGCGTGTTGCCTATGGCCGCGCACGGCGGGGTCGCGGTCTTGGCTGATACGGCTATGCCCTGGTGGCTCCCAGCGCTGTTGTTGATCTTGATCAGCACCATATCGGGCTACCTTACCGGGATTGTTGCAGTGCGCCGCCTCGGCAGTTCTTTAGGCTCGTTCGTGGCGCTGACCGAGGTGATCTTCGCGGTCACCTTTGCCTTCCTGCTGCTGGGACAGCGTCCTGGTCTTATGCAGCTGATCGGTGGCGTCTTGATCTTGGCCGGAATTGCTTTAGTACAACGCCCCGGTACACGCTAAGTCTTTCCTATGAAGGTCTGCCGAAGTCGGTTACCAACCAGACCTTGCCGTGTTTGGAGTCGCTGATCACATCGATGCCGACATCAACGAACTTCTCGTTCAAGATGTTTTTGCGGTGACCGTCGCTGGGCGGCTTCTCGTTGTACATCGCTTTCTGCAGGGCGAGTACGCCCGACTGGGAACGGTCACCGTTGTAGGCGACGTTCTCCCCGACCATGCTCCAGCGGTATCCGGCCGCGGAAACTCGAGAACCCAGCGCCGCCTCACCTTTGAGCTGGTGGCTCAATGTGTTCGCTTTGGCCATTGCCAAGTTATGGGTATGGGCAGCGGAGGTGAGCTTGCTATTCATTTTTAACGCCCGCAGTCCGTGACGCGCGCGCTCGGCATTCAGCTCGTCAAGCACCGCGTTTGCCCAGTCAGAGCGCGTGGCGTAGCTGGATGAGCTCGACGTTGTCCTGCTCGGCGTCGACCTTGCGGATTCAGTGGTCTTCTTGGCTGGACTCGGCTTCGTGCTGTGGTTTCGTTTAGCCGTCGGGCTCCGCCGCTTGGCGGTCGCCTGGTCAGCGCGAGGACTGGTCGTCGATTGTGCGATCGGTGTTGTTGCCGCGCGGGACTTCAGTGGGCGGTAGCACGGGCTGCCCTTTTGGTGGACGTTGCACCTACGAGGCTGAGCATTTGGGCGAGCCAGAAGTGTTCGGGAGCCGCCGCTTGAGGTAGTCGCCTTGGGCGATGGCGATGGAGTCTCCGTCGACGACTGCGATGAAGGCGCTGGCACAGCGACGAGCCGGTCGTCCATGCTGGGCGCGCCGGGATCGCTGATAGCCGAACCTCCGTACAGGGCGGCTGCGGCCACTGCGGCACTGACGACGAGTGCAGCGCTCGCAGAGGCGATGCGAAGTCCTGTACCAGTCACTGCGCCTCCGTCGCGTACGACGACCCCCGAACAGGTCACGGTTTGGTAACGGCGGCGATAAGCAAAACACAGATCGGCCGATCCGGCAAGCGTCCGACCGGTTCGCGGACACGCCGTACACTGCGCCGGTGGGCAGCGAATCCCGTTCCGCGAGCGGTGTTCTCATTGCGGGCACGTCCTCCGACGCCGGCAAGTCACTCGTGGTTACCGGCTTGTGCCGGGCGCTGGCACGGCAGGGTATCGCGGTCGCGCCGTTCAAGGCGCAGAACATGTCCAACAATTCCTGTGTCTGTGCTGACGGCGCTGAGATCGGCCGCGCGCAGTATTTGCAGGCGCAGGCTGCTGGTGTTGCTCCGGAATCGGCGATGAATCCGGTGCTGCTCAAGCCTGGTTCTGATCATCGATCCCATGTCGTGGTGCGTGGTCGGCCCTCCGGCACGTTGGGGTCTGCGGAGTACGCCAATGGGCGGGGGCACCTGGCGGCCGCTGCCTTTGCCGCGTACGACGAGCTCGCCGGCCGCTTCGAAGTGATCATCTGCGAGGGTGCCGGGTCGCCTGCGGAGATCAACTTACGTGCCGGCGATTATGTGAATCTGGGATTGGCGCGGGCTAAAGACCTGTGGGTTGTTGTAGTCGGTGACATTGATCGTGGTGGGGTTTTCGCATCGCTGTATGGAACGGTGGCCCTGCTCGATGATGATGACCGGCGACTCGTCAAGGGCTTCTTGATCAATAAATTTCGGGGCGATGTAGCAGTTTTGCGGCCCGGGTTGGAGGAGCTGACCCGGCGCACAGGGGTGCCGTTTGTTGGGGTGCTGCCGTGGCTTCCTGATGTTTGGTTGGATGCTGAGGACAGCCTTGCTGTCGGTTCCTCGCAGCGGCAGCCAGCCAACGACGCAACGCTTCGCGTGGTGGTCGTGGCACTACCGCGGATGTCGAATGCCACCGACGTTGAGGCGCTGGCTGCTGAGCCGGGAGTGGAAGTGGTGGTGACGACCGATGCTCGTGACGTTGCCGGCGCCGATCTTGCGGTGCTCCCTGGTACTCGCTCCACTGTCAGTGATCTCGATTGGCTGCAGCGGACTGGTCTGGCTGATGCAATCGAAGTCCGAGTACGGCGTGGTTCGCCGGTGTTGGGTATCTGCGGCGGTTACCAGATGCTGGCGCGGGTGATCGACGACCCAGTCGAGTCGGGCCGAGGGATAGTCGGGGGCCTCGGTCTTCTTCCCATCAAGATCAGCTTTCAGACCGACAAGGTGCTAGGCCGGCCAGTAGGCGCGTGGCGCGGGCACGCGGTTGCGGCGTACGAGATTCATCATGGCATTGCGCACATTGAGTACCAGGCCGAGCCGTTCCTGGACGGCTGCCGGCAAGGTCAGGTGTGGGGCACTATGTGGCACGGGACGTTTGAGAACGATGGCTTCCGCCGGGCCTGGCTTGCTGAGATCGCGGCGGCCGCTGGGTCTCGGTGGCGCGCTGATACCGATGCGCCGAGGTATGGCGATCGTCGAGAAACCATGATCAATACCCTGGCGGATGCTTTGGATCAGCATGTTGATCTTGGTCTGCTATTTTCCGGTACGCGCGTGGCGGATCGGCTGTGACCGTTCAGGTGGTGGTCATCGGGATCGGCAGCGGCAATCCTGATCACCTGACCCGCGAGGCCATTGCCGCGCTGAACGGTGTTGACGTGTTCTTGGTGGCAGACAAGGGAGCCGCCAAGCACGATCTTGTCAAGCTTCGCGAGGATCTCTGCCGCGACCTCATCACCCATGATCACTACCGGTTTGTCGAGGTGCCTGACCCGGAGCGAGGCCCCGACCAGGAGCGTGATGCCGCTGAGTATCGGACCGGCGTGGCGGCGTGGCACGATGCTCGCGCTCAGCGCTACGCCGAGATCATTACAGCCGAGGTCGGCAACAAAGGAACGATCGGTTTCCTGGTGTGGGGCGATCCGGCCCTCTATGACTCAACAATCCGCATCGTCGAGTCGATCAGGGACTATGGCGTTGATCCTGAATTGACCGTTATCCCCGGTATCAGCAGCATCCAACTACTTGCAGCACGCCACAAGATCATCCTGAACAGAGTTGGCCAGCCAATCCACATA
Organism: Propionibacteriaceae bacterium; assembly: GCA_035253925.1. Classification (GTDB taxonomy): domain Bacteria; phylum Actinomycetota; class Actinomycetes; order Propionibacteriales; family Propionibacteriaceae; genus Microlunatus. The sequence goes on from DATFBI010000104.1 coordinate 48,899, forward strand.
ACCACCGGACGCCGGCTGCTCGAGGAATACTCCCCTGTCCTCGGCGACGTCGTGGTCATGCTCGACGGTGATCTTGCCTGCCGCAGCCTGGTCGAGCAATTCGGCAACCTTACGATCTATTGGGGCGCCCAGCTTGGCCTGCCAGACGAGGCACTTATTTCAGGCTGGCTGGGTGAAGTCATCGCGGAGATCCAAGAGAAGCGGGCCGCGGTACGCACTGTACGCGGCTGGGTGATGGACACTTATCTGCTCCGTCCGCCGAGCTAGCAACCGCCGAGCCGGAAGTCGTACGGATTGACGACTTGAATTCCGGTGTCATCGAAGTCGCGGACGTTTCTGGTAGCCAGAACCGCGCGATGAACCCAGGCGATGCTGGCGATGATCGCATCTGCTATTGAGATGGGCCTTCCTGCCTGGTGCCGCGCCGCAAGCACGTCGCCGTATCGATCAGCTGCCTTGGCGTCGAAGGTGAGAAGGCGCTCGTCGGTCTTAGTGAACAAGGCATCGGCGCGCCTCGTAAGGCTTGTGCGGCGCTTGCCTACTGGTAGTCGCGCGAGACCGTAACGGATCTCGGCACGTGTCATGACAGTTGTGTAGAGCTCGTGACGTGGGACGGTCGTCAGCCAAGGGTCGACGTCTCTCCCATCTGCCATTAGTGCTGCAACGATATTGGTGTCAAGAATGATCATGAGTCAAAGGCGATGGGCCGCTGCACTCCGCTCGTGCGGTCGGGGAGATCGAGTTCGATCCCAGTACCTGAAAAGTTCTCACGAATGCTCGCCACAAGATCAACCGGCTCATCCTCTGCTTCGACGGCGGCTGCGAGGATTAGCCTCGCCTCTGCTTCCATCGAGCGACCATGGCGAGCCGCACGTCGGCGCAGCTTCTCTTTCACCTCGGGATCGAGATCGCGGACCGTCAGCATGCTCATATGGAATCACCTGCCACTGACAAGACTACTCAGTGTGTGCATGCATTGCATGCACGTCCGGCGACTCTGAGGTGCGGGCAGCCGCCTAAACCTCGTACGCCTCATCACGACGCTGGATGATCCACCGTCGCCGGCCACCAGTGAGATAGCGCGGTGATCCCAACGAGGCAAGCGATTCGGTTTGATTTGCACCGATCGCCTCGCGCATGGTGTACGCGCGGTGGCTGGGTGGCGATTCCCGCCCGAACCACGCCATCAGCTCACGCGTCTGCAACCCGAGATAGCTGATCGACTCGTTTGCCCGAGCCACCATCCAGCACAGCGCCGCCGCGGCAGTCTCCGACTTGCCACGACGCAAGAAGATTTGCGGATCGGAAGCGGCAACGTCATGCAGCAGCCTGCGCACCGCCGTTCGATGCTCGATATCGAAATAGTGATCACAGCAATCATCACACTGCAACAGCACTTCGGCGACGCGATGATGGATCTCCGCTGGTAGTCCAGTCCAGGCGAACGGCTCGTCAGCAAGGGGCTCAGCCGTCAGCTGGGCAAGCTGCTCCAGGCCACCGACTTGATCAGCCAGTTCATCCAATACGAAGATCTTGAGGTCATCCTCGGTGAAGAATTCCCCAGCAGAAAGATCATTTCTGTCGAGCGGATCAGCTACGCCAGCTGCCTCCAGGATTGCCTCCGGTCCCTGGCGCCGGGGCTTGCTGATCGTCTGCCGATAATGCCGCTCATAGGTATCAATCGCATCCAGGACATCGACGGTCAACTCTTGAGCAAGGCCAAGCTCGGCGTGCACAAACTGCACAAATGCCCGCAGCACGGTGGGCATCTGTCGCAGATAGCGCTGGTCAGCAATGACCTTGCGTGGATACCAGTCCGTCATCAAGATCTCAATCGCAGTCGGGCTCCAGCGCAGCGGATCGCCGTATCCATAGTCAGCTCGATAGAAGACGAGATCATCAACAATGGACCGATCGTTCGGAAGATTAAGATCAGCGCCGTAGGAGCTGGCAAGGAAGCGGTCAGCCAGCCTTTCACGATCTTGCTTGGACCATTCCGGGCGTACGAAGCCTGTCCCTCCCTCGGGCAGTTGCCGAACGATCCACTCCAGCAATGGACGAGTGGCCGGCCAGTCCTCCGATTCGGGTCGCGGAATCGTCCGGGCGCCGCGCTCAATTGCCTCGCTGATCCGGGCCCGAGCATCGGCTGGCGACAGAGCTTCCAGAGCGGTGTGCCGGGTATCGGCATGCTCTCGCCATAGCTCGTTGAAGTCGTCCAGCCCTTTGTCAGACAGAAAGTTGTCCTTGACGATGGTGCCCATATTGAAGTCAATGAACGCAACGGTGGTCATGTCGTGACCAGCAAGCCGCACCTGCAGCACGATGTTGTATCCATCGCGCACCGTCTCAGTGATCTGTTCGGCTGCGACGATCTCGATCTTGTTTAGCTGATGCATCCAGGACGGCAGCAGGAAGCTGCGGACACCAACATCACGTACCACCCGGGCTCGAAGAAGATCATCTCCACTCAGCTGCGCCATCGTCCAAGCCAGCGCAGTTGCGGCGGGATCCTGGCTGCTGACGAACGCGGTCAGCACTTCAGCCAGCGGCGCGGGTTCTGGCACCGGCGAGCGGTCAAACGGGTCGTTGTTTCGCGGATCAAGAAGGTTGAGCAAACCGCTGGCCAGCATCAGCATCGGCAATGGATGATCCGCCGCTAGCGCAGCGTCGGCGTCGCCGAGCAGGTCTGTGTGATCCTCAGCAGGCTGGCGGGTGGCGCGCCGGGCGGGGTGACCGGAGCGCTTGGATGAGTGCATTGCAGGCCGGCGCTTCTTCTTGGGCACCCAGTAACGGTAAATCGCTTCACCCCCATCGGTTCGCGCCCTCACGGAAGTGGTCCGGGTCGACAACGATTTGGCGTTCCTCATGTCGTCTTCGACCACTTGCCGGGTGAGACGGCTGCAGGAGTACACCTAAGGAGGGTGCCTAGGCATCGGTCAGCAGTGGCCTCTACGTTGGAGTGCACCCAATACTTCTAGGCACTGCTTGGGCGACCGCCGCCCTGTAGTGCAAAGAGCTCCGCGCGAAAGGCTCCAGCATGAGCAATGCGATCATCAAGCAGCAGGGAGATTCGCCCGTCGTTGCCGACAACATCTGGGAGATTCGGCTAGGAGCGGGCTCGTTCATTCTGGGTGCCTTGGTCGGCACGCTGGTGACCGCTGCCGTCGGGCGGCTCGCGGCGAAGGGAGAGGCCCCGCCGAAGCCACCGACTCCGCGGGGCTGGCCGATCAACTTCGCTCATCGCGGCGGAGCGAAAGTCGTACCTGAAGACACTATCGAAGGATTCCGCGAAGGATTTGCCATGGGCGGCGGAGTGGTGGAATGCGACGTGCATGCCTCCGCGGAGGGCATAGTGGTCGTCATTCACGACGCCCTTGTTGATCGGACAACCGATGGCACCGGACCCGTGGCCGAGAAGACCGTCCTGGAACTGCAAGGTCTTGATGCTGCGTACTGCTTCACTACCGACGAAGGCAAGACCTTCCCGTGGCGGGGCAAGGGCGTCAAGATTCCCACGCTGGAAGCCCTGTACCAGGCGTTTCCGGACGCGCCGTTCAATATCGAGATCAAGGGTCGTCGCTCCGGCATCGAGGCCGCCGTCTTCGGACAGATCGAAGCCGCCGGCGCATTAGAACGGACCTTGGTTGTTTCAGACAATCGGGGCACGATTTCGCGGTTCCGCAAAGTCAGCCAAGGCAAGGTCGCTACGGCTTCCTCCGGCTTTGAGCTGGTGGTCTATTGGATCCTTCATCTGCTGCGCCTCGGCGCTCTATATGATCCGCCGTTCCAGGCTTTGCAGGCGCCAGAAAGGTATAAAGGCGTCATCCCCGTTGTTACTCGCCGATTCGTCCGTGATGCACACGACCGTGGTCTACGCGTTGACGTCTGGACAATCGACGACGAGCCGGCCATGCGGCGGCTGCTGAGCTTTGGTGTCGATGGAATCATGACCGACCGCCCCGACGTATTGGCCCGGGTGCTGAACAACCAGACTTGAGAGCGAGCCGAGCAGGCTTCTACCGCCTCCGCCTTTCGGCCGATCGACCGAATGATCCAACCCTGCGATCGGTAGGGTGGGGCCTTTGACGATTAGCACGAGGGGGCTGGACGTGACCAGCACTGCCCCGCAAACCATGCGGCGGGTCGGCACTCGCGGCTACGCCGGTGGACTGGGTCTAGGACTGATCTCTGCCTCATCCTTTGGACTTTCCGGCTCCCTTGCCCGATCGCTTCTGGATGTGGGTTGGTCGCCTGCAGCCGTAGTTGCTACGCGCGCGGCAGGCGCATTCTTGATCCTTCTCATACCATCTTTGGTTCTACTCCGGCGCATCGGATTGCCAACCGGACGGCAATTCGTACGACTGCTGGCGTACGGCGTAGTCGCGGTCGCGTTGGTGCAGCTGTGTTACTTCAGCGCCGTGCAGTACCTCTCGGTCGGTGTCGCTTTGCTGTTGGGATATCTCGCCCCGGTCATGCTGATCGGCTGGCATTGGGCGCGAAGCCACCGTCGGCCCGCGTGGCCGGTCTTCGCAGGTGCCGCCATGTCGATCATTGGCCTCGCGTTTGTTCTCGATCTTTGGGGCGGGTTCACCCTGAGCCCGATCGGAGTCGCCTGGGGTCTGGGCGCTGCGCTGTGCTTTAGCGCATTCTTTCTGCTCAGCGAGGAGCGTGGAAGCGATGCGCCGATTCACCCGCTGCTGTTGACCACGGCCGGTACTGGGATTGGAGCCGGTGTATTGCTGGCGGCCTCGGCGGTCGGCGTACTGCCATTGGCCGCGCACGGCGGTGTCACGATCTTGGCGGACACCGCTGTGGGCTGGTGGCTCCCAGTATTGTTGTTGATCTTCATCAGTTCCATCTTGGCATACCTTACTGGGATTGCTGCAGTGCGCCGCCTCGGCAGTTCTTTCGGCTCATTCGTGGCGTTGATCGAGGTGATCTTCGCGATAGGCTTTGCCTTTTTGCTGCTAGGACAGCGTCCCGGTTGGATGCAGCTGATCGGTGCCGTCTTGATCTTGGCTGGGATCGCTTTGGTACAACGCCCCCAGCGCTCTGTCAGCAACCTGCGTTAACCCAGGTTGCGTACATGGGCTAAACGGATACGGGAATGGGAGCGGAAGGGCGAGCCGCTTAACCGTATGGAACTGGCCGACGGATGGACTACGCGGCATCCGATCCGGATGTCATCGCAGCAGCGATTGCGCCAAGGTGCTGGCACATAGACCTTGACGGCGGCCTGATAAGTGGCATTGACTTACCGCCAAATGACCAGGCAGGCAGGCCGCCACGAGGCGCCGCACGTGGAGCGTGAACGAGACCCGCTCGGGATGATCAACGGCGAAGGGGTCATCACCGGAACTGTGGTGTCGACCGCGGTCATCGCCGCCGCGGCCGGGCACCTTGAGGAAACGCATCTCATTATCGCCATCCTCGGAACGGCTTTCATCTACTGGCTGGCGCACCTCCACGCGCGGACGCTGGGTGACTCGGTGAAGCACCGCACACATCCCGTGGACGCGTTCAAAGAGGCGCTCGCGGAAACCTGGCCAATCCTGGCGGCGGCCAGCGTACCTGCGCTGATCTTGCTCGTGATCCAACTCCTTGGCATACCGCTCCGTACCGGTGCCTGGATCGCGGTGATCGCCAGCACCGTTTTGTTAACTATTTACAGCTTCCTCGCGGGCCGGCGTGGTGGACTCGGCCTCCGCGGCAGCTTGGTGAGCGCAGCAGTCGGCGCTGCGCTCGGAATCTTGGTCATCGCGCTCAAGGCCGGCCTGCACTGAGCCTGTCGGATGAATCGCTGCGGCTCAGCAGTGATTGGCTGAAGCCCATGGATACCTTCGTACGCCCTGGCTTGCGCTTCGACGTAATCGACTCCGGAGCCACGGATGCGCCGGCGGTCGTCTTGTTGCACGGATTTCCACAGCAACCGTCCAGCTTCGAAGCTGTCGCGAGCCGGCTTAATGCGGAGGGTCTGCGGACGCTGATTCCCAGCCAACGTGGTTACACCGCTGGCGCTCGACCGACTCGGCGGCGAGACTATCGGATCCAAGCTGCCGCAGGCGATGTGATCGCTTTGCTCGACACGGCAGGTCTGGCTCGGGCTCACATCGTTGGTCATGATTGGGGTGGCAATCAGGCTTGGGGCGTCGCAAGTTGGCATCCAGGCCGAGCGACTTCACTGACAGTTCTCTCGACGCCGCATCCGGCGGCATTTCTCAAGTCGTTATGGAGCAGCAAGCAGGGTTTGCTCTCCTGGTACGTGGGTCTCTTTCAGTTGCCGGTAGTGCCGGAGTCGATCGCGCGGCGTACGCTCAGCAAGTCTTTGCGCAATACCGGAGTGCCTGATGAATTCGCTGATCAGTACGCCAAGGCGATGACCGAGCCTGGTGCACTCACCGGCGCCATCGACTGGTATCGCGGCATTCCCTTTTCCAGGCGGCCACCGGTGGGACAGATCACTGTGCCAACGACCTACATCTGGGGACGACATGACGTCGCGCTAGCTCGGCGCGCCGCTGAGCTGACTGCTGACTATGTCAAAGGGCCGTACGAGGTTGTCGAACTGGATGCCGGGCACTGGCTTCCTGAAACGGAGCCGGATGCCGTCGCCGACGCTATCCTCACTCGGGTACGGTCGACTCAGGGCTAGCTCAGCTGACGTCCTCGAGGTCACCCTCGAGGTCGAGGTAGACCTGCTGCAGTTGAGTGATCAACTCCGGATCCGGCTCCTGCCACAGCCTGCGATCAACAGCTTCACTCAACTTCTCGATGATGCCGCGCAGCGCCCATGGATTAGCGTGCTTCATGAAGTCCTGATTGTCCTTATCCAGTACGTAGTTCTCGGCCAACTGCTGATACATCCAATCAGTCACGACACCAGCCGTTGCGTCGAAGCCGAAGAGATAGTCAACGGTTGCGGCTAGCTCGAACGCACCCTTGTAGCCATGCCGCTGCATCGCAGCAATCCAGCGAGGATTGATCACACGGGCCCGAAACACTCGGGCCGTCTCCTCGGTCAGTGATCGAGTCTTGACAACATCCAGACTCGTCGAGTCGCCGACGTACGCCCTCGGATCGGCGCCGGTCAGTGCCCGTACGGTCGCCACCATCCCACCGTGGTACTGGAAATAGTCGTCGGAATCGGCAATGTCGTGTTCGCGCGTGTCCACGTTCTTGACAGCCACCGCAATGCGCCGATAGTTGGCCTCCATGTCCTGGCGGGCCGGGATCCCGTCAAGATCACGACCGTACGCGAACCCTCCCCAAGCCGAATAAACCTCGGCAAGATCTTGATCATTACGCCAGTTGCCCGCCTCGATCAACGGCAAGATACCGGCGCCGTACGAGCCTGGTTTGGAGCCGAAGATCCGCGTCGTCGCCCGCCGTCGGTCACCGTGTGTTGCAAGATCATCTTCTGCGTGCTGCCGGACGAAGTTGAGGTGGCTTGGCTCATCAAGATCGGCCACCAACCGCACCGCATCGTCCAGCATGGCCACCACGTGGGGAAAGGCATCTCGGAAGAAGCCAGAAATGCGAACCGTCACATCTATCCGCGGCCGACTCAGCTCGGCTAGATCGATGGCCTCCAACCCAACCACTCTGCGCGACGCCTCATCCCAGACAGGCACCACGCCCAGCAGGGCCAAGACTTCGGCGATGTCATCACCACTGGTTCGCATCGCCGACGTACCCCACACCGACAATCCCACCGACTGCGGATACTCGCCCACCTCATTCAGGTGCCGCTTCAGCAAGGATTCGGCCATTGCTTGGCCGGTCTGGTATGCCAGCCGCGAGGGAATCGCTTTCGGATCGACGGAATAGAAGTTGCGGCCTGTGGGCAGTACGTTGATCAGTCCACGTAGCGGCGAGCCGGACGGACCAGCGGGCACGTACCCACCATCCAAGGCGTGCATGATCGCGCTGATCTCGTCGCCGGTGCGGGCGAGGCGCGGAATCACTTCTTGGCAAGCGAAACGCAGTGCAGCAGCAGCTGCCTCGTTCTCCGCTCCGAGGAGGCGCTCGATGATCTTGGGTACGGCATCCATGGACCAACCTGACTCTGCAAGCGCTGTAACAAGTTCACGGGCCTGGGCATCAACGGCATCAACCTCATGGAGCGGCGCCTCATCTTCGAGCCCGAGAGCCTGCCGTAACCCAGGCACTCCATTGACTTGGCCGCCAAAGATTTGAGTCGATCGCAGCATTGCCAGTACCAGGTTGATCAGCTCATCACCTTCTGGCACATGGCCCAAGATGTGCAGTCCGTCACGAATCTGCGCATCCTTGATCTCACACAACCAGCCATCGACATGGAGCACGAACTCATCGAAGGCTTCTTCGTTTGGAGCCGCTTCCACACCAAGATCATGATTTAGCTGCGCTGCCTGAATGAGTGTCCAGATCTCACCGCGCAGTGCTGGTGCTTTGGCTGGATCCATCGCATTAACCTGGGCGTACTCATCGAGCAGCTGCTCCAGCCGCGCTATGTCGCCATAGCTCTCCGCACGCGCCATGGGCGGTACCAGATGATCAACAATGGTGGCATGCGCCCTGCGTTTGGCCTGCGTTCCTTCCCCAGGATCGTTGACCAGGAACGGATAGATCAGGGGTAGCGAACCGATCGCAGCATCGGTGGCACAGGATGCTGACATGCCGAGATTCTTGCCTGGCAGCCATTCCAGGTTGCCGTGCTTGCCGACATGAATTACCGCATGTGCGCCGAACTCCTTCTCCAACCAGCGATACACCGCCAGATAGTGGTGTGACGGCGCAAGATCAGGATCGTGGTAGATGGCAATCGGATTGTCGCCGAAGCCACGGGGCGGTTGCACCAAGATCACCACATTGCCGGCCTGCAGTGTGGCTGCCACGATCTCGCCATTCGGGTCTCTGTTGCGATCAACGAAGAGCTCACCAGGCGCTTCTCCCCATGCCTCGCTGACCGCATCCACAAGATCGTTAGGTAAGTCCGCCAGCCAGTGACGATAAGTCTCCGCTGAGATGCGAACTGGTTGGCCGGACAGCTGTTCGGCTGTCAACCATTCCGGGTCCTGACCGCCCGCAGCGATCAGCGCGTGGACCAGCGCATTGCCTGCGGTGGTATCAGGATGTTCTTCCTCAACCGGATCCAGCGGCACAGTCCCCGGGATTTCGCCGGGAGCGCCGAGGTCGTACCCCGCCTCACGCATCGCGCGCAGCAGCTTGATCACCGAAACAGGCGTGTCTAGCCCAACCGCATTGCCGATGCGGGAATGCTTGGTGGGATACGCCGAGAGCACGACCGCAATACGCCGCCGCCCGGCCGGAATGTGCCGCAAACGAGCGTGATTTACCGCGATCTCAGCAACCCGGCGGCACCGCTCATGATCGGGAACGTAACTCGGTAGCCCATCGGCATCGGTTTCCTTGAAAGAAAACGGCACAGTGATCAGCCGGCCGTCGAACTCCGGAACCGCCACCTGAGTCGCTACATCAAGTGGTGTCATGCCTTCATCCGAGGCGGCCCAGGATGCCCGATCCCAGGTAAGCGATAGCCCTTGCAAGATCGGGATATCGAGCGCGGCCAGAGCTTGTACGTCCCACGCCTCGTCGTCTCCACCGGCGGACGCGGTCGCCGGCTTGGTACCGCCGGCCGCGAGCACGGTCGTAATCAGTGCATTGCAGCTGCCTAGATACTCCAGCAGGTCGTAAGGAGCATCGCGCAGCGACGTGGCGAAGATCGGTACGCCGGCGCCACCGGCTGCGTCGACAGCAACAGCAAGCGCCTCTACGTACGCGGTGTTCCCTGCGGCGTACTGGGCGCGATAGAACAAGATGCCAATCCGTGGCCGCGTTGGCCGTGTGGGGGATGGCCCTGTGGGGAGTGGACGCGGCAGCACTCCCCAGACCGGCTGCTCAGCAGGAGGCTCGAAACCCATGCCGGTGAGCAACACGGTGTCACAGAGGAAGGCGTGCAGCTGCCTCAGGTTCTTCGGTCCCCCATGCGCCAGGTAGAGGTGGGCATCGGCAGCGACACCCATCGGAACCGTCGACAGCTCCATGAGTTCCGCGTTTGGTGCTTGCTCTCCGCCGAGTACCACTATCGGCTTGCCCGCCGAGCGAAACCGATCGAACCCACTGCACAGCAGCTGCGGCGAACCAAGGATCCGCGCCACGATGACCTCACACGACTCCAGTGTCTCGCCGAGCTCGGTATGTCCGGATCGCGCCGGGTTCGCAAAGACATAGTCGGCGCCGCTGGCCCGCGCGGATAGCAGGTCTGTGTCAGAGGTGGAGAGCAGGGCGATCCGCGGCACCACGGGAGCTTAACCGGTCCTCCAGCACCTACGATGGCGGGCGTGACTCGCGCCGACCGCTGCCCTGGGGTGCTGCGGCCCCATCTGGCCCAGGACGGCGCCGTGGTGCGGATTCGGATTCCCGGAGGGCAAACGACCGGAACTGCGTTTGGACAGCTGAGCCGGATTGCGCAGCAGTTCGGTAGCGGCGACCTGCAGCTGACCTCGCGAGCCAGTGTGCAGCTTCGCGGCCTTTCCGCCCCGGTGCCGGCGGACCTTATCGATGCGGTACGCCAGGCGGGCTTCCTGCCGTCGGATACCCATGAGCGAGTCCGCAATATCATCGCCTCGCCGCTTACCGGGATCAGCGGTGGCGATGGCGATATCCGACCGTTGGTGCTCGCGCTGGACGCCGGACTCTGTGCCGATTCCGGCCTTGCGGGCCTGCCGAGTCGGTTCCTTTTTGCCCTCGATGATGGCCGTGGTGACGTGAGTGGCGTGCCATTTGATCTGGGCTACCGGGCCATTGATCATGATCACGGCTGGGTGTTGCTCGGCGACGCGGACTTGGGCATCCCGGTATCGGCGGCTGACGCGGTCGAGGTGTTGCTTGAGCTTGCGCGCCAGTTCCTGGCCGCCAGCCGGCGATCGGGTGAGGTTTGGCATGTCCGGGATCTTCCGAATTGGGCTAGGCGCCACCCAGGTACATGTACGACCCAGTTGCCCCAGGCGACCACGGTGACGCCACTCGGTGCAGTTGCCGGTGCTGCCTCGATCCAGGTGCCCCTGGCACTGCTGACCCCGGCTCAGGCTGCGGTCGTCGAGGCGTGCGCGGTAGGGAATGTGGTGATCACGCCATCACGCGGCCTGGTGCTATCTGGAGCTGCCCGGCACTTACCTTCGCTCGCCGCCGCTGGGTTGATCGATGATCCAACTTCTCCATGGTCGGCTATCTCCGCATGCGTCGGCTCGCCGTCCTGCCAGAACGCCTTGATCAACACGCGCGGGTACGCGACAGCGCTTGCTCAGTCCGGGAGGCTTGTGCGGCGGACTCACATCAGCGGTTGCGAACGGCGCTGCGGCGCGCCGACTGATGATCATATTGATCTTGTGATGCCTGATAGTTCCCAGCTTCTGGCATCCGTTGGGGAGGCACGGTGATATCTGCGCCGACTCGGCGCTACGACTACGTCACGGCGCCCGCCGAGATCTATCGAAGATCGTTTGCGGCTATTCGGGCAGAAGCGGACCTGTCAAGGCTGCCTGCCGAGATGCGCCCGGTCGCAGTCCGGATGATCCATGCTTCCGGCGACGTCACACTAGTTGGCGATCTCGCGTTTCATCCGCAGCTGGTGTCGGCTGCTCGCACGGCACTCGCAGCTGGGGCAATGGTGTTCACCGATACCCAGATGCTTGCTGCTGGGGTGACGCGGCGGCGGCTGCCGGCGGACAACAAGGTGCTGTGCCTGCTGGACGACCCTCGGGCGAATGAGCTGGCAGAGCAGTGGGACACCACACGATCCGCAGCCGCTGTGTCACTGTGGGCCGACCGGCTGGCAGGCGCGGTGGTGGCGATCGGCAACGCCCCCACCGCACTATTCCACCTGTTGGAACTGATCGCCGATGGCGCCCCGCATCCGGCTGTCATTATCGGGATTCCGGTTGGCTTTGTCGGCTCTCCCGAGTCCAAGATCGCGCTTGCCGGAAACCGCTGGGGCATTCCGTGGCTTGTCGTGCACGGACGTCGCGGTGGGTCGGCTCTCTGCGCCGCGGCAATCAACGCGCTCGCCCGTGAGGCGGAGATCTCATGACTGGTCATCTCTACGGCGTCGGCGTCGGACCAGGTGATCCGGAGCTGATTACTCTCAAGGCGGCCCGACTGATCAAGAACGCCGATGTGATCGCGTACCACTCGGGAACCGCCGGCCGGTCGATTGCCCGCACCATCGCCGGTTCGTTGATCAGGGAGGACGTAATCGAGGAGCTGCTGATCTATCCCGTTACGACAGGCCCAACTGATCATCCGCTCGGCTACTACGGCGCAGTCAATGACTTCTACGACGAGTCCGCCGAGAGGTTAAGCAAGCACCTGGACGCCGGCCGAGATGTTGTTGTACTGGCTGAGGGCGACCCACTGTTCTACAGCTCGTATTCCTATCTCCACGACCGTCTGTCGCCACGCTTTGCCTGTGAGATCGTGCCCGGCGTTACCTCGCTGACGGCCGCAGCCACCGCGCTGAAGACGCCGCTTGCGCGGCACGAGGACATCCTGGCCGTACTGCCCGGGACGCTGCCAGTGCCCGAGCTCGCCCGTCGGCTGGCCGACACCGAAGCCGCAGCGATTATGAAACTGGGCCGAACGTTCGCTGGCGTGCGGGAAGCGCTGCGGCAATCTGGTCGGCTCGACGAGGCGCGCTATGTGGAACGGGCGACTACCGGTGAGCAGCGCATCCTGCCGGTAACTGAAGTCGACGCCGCCCGCGTGCCGTACTTCTCCATGATCGTGATACCGGGTCGTGATCGCCGCATCGACTCCGCAGGACGTACGGCTCCTCTGCCTGAGGTTCGCCCAGCCATTGATATCGATGGTCCGCGACTCTTCGTGGTGGGCCTTGGGCCCGGAACCGATGACTGGACCACACCTGAGGTCTCTCAGGTACTCGCAGAAGTTGATCATGTTGTGGGCTACGCTCCCTATCTCGACCGCCTCCCTGATCGACCAGATCTCCAGCGGCATGCCAGCGGCAACACTGTCGAGGTTGAGCGGGCGCGGTCTGCTCTTGATCTTGCTCTGGCAGGCGAACGAGTGGCGGTGGTTTCCGGCGGAGATGCCGGAGTCTATGGCATGGCCTCAGCTGTCTTCGAGGCCGCCGAAGACGATCGCTATGCGTCGGTCAAGATCACGGTGCTGCCAGGCGTGACAGCTGCCCAGGCGGTCGCGTCCCGAGTCGGCGCGCCGCTCGGCGGGGACTATGCGGTCGTCTCACTGTCGGACCGGCTGAAGCCTTGGTCATTGATTGAACGCCGATTGCGCGCTGTGGCCGAAGCCGACCTGGTGCTCGCGATCTACAATCCCGCCTCGCGTACCCGCCGCGAACAGATTGTGCGAGCCCGCCAGGTGCTACTTGAGGTTCGCTCGCCATCCACGCCGGTGATCATTGGCCGCAACGTGGGCCGCGAAGGCGAGGATCTGACGGTCACGACTCTGGGAGCGCTCGAGCCAGACAGTGTTGATATGAGCTGCCTGCTGATCATTGGTTCCAGCCAGACTCGCCTGGGTCATGGCTCAATGGTGTGGACCAGCAGGAGCTTCAGCTTTAATCCGTAGTGCAGCTCTTCGGCGAAGTGGTCGCCCATGACATGCGAACGTCGATGCAACCTGGCGCTTGTGACCACTTACTGGAGTCCTTGTCCAGCTTGGGTGATTCACCGCCGAAGGCGCCTGCCGTAGAGGTGCGACTCAACGAAGTTGTCAGCGTGCAGCGCCTCGCCCACCATGATCACGGCGGCCTGCCGCAAACCGACATTCTCGACCTGGTCAGCGATTGTCGCCAGTGTTCCGCGGAGCACGTGCTCGCCCGGTTGAGAGGCATTGGCGACCACCGCGACCGGGCAATCGGGGCCGTACGCAGGGGTCAGATCCGCACAAATCTGACGGATCCGCCGAATCGCCAGGTGGATGATCATGGTGGCCCTTGTCTGAGCTAGATAGGCCAGCGACTCGGTGTCAGGCATGGCAGTGGAGGCAGCCTGGGTACGGGTCAAGATCACAGTTTGGGCCAGCTCAGGGACCGTAAGCTCGCGTCCGATGATGGCTGCGGCAGCCGCGTAGGCGGGTACTCCGGGCGTCACGTCCCACTTCACGCCGGCCTGGTCAAGGCGCCGGGTCTGCTCGGCCAGCGCCGAGTAGATCGAGGGATCTCCCGAGCAGAGCCGCGCTACATCTTCTCCCCGTTGATGAGCTGCAACCAAATGATCAGTGATTTGATCCAGATCGAGATGCTGGCTATCGATCAAGGTGGCACCGGGCGGGCAATGCGCCAAGATCTGATCATCAATGTAAGTGCCCGCATACAGGCAAACCGGAGAGGACTCGATCAGCCGTACCGCCCGCAGCGTCAACAGGTCGGCCGCCCCAGGGCCTGCCCCGATGAAATGAACTGTCACTGCAGATCCTTGATCGCGCTCCACTGGACCACCGGCCGCGCTGGTCGCCAGCCGTGATAGCGCCCGATCGGCTCAAGGTGTTCTACCGAGAGTCGGGTCAGTTCACCTCCGTAGCGCCGCCAGCAATCAACGATGATCATTTCGGTTTCTTGAGTCACTGCATGAACGACTAGTCTGCCGCCGGGTAGTAGCGCCGACCATGATCGCTCGAGCGTCTCAGGAGTCGCTCCGCCACCGACGAAGACCGCATCCGGGCGGGGCAGCGAATCCAGGGCTGCAGCTGCCTCCACGTGCACCACCTCCAGATCCGGAACGCCAAGCGCTTCGGCATTGCGGCGAATTCGCTTGATTCGTTCAGCATTGTGCTCGACCGCAATGGCATGACATCGAGGGTCAGCGCGTATCCATTCGATAGCGATCGAGCCGGCGCCCGCACCGATATCCCATAGCACTTCGCCGGGCCTTGGCATCAACCGAGCCAACGCCGAAGCACGAAGATCACGTTTCGTTAGTAGTCCATCATGATCAAACGCTGCATCTGGCAAACCTGGCGCAAGTGATGCGTCACGGCCGGCGCCGGCGCAGGCAAGGCAGATCACATTAAGCGCCGGCGCCTTCCCGGACCAATCCCGGGCAAACGTGTCGGTCCGCGATTCGCTTTCAGCGTCAAGATCGCCCAGGACCGTCATCGTGCTGTCCCCGTAGCCCTCGTCGGTGAGTAGCTGAGCCACCTCGCTGGGACTGTCAGCGTCCCGAGACAAAATGATCAAGTGGCAGTCAGGGAACAGATATCGCCGCACCGAATCCAGGTCGCCGCCACGGAGCCGGACCAGCTGCGTTGTCTCCTCCGGCCAGCCCATCCGCGCCCTCGCCAGCGCCACCGAAGACACCGCCGGATGAACGCGAACAGCTGCGGCCCCAAGCATCTCGACCAGAGTGCTGCCGATCCCGGCAATCAGCGGATCACCTGAGGCAAGCGCTACTACGCGTCGCCCGGTGACCTGGTTGAGCAGCCCAGGCAGGCCATCTCGCAGCGGAGTCGGCCACGGCAGCCGCTGCTGATCAGGAAACGGTGGAAGTAGATCAAAATGCCGAGGACTGCCAAGCAGCACCTCCGCAGACCGGATCGTGGCGCGCAGTCGCTCTGGAAGGTCGTGCCAACCCCGAGCGCTCAGCCCAACCAGCTCAATCACGCCTCAGACTGTATGCCCCGAGTTCTCCCCAGCTGATCGCAAGTGCCGAGAGTCTGATGCGGACGGTCAGTCCACTGGCTCGGCGATGTCGACCCGAGCGTCGCGAACGGCGACCCGGACACTCGCAGAGTTATTGTCCGTGCGCGCCTCCTCGATCTGAGCGAACACGTCGGCAGTCACGGTGATCACATAATCACCGCGAATATCGCGGACGTCCCACGTAGCCGTAACTTCGATCTCGTCACCCGGAGGCACAGGTGGCATATAGACAACCCGCAGTTCGCGGTCAACGTCGGCGCCCTGCGCCCAAAAACGTGTGGTGGTCTCCTCAGCGACGGCGTCGCCGCAGTTGCTGATCGTGGCCGTCAGTTCGACGACATAGGGCGGGACGCCTTCTTCAGCAGCACGCTGAGAGGCGTCGCGAACTTTGATCAAGCCCACAGCCAGGTCCGGCTCCACGGTCTCGTCACCACCTATGATCTGGCAGGTGCGCACCGCAACTGCCTGACCCAGTGCTCAGACTACGCATCTTGTTGATCAAGACTTGAGTCGGATGCGGCAACATCACTCGCGGCACCCGATTCAACTAGTTGCGGGTGCACCGTCAGGTCGGCCGTCATTGACTCGCGGTGTCAAGCGGGCGATTCGGGGGTAGGTAAGGATTAAGGAGGAGGATCCACATGATTGTTCTTGGTCTCATCTTGTTGATCTTGGGCTGGATCTTGGGCATCAGCATTCTGGTGACGATCGGCATTATTGTGCTGGTAATCGGCATCGTCTTCTTGGTCCTGGGTCAAACGGGTCGCGCTGTTGGTGGACGCAAGTATTGGTTCTGAGCGCGTGCTTGCATAGGCAGATCCGCCTAGCCAAATCCCGACGGTCGTCAAGATCTCACTTCCAGCGCAACAGGTTGTAGACGCTTGGCGCCGACGGTGATCACATCTGCCTTGACCACGGTTGACCAGCACTAATCGGATTCTCAGGCAATCGCCCGCATCCGGACCATCCGCACCTCTCGACGGAGCGGAACACAATTGACCATGACAGAGATCACCGTGCGCGTCCTGGACGAATCTGAGTGGCCGGTGTATCGCGACGTTCGCCTGCGCGCCTTGGCAGAGTCTCCCGGTTCGTTTACCGCGACCTTGGCCGAGGAAGCTGATCGAGACGAGCAGTTCTGGCGTGACCGGATGACCCGAGCGCACCGGCTACTTGCCGAACGAGGCGCGATACCACAAGGAATTGTGAGCCTTGGACCTTACGAGGAGCCCTCAGCGGCGGAGGTATTCGGCTTGTACGTTGTCCCAGAGGCCCGGGGGACGGGAGTCGCCTGGCGCCTCGTCGAGGCCGCTGCGGCTCTGGCGACCCAGCAGGCTTACCTGCAGCTCTACTACTGGGTGGGAACCGACAACGGGCGAGCGGTCGGCTTCGCCAATAACTTCGGCTTCCGCATCACCGACTACCGCCGCCCATCCCGTGCCTCCGACCTCGAACCGGGTGAGGAGATTGCTATGGTGCTGCCGCTCGAGCCCGACGCCACCCTCGCGCCGAACCCGACCAGCGGGAAGCCGGCCACACGTGAAGGCCCCTTCCGCTGAGCACGGCCGAACAGCCCCGTCGGCCGCATTGAGTGCCCGTAGCCGACAAACACGTACGCGCATGTGACATGATTCGAGGCGGCGACGGCAGAGGAATCCGGTGCAAGTCCGGAGCGGTCCCGCCACTGTAACTCGGGTGTTTGGCCATCATTGGCAACGCCGGGAAGTCAGGACGACTGCCGTAGCCGGTCGGTCGTCGCATGCCGCGTACGCCGGCCCGACCCAGACATGCCGCGGGCGTGGATACCCGCAGGAAGGGTGTGAGGTGAGGACGTTTCCGTTCTCCGCAGTCGTCGGTTCCAAAGACATGGCACTGGCCTTGATCCTGACCACCATTTCGCCAGATGTCGGCGGGGTCCTGGTACGCGGTGAGAAGGGCACTGCGAAGACCACCATGGTTCGCGCACTGGCACACGTGTCGCCAAGCATCAGCGTGATCGAAGGCTGCCGCTTCAGCTGTGATCCAGCCGACCCAGATCCAACTTGTCCGGATGGTCCTCATGATCATCAGGCCGCAACGTCGCGACCGGCGAGACTCGTTGAACTTCCGGTGGGTGCCACCGAAGATCGGGTAATCGGTTCGCTCGATCTACGGCAAGCTCTGGGTGTCGGGCAGGTGGTCTACGAGCCGGGACTGTTGGCCGCGGCGCACCGCGGGATCCTCTATGTCGACGAGGTCAACCTACTTCATGATCATCTGGTGGATCTGCTCCTGGATGCCGCCGCAATGGGCCGCTCAACGGTTGAGCGGGAAGGGGTCTCGGTTACCCACGCGGCTCGGTTGATCTTGATCGGAACAATGAACCCAGAGGAAGGTGAGTTACGGCCGCAGCTGCTTGATCGCTTTGGACTCACGGTGGAAATCGCTGCGCCTCGCGATCCTGAGCTACGTGCTGAGGTGATCCGTCGACGGATGGCGTTCGATCGTGATCCCGGTTCATTCATCGCCGCCTACGCGGAAAACGAGGACCGGCTGCGGTCTAGGATCATCGCCGCTCGATCGCTGCTGCCGTCGGTATGCCTTGGTGATCACCAACTGGCAACGATCGCCAGAGTCTGCGGGGCGTTCGAGGTCGACGGCATGCGAGCCGACATTGTGACCGCGCGAGCGGCGGCTGCGCATGCTGCTTGGCAAGGCCGCCGCGAGATCACCAAGTCTGATATCCGAGCGGCGGCTCGGCTGGCGTTGCCGCATCGGCGGCGCCGCAATCCCTTCGATGCGCCCGGCCTGGATGAAGAGCTCCTTGATCGACTTCTTGACGAGGAGCCGGAGCCTGATCCGGGCCCGCCAGATGGCGGGAGCCCTTCGACAAGCTCGGGGTCCAATGACGGTGGCCCTTCGGCAGGCTCAGGGCGCAATGAGGCCGGGCAGGTCAATGGGCACAAAGAAATGCGGTCTGAGCCTATGGAAGGCGCTGCGACAGAGTCAGCGCACGCAAATACGCCGACACGGATCTTCTCGGCAAAAGAGACGTACCGTACGCGCTTGTTCACCGCGCCGGGAACCGGCACTGGTGAAGCGGGCCAACGCAGCCGCGCCGTGACCTCGTCCGGGCGCACAGTCGGGGCGTTTCCAGCGAACAATGATCGCGGCCGACTGCATCTCACGGCAACCATCCGGGCGGCTGCGCCGCACCAATACGCCCGCGGTCGCCGTCCGGCTCAACAACTCCGCCTGGCCAGCCCGGACCTTCGCCTGGCAGTCATGGAAGGGCGGGAGTCCAATCTGGTGCTCCTCGTCGTCGACGCCTCTGGCTCAATGGCTGCCAGGCGCCGCATGGAAGCCGTCAAAACCGCCGCGCTCTCTCTCCTGCTCGACGCCTATCAGCGCCGAGACAAGATCGGCTTGATCACCTTCCGCGGTGCAGAAGCAACCCTGGCACTGCCGCCGACATCATCCATCGAGACCGCAGCACGCCGCTTGCAGGAACTGCCGACCGGCGGGCGTACGCCGCTTGCCGAGGGCCTGATCTGCGCTGCAGAAACCTTGCGGCTGGAACGGATTCGCGATCCTCGCCGCCGACCGCTGCTCGTCCTTGTCACCGACGGCCGGGCCACCCACGGGCCTGATCCAGTAGCCCGTTCTCGATTAATCGCTGATCAGCTGCGTCGCAGTGGAGTCGCGTCGCTGGTGATCGACTGCGAATCGGGACGGATGTCATTGGGCTTGGCGCAGACTTTGAGCACCCACCTCAGCGCCCAGTACCTGACAGTCGACGAGGTGGGTGCTGATCAACTCGTACGCGCCGTACGCCAAGGCTGGGCCGCCTAATGCCAGCCGGCGTCCCGGATCTGGTTCCGGATGATGGCCTGACCACTCGGCAGCGGCGCCAGCGACCTTTGTTGATCATCCACACCGGCGACGGCAAGGGGAAGTCCACCGCGGCGTTCGGACTTGCGTTACGTGGCTGGAATCAGGGCTGGTCAGTCGGCGTATTCCAGTTCGTGAAATCTGCACGCTGGCGAATCGGTGAGCAGAGCGCTCTTGAGTCGCTGTCAGAACTGCATGATGCGACCGGTCAGGGCGGTGTCATCGAATGGCACAAGATGGGCGCCGGATGGTCCTGGAGCCGTAAGACCGGAACCGAGGATGATCATGCTGCTGCGGCTGCGGAGGGCTGGCAGGAGATCAAACGTCGGCTTGCCGAGGAGAGGCACACGCTATATGTGCTGGACGAGTTCACTTACCCAATCAACTGGGGCTGGGTCGATATCGACGACGTGATCGATACCTTGGCGAATCGCAACGGCTACCAGCACGTGATCATCACCGGCCGCCGCGCTGATCCAAAGCTCATCGAAGCCGCACAACTGGTCACCGAGATGACCAAGATCAAACATCCCTTCGACGACGGACAGAAGGGCCAGCGAGGAATCGAGTGGTAATCGACCCGGAACCACCAAACTCGGCCACCAGGCTGCCGCGGTTGGTGATCGCCGCTCCCGGTTCGGGTCATGGCAAGACGACGGTAGCCACCGGACTGATGGGTGCGCTGAGCGGGAGCGGTCTTAGGGTCGCCGGCTTCAAGGTGGGGCCGGACTACATCGACCCCGGCTATCACACGCTAGCTACCGGACGACCTGGACGAAACCTCGATCCGTACCTCTGCGGCGAGGAACAGATGGCCCCACTGCTGTTGCACGGTGCCCAGACACCAGAACCCGCCGACGTCGCGATCATCGAGGGGGTTATGGGCCTTTTCGATGGGCAGATCGGCGGCCAAGGCTTTGCTTCAACTGCCCACGTCGCCAGCTTGGTACAAGCGCCGGTGATCATGGTGCTCGACATATCCCACATGTCGCGTACCGCGGCGGCCATCGTCCATGGACTCGACAGCTTCGATCCGAGCGTCCGCCTGCATGGCGTGATCATTAACAAGGCAGGATCCGACCGGCATGCGAGAGAGATCGTCGCCGCGGTGCAAGCAACAGGCGTCGAGGTATTGGGCGTGCTACCCAGGGATGCCGGCATTGAGATTCCCTCTCGGCATCTGGGACTTGTTCCAGCGGCGGAACGTGCCGAGGCGGCTAAGGCCGTAGCGGAGCTCGCGCGGCGGATGAGTGATCATGTGGCACTCAGTTCAATCATGTCCATTGCGCGATCTGCTCCGCCTCTGGAAGTGGAGCCGTGGTCTGCTGAAGACTATCTGCGGCCCTCGTCGGAGGTGCGCCCAGTCGTTGCTATCGCGGGTGGTCGGGCCTTTACCTTCCGTTACGCCGAGACCGACGAGCTGCTCCAGGCTGCTGGATGCCAGCCGGTGATCTTCGATCCGACCTCGGACGAAAAGCTTCCCGCTGGAACGGCCGGGCTTTATCTGGGTGGTGGCTTTCCGGAGGTGCATGCCGCTGCACTCTCGGCCAATGCCACGCTGCGTGGTGAGATTCATGCTGCGATTGCAGGAGGGATGCCGACGGTCGCCGAGTGCGCTGGCTTGCTGTACCTGTGTCGGCGCGTCGATGGCCAGCCTATGGTCGGAGCAATCGATGCTGAGGCGGTCATGACACCCCGGCTGACGCTGGGTTATCGCAGCCTCACTACTGATCATGATCACCTTCTGGCACCGCGCGCAGCTCGAGTGACTGGACACGAGTTCCACCGCACGACCGTCGAGCCGTCTCATGGTTCACCCGCTGCCTGGCTGCTGGACGGCGAGCCGATCGGATTCTCCGCTGATCCTGCCGGGACCGGTCGAGAGACGGTGCAGGCGAGCTATATGCATCTGCATTGGGCTGGATACCCGGAGCTAGCGCAACGATTCGCTTCAGCTGTCCATCATTACGCACTCGGCGGTCTGGGCGTGAAGCCACCAGCGGGGGTCTACGGGGCCAGAGCCCCCGTGTGTCATGATCTTCAGCACCATGGAGATCGCGACCTCGCCGAAGGTTTGCTGGACATGGCGGTCAACGTACGGCTATCCAGTCCCCCGGATTGGCTCAGCGTGATTATCAATGGCACCACACAGCATCTTGCTGCCTACCCCAACACCGATGCCGCGACCAAGGCCATAGCGCAGGCGCACGGTGTCGCCGTCGATCAAGTACTCGCCACCGCAGGAGGCGCCGAAGCTTTCACACTGATTGCGCGGGCGTTCCGCGCGGCACGGCCTGTGATCATCCATCCGCAGTTCACCGAACCGGAGGCGGCCCTGCTGGCAGCTGGACACCGGCCCGAGCGGCTCGTGCTCTCTCCGGCAGCCGGATTTCGGCTCGATCCGCGCCAGCTGCCGGCAGAGCCGAATCTAGTCATGATCGGTAATCCCACTAACCCGACCAGCGTGCTGCATCCGGCCGCATTGATCAACTCAATACGCAGCGAGGAACGCATTGTCGTGGTCGACGAGGCGTTCATGGATTGTGTGCCCGACGAAGCCGAAACTGTGATCAGCGAGGACATGACGGGTTTGCTGGTGCTTCGCTCATTGACGAAAACCTGGGGTCTAGCAGGGCTGCGCGCCGGCTACGTGATCGGTGACCCGAAACTCATAGCTGCGCTAAGAGCCCAGCAACCACCCTGGTCGGTGTCCACTCCAGCGCTAGCTGCCATGGTTGCTTGCTTGACACCCGAGGCTCGAAACGAAGCCGCGAAAGCTGCCAAGCAGATCGCCGACCACCGGGCGTACCTGGTTGAGCAACTCAAGACTGTGGGTCTCGGTGTTGTTGGCCAGCCGGCGGCGTCTTTCGTCCTGGTCAACACCAGCAACGTACGCCGCGACCGCGAACCCGGCTGGATACGCCTGGCGCTCCGAGACCATGGTCTCGCCGTACGCCGAGGTGAGACCTTTCCCGGCCTCGGGCCAGACTGGATCAGGATCGCGGTACGCGAACCCGCGACGACTGACCGACTGGTGGCGGCTCTCAGCCGACTTGTCAGCCTGAAGGAGGAGGTGTGAGGAGTGGGTGGCGGACATAGCCATGATGTGACCGCGACCAATGCGCACCGCAAACGGCTCATTGTCGTACTTGCCATCACGTTCACGGTGCTGATCGCTGAAGTCATTGGTGGGCTCATTGCCGGCTCTCTCGCACTGGTCGCCGATGCCGGTCATATGCTGACCGACTCCACCGGTCTGATCATGGCGCTCATCGCTGCCTCCCTCGCCACTCGCGCTGCCACGGTAAAACGCACCTTCGGCCTGCAGCGGGCCGAAGTGCTGGCAGCTCTTGGAAATGCGCTACTGCTGGTCGCGGTGGCGGTCTGGGTGCTGATCATGGCGGTCGAGCGTCTTCGCACACCCGTTGAGATACAGAGCGGTCTGATGTTGATTGTGGCTGTCGTTGGCTTGCTCGCTAACCTGGCCGCTCTACTGGTACTGCGTCCGGCGCAATCCAAGAGCCTGAATATGCGTGGCGCTTACCTCGAGGTCTTCGGTGACGTAGTTGGCTCACTCGCCGTCATCATCGCCGCTGTACTGATCATGATCACCGGATGGACGCCTATCGATGCGATCGCCTCGCTTGCCATCGTGATGCTGATCATTCCACGGGCCTGGTCGCTGCTCCGCGAAGTCGTCGATGTGTTGCTGGAGGCCACGCCCCGCGGCGTTGATCTTGATGAGGTT
Organism: Propionibacteriaceae bacterium; assembly: GCA_035253925.1. Taxonomy (GTDB): domain Bacteria; phylum Actinomycetota; class Actinomycetes; order Propionibacteriales; family Propionibacteriaceae; genus Microlunatus. Next base: position 72,196 of record DATFBI010000104.1, read on the forward strand.
CGCGAACACATCATGCGGGTTCGCGGAGTTGTCGACGTCCATGATCTACACGCCTGGACGATTACCAGCGGAGTCCCCGTGCTTTCGGCGCATGTCATCGTCGACAACGCCTGCATCAGCGAGGGGCGCTCCGGTGAGGTGTTGGACCGGCTGGGCGAGTGCTTGGGTGGACACTTCGACGTTTCGCACTGCACTTTCCAACTGGAGCCAGTCGGCCATCAAGAGCACGAGGCAGCTCATCACGCGTGATTTCGTTTGCGCCCTTCGACAGGCTCAGGGCACATAGAGACTGTCAGTCGCGGATGCGAAGCTGGCCGACATGTCTACCCAGTACTACACCGCCAGCAGTATCGACGGGTTCATCGCCGACTCCGACAACTCGCTCGACTGGCTCTTCCAGTTCAGCGAGGAGACCGGAATGGAAGATCAGTATCCGAAGTTCATCGCGAGCGTCGGGGCGATGGCCATGGGCTCCACGACGTATGAATGGATTGCGAACTACACCGGGTTCCTCAACGACCCAAGTAAGTGGGAGTACACCATCCCGACATGGGTGTTCAGCAGTCGCGAACTGCCTCGAGTGGAGGGCCCGGACGTCAGGTTCGTTTCAGGCGAAGTTGCGCCGATCCACCAAGAGATGGTGGAAGCAGCTGAAGGCAAGAACGTCTGGTTAGTGGGTGGTGGCGATCT
>DATFBI010000105.1:0-9283 GCA_035253925.1 Propionibacteriaceae bacterium
GTGCCTCAGCGCCCGCCTCAGCACACAGCGCGGCAATCCGCTGCGGCATGTCGCCAGGGGGAAGCAGGCTCGGATGGTTGGCGTCAAAGATCGGCACGGGCGTCCGAACCGCGGCCGCCTGGGCAAGCAGTGTCGTAAGCTCGACGGACTGCCCTTCACGCTCCCAGGACCGCATCGATTCGCTGAGCAGCCACATGCCCATCACATTGCGCAGGTAGCGGATCTTCCCGTCGACACCGCCTTCATTGGTGAAGTTGGCTTCCCTGCTCTCCTCGGTTAGCACCGCACGATCGAGTTCCACGCCGACCAGCGACCAGGTCCCGGACGACACGTACGCCGCACCGGGCTCGGTCATCGGAACACCAACCACCGCCGAGGCAGTGTCATGAGACCCCACTGCTATGACATCTAGGGACCTTGATGCGCCGACCTCGTCCGCCACATCCTTGCGCAGCGGACCGATGGCGGAGCCCGGATCGATCAAGGACGGGAACACCGACCGCGGCAAGCTCACCTTGTCGATCAAGGTGGTATTCCAGTTTCCGGAGCCGATGTCGAGCAGGCCAGTGGTGGAGGCATTGGTGCGCTCGGCGACCTGGTTTCCGGTAAGCCAGAATCCCAGCAAGTCGGGCAGCATTAGCATCCGCGTCTTCTCGTCAATGATTCCGGCTTCATGATCAACGGCCAGCTGATAGATGGAATTGAACGGCTGGAACTGCAACCCATTGGTGGCATAGAGCGTGGCATGATCAGCGATCTTGTGGACCAGATCGACGCCGCGGGCGGTCCGCTCGTCACGGTAGTGAAACGGATTGTTGATCAAGCGATCACCGCTGAGCAACCCATAGTCGACGGCCCAGGAGTCGATCCCGACGCCAGCTATATCGGGCTGTGCAGCTACCGCCTTGCGCAGACCGATGAGCAAATTCCGATACAGCTCCAGGATGTTCCAGTGCAGGCCGTCCGGGATCCGCACCGGGTCGTTGGGGAAGCGATGCACCGCCTCGACACTTAACTGATCGGGGCCGAGGTGGCCGAGCATTACCCGGCCACTCGTGGCACCAAGATCAACTGCGGCCACCCATCCAGAGGGACTCACCTCAGGAAAGCCGCCGCTACGCCGGCATCAACCGGAATGTGCAGCCCGGTGGTATGACTCATGTCAGCCGAGCAGAGCACAAAGACCGCGTTGGCAACGTTCTCCGGCAACACCTCACGCTTCAACAGCGTGCGGGAGGCGTAGTACTTGCCGAGCTCCTCCTCTGGAATTCCATAGACTTTGGCTCTCTGCGCTCCCCAGCCCCCGGCGAAGATTCCGGAGCCACGGACGACACCGTCGGGGTTGATGCCATTGACCTTGATCCCGTGCTCACCCAGCTCCGCGGCAAGCAAGCGCACTTGATGCGCCTGATCGGCCTTGGTCGCGGAGTAGGCGATGTTGTTCGGTCCGGCGAAGAGCGAGTTCTTGCTGGAGATGTAGACAATGTCGCCGCCCAGCTTTTGCTCGATCAACGCCTTGGCTGCGGCCCGGGACACCAGGAAGGAACCCTTGGCCATTACGTTGTGCTGCAGGTCCCAGTCAGCGATCGTAGTGTCGAGTAGAGACTTGGAAAGCGACAGGCCAGCATTGTTGATCACAATATCGATGCCGCCGAAGGCGAGCAGCGTGGCCTCAATCGCGGCCTGCACCGCCTCCTCATCGGTGACATCAGCGGCCAGACCGACCGCTACATCGCTGCTCTGTGCAATTGCGCCTCCGGCGCGGGCGATCTCCCCCGCAGCAGCTTGCGCCTTCTCGGCATCGAGATCGGCGATCACCACACAGGCACCTTCGACAGCCAGCCTCGTGGCAATCGCCTTGCCAATGCCGGACGCGGCACCGGTCACCAATGCAATCCGGGTGGCGAGCGGCTTGGGCTTCGGCATGCGTTGCAGCTTTGCCTCCTCCAGCGCCCAATATTCGATCTTGAACTTCTCCGACTCATCGATCGGCTGGTAGGTCGACAAGCCTTCCGCGCCGCGCATGACATTGATCGCGTTGAGGTAGAACTCACCGGCGACCCGGGCAGTCTGCTTGTCCTTCCCGTAGGAGAACATGCCGACTCCCGGTATCAGAATGATCAACGGGTCAGCCCCGCGGATGGCAGGTGAATCAGGCGTCGCATGGCGCTCGTAGTAGGCCTGATAGTCGGCACGGTAGGACTCGTGGAGCTCGCGGAGTCGAGCAATGCAGTCCTCGACCGATGCGTCTGTCCGAAGATCAAGTACCAGCGGCTTGACCTTGGTGCGTAGGAAGTGGTCCGGGCAGCTGGTGCCGAGTTCGGCCAACCGGGGATGCTCGCTGCCAGACAGGAACTCCAGTACCCGCTCGTCGTCATTGAAGTGGCCCACCATCGGCTTGTCATAGGACGCGATCGAGCGCAGCGTCGGCGCCAGTGCGGCCGCTTTGGACCTCCGCTCCTCGTCCGGAAGCGCTTCGTATCCCTCCAGAGCTGAACCGAATGGCTCCGGCTTGGAGTGCTCGGCAATGTAGGCCTCAGCAGTACGGATGATCTCCAGCGAGTTGGCCTCGCATTCATCGGAGGTATCTCCCCAAGCTGTGATGCCATGTCCGCCAAGAATGCAGCCGATGGATTGCGGGTTGTCGGCTTTGATCTTGGCAATGTCCAGTCCGAGCTGGAAGCCGGGCCGGCGCCAGGGCACCCAGACCACCTTGTCACCGAAGATTTTCGCGGTCAGCTCCTCACCGTCGACAGCTGTCGCGATCGCTATGCCTGAGTCCGGATGCAAATGATCAACATGCGCGGCTTCGACTAGACCGTGCATCGCGGTATCAATCGATGGCGCCGCACCGCCCTTGCCGTGCAGGCAGTAGTCGAACGCCGCCACCATTTCGTCCTCGCGCTCGACACCGGGATAGACGTTCACCAGCTGCCGCATTCGGTCGAGCCGCAGCACCGCGAGTCCGGACTCGGTCAGGGTGCCAAGATCACCACCTGAGCCCTTCACCCAGACCAGCTCCACCGGATCACCGGTCACCGGGTCGGTCTCAGTGCCCTTGGCCGAGGTATTACCGCCTGCGTAATTGGTGTTCTTCGGATCCGCGCCCAGCCGGTTCGACCGAGAGATCAGCTCCGCAACTACCTGGTTGGTCATGATTACTCACGCTCCCCAGCCGGCTTGGGTGCCACCGGCTCGCTCCTTCTCGATCCTTTGCTGATACCCCGAATCCGCGTAGGCCATCATTGGATCGGCAGGAAGACCACGGGATTCACGCCACTCGGCAAGGGCCGGCCGTACGTCGGTGTAGAAGGCATCCATCAAGATCCCATGGGCACCAAGCACATCATTGGCCTCCTGTGCAGCCGCCAGCGCCTCCCGGTCGACGAGCAGGGCCCGCGCAGTCATCTCCTGAACGTTCAGCACCGAGCGAATCTGCCCGGGAATCTTCGCCTCCACGTTGTGGCACTGGTCCAGCATGAACGCCACATCGGAATCGGGCCCGTAGCCGCCGCCCCGGACAACCTCGTACAAGATCCTGAACAGCTGGAACGGATCAGCTGAGCCAACGATCAGATCGTCGTCGGCGTAGTAGCGAGAATTGAAGTCGAACGAACCCAACTTCCCCAACCGCAGTAGCTCAGCAACGATGAACTCGATGTTGGTGCCAGGCGCGTGATGACCAGTGTCAAGACAGACCACGGCTCGCTCCCCTAGTGCAACGCAATGCGCGTACGAGGTCCCCCAGTCCGGAACGTCGGTGTGGTAGAAGGCGGGCTCGAAGAACTTGTACTCCAAGACCAACCGCTGGTTGGGACCAATCCGCTCATAGATTTCGGCGAGGCTGTCGGCGAGCCGGTCCTGACGGCCGCGGAGGTCTGCCTGCCCGGCGTAGTTGGTGCCGTCGGCAAGCCAGATCTTCAGGTCCCGTGACCCTGTCTGGTTCATGATCTCGGTGCACTCGAAGTGGTGATCGATCGCCTTGCGCCGGACTGCGTCGTCGACGTGGGTCAGGCTGCCGAACTTGTAGATATCGTCTTGGAAGGTGTTGGAGTTGATGGTGCCGAGCGCCACACCAAGATCAGCTGCGTAATCTCGCAGCGCGCCGTAGTCCTCGACCTTGTCCCATGGAATGTGTAGTGCCACCTTCGGTGCGAGCCCGGTCAGCTCGTTCACCTTGGCCGCATCGGCAAGCTTTTCTTGGATGGTTCGTGGCGTACCGGGCGAGCCGAAGACCTTGAACCGGGTGCCTGAGTTGCCAAACGCCCAGGAGGGCAACTCAATGGCCTGATAGGTCAGCTGGTCGGAAATGGCTTCGAAGGTTTTCATATATAGATCACCACTCTGGGGTCGAAGTAGGGGTGGGGTGGAAATGCGGCTGGTGCCCGACCCGAACGGAGGCCGGGCACCGCCCTTGATGAGGAGATTCAGAAGTCGAACTGGTCGATGTTGTCCTTGTTGAACTTGGTCGGATCACCCAGCACCACGGTCTTGTCGGCACCGACGGTGTACTCGCCGAGCTTGCCAGCGGCGAATTTGTCACCTTCATTGCCCTGGATTTCACCGGTGATGACCGCCTTAGCCGCGAAAGCGCTTAGGTATCCCAGATCTTCCGGATTCCACAAGGCGAATTCCTTCACGGTTCCGTCCTTGACGTACTCCCGCATTTGGTTCGGGGTGCCAAGTCCGGTCAGGGCCACCTTGCCCTTGGCATCGGAGGTGGACAGGTAGCGGGCAGCAGCGGCGATCCCGACTGTGGTCGGCGAAATGATGCCCTTCAGGTCCGGATGGCTCTGCAGCAGGCCCGCGGTCTTGTCGAAGGATTCCTGGTCCTTGTCGTTGCCGTACACCGTGTCCACCAACTTGATGTTGGGGTGACTCTCCAGCTCCTTTTTCATGAGCTCGATCCAGGCATTCTGGTTGGTGGCATTGGCGGAGGCGGACAAGATCGCAATTTCGCCCGAGTCGCCGATCTGCTCAGCGATCATGTCAATCTGTACCTTGGCGATCCCCTCGGCTGTCGCTTGGTTCACATAGAGGTCGCGGCACTCCGGATTCGTGTCGGAATCGAACGTGATCACCTTCACTCCAGCGTCGCGCGCCTCAGTCAGCGCATCGCACACGGCCTGTTTGTCATTGGCCGAGATCACGATGGCGCCCACCTGCTGCTGGGTGAGCGTATTGATGTAACTGACCTGGGCGTCAGGCGTGGCCTCAGCCGGCCCAACTTCCGCGAACGTGCCGCCGAACTCCTTGACTGCCGCTTCGCCACCCTTGGCAGACACATCAAAGTATGGGTTTCCGAGGTTCTTGGGCAGGAAGGTAATGGCCAGGTTGGCATCCTCTGCTGGAGCAGACGCCTCGGCGCCAGGAGCAGCCTCGCCGCCGCCGTCGCCACCACCGCCACAGCCGGCGGCGAACGTAAGGCTGACCACCGCCAGCACCGCAACTGTGCGGAGCTTGTTGCCGAGCTTCATGTGCTTCCTTTCGTAGGGTTGCGGTTACTAAGTTCCACTGGCTCGTGCTGCCACTGGTTTGGCGCGTTTGCTCTGCACCCACGCCAGGACGCTTGACGAGACCACCGAGAGCACCAGCAGTACGCCGGTGATGATGTTGATGACATCGGAAGTGACATTGGCCAAGCGCAAGGCGCTGGCCAGCACCCCAATCAGGAGTACGCCGCCGATCACTCCGTGCAATGCACCACGGCCACCGAAGATCGACACGCCGCCCAGAAGCACGGCAGCTATGACCTGCAGCTCCATGCCGGTCGCGTTGTCTCCTCGGGAGCTGCCATAGCGGAGCGTGTAGTAGATCCCGGCCAAGGCCGAGATAATGCCGATCACTATGAACAAGATCAGCTTCGTACGCTTCACTTTGATGCCGGAGAACGTCGCGGCCTCGGTACTAAGCCCGATCGCGTAGATGCCTCGGCCGAATGGGGTGAAGTGCAGGACGACGGCGAAGATCACTGCCAGGATCGCGACCAGGATGATCACGATTGGAATTCCAGTATCGCCAATTCTCTCCTTCGCCAGCTGGGTCCAGTAGCGCGGAAAGTTGGTGACCGCAGTTGTTCCCAGAATTCCAACGGCGAGTCCGCGGTAAAGAGCCAAGGTGCCAATGGTCACAGCTAGGGATGGCAAGCCAACGGCGGTAACGAGCAGACCGTTGATGGTGCCACCGACGGCTCCAACGAGCAAAGCCACGAGCGCGGCGCTGGGGATAGACAGGCCGGACTGAAAGAGCACTCCGAAAATGACGCTGCTCAAACCCACCATGCTGGCCACTGACAAATCGATCTCACCGGTGATGATCACTAGGGTCATTGGCAGCGCGATGAGCAATATCGGTGTCACGTCAAGGAGCAGGAATCCCAAAGTGACAGTGGTGCCGAATCGGGGGACGACAGCGGAGGCCACGATGATCACCGCTATGAGCAAACCGATAATCGCTATCTCTCGAGTGAGTAGCACCCGACGCCATAGCGGCTGACCGTGGTCAAGGTACTTCGGCTCCTTGGTTTCGGGGGCTGGCGCAGGCGCGGTGACACTAGCCATGTTCTTCGTCCCTTGCTTCCAGGAGTCTGCGTGACTGTCGTAGCGCCAGAATCCGATCAAGCACGATTGCGCCGATGATCAAGAGGCCAACGACGGCCCGCTGCCAGAAGTCCGGTATGCCAAGCACCGGAAGAGCGCGATTGATGGTAAACAGCAGCACGGCACCGAAGGCCGCGCCCCATAGCGTTCCGCTGCCACCAAAGATCGCGACGCCGCCGATCACCGCGGCACCCACGGCCTCAAGCTCCAGGCCAAGTCCCGCCTGGGCATTGACCGTGCCGTAGCGAGCGGCGTAGAGGACACCCGCCAGCCCGGCGGCTGCTCCGCTCACCAGGAAAGCGACCAGGACCCGCCGCGTGACCTTGAGCCCATACAGCTCAGCAGCGGCTGGATCAGAGCCGATTGCATAAAATTCGCGGCCACCCCGGGTGTTCTTCATGTACCAGGCGCCAACCACTAACACCACTACGGCAATCAAGGTGAGTACTGGGATTCCCAAGATCGTCTGCGTACCCAGTCGAAGAAAGGCCCGCGGCATCTCCGAGGGATCGATTCGATCACTCCCAGTCCACGCCAGATTGATGCCACGGTAGATGTACAGCGTGCCGAGCGTGATCACCAGGGACGGAACCCTTGCGAAAGCCACCAGCGCACCGTTGATCAGGCCAAGCAGCGCCCCGGCGAAGATACCGATAGCAAAAACCACAAGAATCGGGATGCCCGGGAAGTCGATGAACAGCCGGCCCGTGAGGTATGCAGTCAGGCCGAGAATCGAGCCAACGGATAGATCAACATTGCGCGTGATGATCACCATGGCTTCGCCGATTGCTACCACAACGAGAATCGATGGCGTCAAGAGCAGATCGCGGAATCCATCAGGGCTGAACAAGAAGGCCGGATTCTTGATCGTGGTAACCACGATCACCAAGATCAGGGCCAGCAAGATGCCGGTCTCTCGGGCCTTCACCAATCCACCGACGCGCGATGAGAACGTTGTCCCCGGTTCGGTTGGGGTGAACATGGTGGAGCTGCTCATGCGTAGCTCTCCTCAGCAGCGTGGGTGGCTGCAAACATGACCGACTCTGAGTTAGCCGCCTCACGATCAAGGTTGGCGGTAATGCGCCCCTCACGCATCACCAGCACCCGATCGGCCATACCCAGCACTTCGGGAAGCTCCGAGGAGATCATCAAGATTCCGAGACCCTGACCGGCGAGCTCTGACATCATCCTGTGCACTTCAGCCTTGGTGCCGACGTCGATGCCGCGAGTGGGCTCGTCGATGATCAGAACCTTTGGCTTGGCGGCTAGCCATTTACCGAGCACCACTTTTTGCTGGTTGCCGCCGCTGAGCGTGCCGGCCACGGCATCTAGGGCTCGGGTCTTGACTTCGAGGCGGCTCGCCCAGACTTGGGCGGACTCGTTCTCGATGCCGGTAGTGATCAACCCGAACTTCGCAAGCAGCCGCTGGATAGCCGTTGTGATGTTCCGTCCGACGGTGGAATCAATGACAAGTCCTTGCTTACGTCGGTCCTCCGGGACCAGAGCAAGCCCCATACTCATCGCCGTACTCGGACTGCCCGGCGGTAGCGGCTTCCCGTCCAAGGTAACTTTGCCGGTCTCGTAGGGGTCGACACCGAAGATGGCCCGCGCTACCTCGCTTCGTCCGGCGCCAACAAGGCCCGCCAACCCGACGATCTCTCCGGATCGGACCGTAAAGCTGATGTCATGGAAGATGCCGGGCATATTGAGGTTCTCGACTACTAGCAGCGGCTCGCCGATCTTCGCCTCTTGTTTGGGGAAGAGCTCGCTGACGTCCCGGCCAACCATGCGGCGTACGATCTCCGGCACGCTGGTGTCGGCGGTGGCATCGGTCGAGATGTAGGCGCCGTCACGCATCACAGTGATCATGTCGCAGAGCTCGAATACCTCATCAAAGCGATGCGAGATGAACAGCAATGCCCGGCCCTCGTCCCGCAGACTGCGAGCTACCGCGAACAGGCGCTCCACTTCGACGCCAGACAGCGCTGCCGTCGGTTCGTCCATGATCAGAACCTTGGCGTCCAAGGAGATGGCTTTGGCAATCTCGATGATCTGCTGGTCTGCGATCGACAATCCCTCGGCCGGCCGATCAGGATCGATCTTCACACCCAGCCGAGCCATCAAGCCTTGGACCTCTTGGCGCATCGCCTTTCGGTCAATGCGACCGAAGCGCCCCACCGGCTGCCGGCCCATGAAGATGTTTTCGGTCACCGTGAGGTCAGGAAACAGTGTCGGCTCTTGGTAGATGACTGCGATGCCGGCTGCCTTGGATTCAGCCGTCGACTTGAAGTCGACAGGTTGGCCCTCGAGTTCGAAGGTTCCCGAATCGCGGTGATAGACGCCAGCGATGATCTTGACCAAGGTCGACTTGCCAGCGCCGTTCTCTCCGACCAGCGCGTGAATCGAACCTGGATAGAGGGTCAGGCTTCCTGAGCGGAGCGCAATGACGGGACCGAACGCCTTGGAGACGTCACGCAGCTCAAGCGTGGGAGTTCCTTGGTCAGACGCAGAAGCCATTACATTGCTCCTCCGCTGGGTTTGAAACGTTTTGATTTCTCAGCCCAGAGGGTATCGAGGGGTTGTTTGGATGTCAACACCGCGGGGGAGGCAAGCCCGGCGGAACCGGCGCACGAGTTGAACCGCTTCAGAGGTACGGCAACCCGCGGTATAGCCTGCCTCGCATG
>DATFBI010000106.1:0-13817 GCA_035253925.1 Propionibacteriaceae bacterium
ACGTTCCAATCAGTACATGGCGTTAGCGCTGACCAGTCGTCAGACGCGCCCTGCACGGTTGCTTTCCAGTACTCCGTGCTACGGCGGTATGTCCTGTCGAGCACCATTGCCTGTCCCCTTTGTTGAATTTGTTTTGATCACAGCGTGCTCGTTTACGGGTCGTACGTCCAGCTTCACGGCAGCTTTCGGGATGTCGCGAAACCGGCCGGTCTAGGACAATGAGTTCATGGCGATCCGGCGCAGCCGGGAGCGGCGACCCTCACTTATGGACACGATCGATGGCGCCCTGTTCGCCTTCGCTGGCCTGGCGACCCTTTGGCTGGCCTATCTGGTCTTGCGGGAAGGGGTCCGGCCCGGTTGGCCGATGTTGCTGCTCATCGTGTTTTGGGTGGTTCTTACTTATTTGTTGCTGCCGAGACTCCACCGCATCTTGACCCGGGTATATGTACCGGGCTACTTCATTGGTCGAGCCCGGACCAGCGACGGTCTGCTCGGCGACCCGATCAACCTTGCACTGCTCGGTCACGAGGCGCAGGTCCACGCTGCCATGACCCGGGCCGGGTGGACGCGGGCCGACGACCTGAGTTTCCACAGCGGCCTAAAGATTTTCACTTCCACACTCAGGCGGCACAGTTACCACGAAGCACCCGTGAGCCCGCTAAACCTGTTTGATCGGCAACAAGACTTCGCTTACCAACAAGAGGTGGCAGGCAGCCCATCCAAGCGACACCATGTCCGGTTCTGGCGCTGTCCGGAGGGATGGATGCTTCCTGGCGGATACGCCGTGGACTGGCTGGCGGCAGGAACCTATGACAAGAGCGTCGGGTTGTCGTTGTTCACGCTGCAGGTGACCCACAAGATCGAAGAAGACACCGATATCGAGCGCGACTATATCGTCGAGACGGTCAGGGCCGGTGCGCCCGAGGTCGAGGTGGAGGTGATCGAGAACTTCTCCACTGGATATCACTCCCGCAATGGCGGCGGTGACTTGATCATCACTGATGGGAACCTGCCCATCATCGATGTGCGGCGGATCGAGGTACCTGAGATCGCCAAGGTGGCACATACCGACAGTCGGGACAAGCGACCAGCGCAGATCACATTCGGGGCGGGTGTGGCATTCATCCGCGGCTTGGCTTTCCTACCTCTTGCGCTGCTTTTATTGCTGCTACCCGTTCAGTACCTGCAGGGAGTGGAAGGCGTGAGTATCGAGGGCGGGCAGTCAGCCTTGATCGTGGCAGGAAGCGTCGTTGCCATCATCTCTCTGGTCGACATCGGCCTGGCGGTCGCCGTGTTCTTCGGTCGAAACTGGGCCCGAATCTGGCTCATGCTGTCATGCGTACTGACTATCACCAGCGCCTTCATCGGCAATGCCAGAGGTTCGGAGGTGGTCACGCTGGCCACCACCCTGCCGACGGTAGGCCTCAGCATTCTGGTACTGCTTGCGTTGTCGAGCCACCGGGCCCGCGCGTACGCCGAACGCGGCAGACACATTCCCAAGCGCATTGCTGGGCGTCAGTACGAACAGGCCGCAATCTGATCCCTGGCGGCGGCTGCGACGGGCGGTGGCAAGCCGGCGCAAAAATAAGACCGCCGCTGGCCCGTTGATCAAGGCTGCAAGACCACAGCGAGCGACGGTTTGAAGCTATAGCGGCGGCCTTGGAGATTCCTTGCAGGTTCGTTGGTGGAGAACTTGGAGAGATCACCCTAGGTGGCTTGCTGATCAAGAGTCCCGAGGCGAGCGTAGGTGATCAAGTGCCGTCAGCGGTGGCATACCGCGAGTAGACGATGCCGCCGGTGAATGACCGGGCCTGGAGGAGCGTCAGCTTCGGCAGCTCGAACCCGTCAGGGAACAGTCGACGGCCACGGCCCTGAACTACCGGGTAGATGAACAGGCGATACTCATCGACGAGACCCGCCTTGATCAAGGTATGGCAAAGCGTGATGCTGCCGGTGATTACTATGTCCTTGCCGGGTTGCTCCTTCAGCGCCTGAATCTGCTCCACCGGATCACCCGAGAGCACAGTGGTGTTCTGCCACTGCGGATCGGTCATGGTCGATGACACAACATACTTACTTACCTCGTTGAGGTACTTGGTGACGCCGGTCTGGTCCTCGGTCTGATGGGGCCAGTAGCTCCTTAAGTCCTCGAACGTCTGCCGGCCAGTCAAGAAGGCGTCACTTCGGCTGTCCTGCCGGTGCAGCTCTTCAATAAGGTCGCTCTGATCACCCTGGCCTTGAGGGCTGAACCAGTCGCCCAGCATCTCGATCGAGCCATCCAGGGTTATGTTCTCGGTAATGACGAGTGTGCGCATTGCTGCTCCTCAATTCTGGGTGTGGATGCTATAGGCGCTTCGGATGAGATCGACAAGTTAAAGCAGCACCTCCGCCTCTGCGAGTCGCTCAGCCCAACGCTTCGGAGCATGACAGATTGAGCTTCACCCGGCACTGACCAACTGGGGAAGCGGCAACTCATGACGACTGAAACAACCAGCCTCCGCCTGCGTCGGGTGACTGGCGCACTATTTCTGATCGGTGCTCTCTCCTTCGCGGCCGCGGCAACGATCTTGTCCGCCAGGTTCAACTGGCCCGACATCCTCCGCGAACCACCCGATGTGGTACTTCCGGAGTTCGCAGCAGGCGGCCCTAGCCTGGTGTGGATCTGGTTCGCGACGGCGTGGACGTACGCCATCCTGGTTGTGCCGATACTGCTTCTGCCGTCCGCGATTGGACGACGTGACGACGTGGCGCTTTGGGTTGCGACCTTCGCCGGTGCTATCTCGGCGCTGTTGGCGCTGATTGGCTTCCTGAGATGGGTGTTCGTCGTACCGTCGCTGGCGCGTCTTTATCAAGAAGGTGATGCGACAAACCGCACCGCAGTGGCGGCAGCATGGCTTGCCCAGCACCAGTACGGAGGAGCCCTTCTCGGTGAGCACCTGGGACAGTTGCTAGGGATCACCTGGTCCGTGACCCTCAGCGTCATCGTGCTCCAAAGCCGCGTCCTGCCTCGCTGGCTGGGCGTACTTGGTTTGGTGGTCAGCGTGCTCTACCTGTTTAACTAGGGAGACATCCTGGCAACCGCGCTCCCCGGCTTCCCAGTGTTCGATCTGGCAGGCCTGGTGGGTAGCACGGGTTGGGGACTATGGGTGGCTGCACTGGGGGTCACGCTCATGCTTCGCCCGAAAGCGAGTTCTCAATAGCACTTGCGTAGGGGTGTTGTCTGGACCTATGCCGACCACACCAGAACCACTGTCTTGGCCGCACTCACATCGGGATCCAAGCGATCCGATCAACCCGGCGCCAGAGTTGGCGCGCATCCGCTCGGCACAACCGGTCTTCGGCGTACCACGGCCGCTGCCGACAGGTGGTTCGTTGACCATGTGGCTGATCACCAAGTACGCCGATGCCCGCGAACTGCTGAGCAGCCGCGACACCAGCAACTCCCTCGGCCGGTCCCAGTCAGCGGCGGCCCAGCCCGGCTTCCTGGCGTCGCTCGACCCACCCGACCACACCCGAATCCGTCGAATGCTAACCGGGCAGTTCTCGATGCGCCGCCTCAACACAATGCGTCCCTACATCGAAGAGATCACGACCCAATTCCTTGATCAGATGGAGGCAACTGGGCCGCCAGTCGACCTCATGCAAGCATTCGCCCTGCCGCTGCCATCACTGGTGATCTGTGATCTGCTCGGCGTGCCATTCGAAGATCAAGCCGAGTTCCAGCGCCGCAGCGACACCATGCTCGATGTCTTCGTTACGCCACAGCAGCAGGCGGAAAACACCCGCGAGATGAATGCGTATATGGCATCGCTGGTGAATCGCCACCGGCAGGATCCGGGCGATGACATCCTCGGCATGCTGATCCGCGACCACGCCGGCGAGCTGACCGACGAAGAACTGATCGGCATCGGCAACATCTTGTTAGTCGCCGGCCATGAGACAACCTCGAACACCCTCGGACTCGGTACCCTCCTGCTTCTGCAGAATCCTGATCAACTCGCCCTGGTACGCGATGACCCTGAGCTGATCACCGGCGCAGTGGAAGAGATCCTGCGCTATCTCAGCATCGTGCATACCGGAACACCGAGGATCATTTTGAAAGACATGATCATCGGTGATCACCTCCTGCATGCCGGCGACGTGGCAATGGTGTCGCTGCCGTCGGCCAACCGCGACTCCGATTTCATAGCCGACCCCGACGTATTCCAGGTGACTCGGCAGCCGCAGGCCCATCTGACGTTCGGGCATGGCATCCATCAGTGCCTTGGGCAGCAGCTGGCTCGGCTTGAGCTGTCGGTGGCGTTGCCCGCGTTACTGCAGCGGTTCCCGACCCTGTCCTGGCGGTGTCGGTATCCGATCTCTCCTTCCGGGGAGATGGTCCGGTCAACGGCATACGGGAGTTGCCCGTACGTTGGTAGGCCTCGCGATCATTAACGCGGCGTGTGGAGTGCCTCAGCCAAGTAGTCCACTGAAAGTCGCACGACGCCGTCAATGTCGTCGCAGCCGTTAAAGATGTGCTCGGCCCCGTCGATCGGCACCAGTCGAGCTGAAACCCCCGCATTGATCAGTGCTTGCACCAGCACCTCGCTTTGCTGATACGGCACGACCGAGTCGGCGGTGCCATGGTTCAACAAGAATGGTGGAGCACCAGGCGTGACATAGCTAATCGGGCTAGCAATGGCGAGCCTGTGTTGATCATTGCCACCGGCCAGTAGCTCCTCCGGCGGTGTGAGCATCTCCGGTGGCAGCTGAGCCGTGATCTCTGCAGTGCGGCGTTCCCGCGGCTGCAACGCAAAATCCGCAGGGCCGTACCAGTCGACCACCACGTCGACTGCGCTTGATTGATGAAGCACACCGATCGCGCCCTCAAGCTGACCGTGCTGCCCGGTCAAGCCGACCAGCGCGGCAAGGTGCCCGCCGGCGGACTCACCCCATACTCCGATCTTGGTTGTGTCGATGCCCAAGATGTCGGCGTGCGCCCGGAGGTAGCGAACTGCGGCCTTAGCATCATGCAGCTGGGCTGGGAAGTGTGCCTCCAGCGCATGGCGATAGTCGATCGTGGCAACGGCCAGTCCGGCCGCCACGAGTTCCTTAAAAAGCTGGTTCGGCCGCAACGTTTCGGGAAGGTAGCGCCTATCACCGAACATCCATCCGCCGCCATGTATCCACACCACAAGTGGCGGCGGAGTGAGCGAGTCTGGCACCCACACGTCCAACTGCAGCGGCCGGTATCCCGCAGCAACGGCATAAGTGATGCCTTCATAACGCTTGCTGCCATTGGCCTGTGTCAGTGGCTCCGGCGGTGGTCGAAAACGAATCGGCCCCGGCCAATCCATCGTTGCTGCTGATGGTGTTGGTGTCACGCTCATCGAAGTACCCCTTATTGACCGATTCGTCCGTCGATACGCTCGCGTAGCAAGTCGGCATGACCGTTGTGACGTGCGTACTCCTCAATCATGTGAACAAGCAGCTCCCGCAGGGAGATCGGTTCACCAGCGCCATCCTTACCAACAAAGTCGAGATCGGTAACCCGGGTGAACTGCTCGGCGAAGCCAACCTCGTCGTGCCAGGCGGTCCATGCTTCGTCGACCACTGCTTGATCGGCAACGGCGCCGTCGAAGTCGCCGTCTGGCTCTTCGTCTGACTGATAGCGATTGGGCACGTCTAGATCTGCGAACCGCTGTCGGAACCATTTGCGTTCGACCTCGGCCATATGTCGCACCAAACCAAGCAGCGACATCGTGGACGGCTGGACCGCACGGCGGGCGAGCTGGGCTGCATCCAAGCCTTCGCATTTGAGCTGCAGAGTGAGCCGCTGGCCGCGGAGATATTCGGTCAAGGTCGCACGCTCATCACCAAGTGAGACACCTCCCTCGCGCGGATCCGATTTAGTGTCGATGAACCTGTCGGCGCGGTGCTGAAGTTGCGTCACGGAGCCATGCTTGCCGCCGGACCACAACCCCGGCAACCGTAGGCCCACTTTCCTCCCGCTTGAAGGGTTAGAAGGGCTCAGCGCACAATCGGGGCGTGGAAGGATCCGGCGTACGCATGACCGGACTCCTTGCCGCCTTGTCCTTCGGCGCCGACCTCGGATTGGGTCACCCCACCGAGCACGTCCTCCGGCAGACCTATATCGCGTTGTACCTCGCTGAGCGTCTCGGAATAGCCGAGCAGGAACGCGAGGTCGTCTATTTCGGTTCCCTGCTGGCTTGGCTGGGCTGCCACATCGACGCGTACGAACAGGCCAAGTGGTTCGGTGACGACCAAGCGCTCAAACGTGATGCTGCCTACGTCGACGACGCTGACGTCCTCGGTACCGTCGCCTTCCTGCTTCGGCACATCGGTGATGGCCGGCCGCTCGGAGAGCGGCTCAAGGCAGGGGCCGGGTTCCTCGCCGGAGGAAGGCATGATCTTGAGCAGATGTATGAGAACCACTGGCGGGCCGCCTCAGCGCTCAGCGAGGATCTCGGGCTCTCCGATGCGGTACGGGCGAGTGTTGCCCAGACCTTCGAGCGCTGGGACGGCAAGGGCGAGCCCGAGGGCCTGAAAGGCGAGGAGGTGCTGCTCTCGGCCCGACTGGTGCACCTCGCCGATGTCGCCGCGGTGTTCTACCACGCCGGTGGTGAAGCGGCCGCCGTCGAGGTGGCCCGCGCCCGCAGCGGCGGGCAGTTAGACCCGGCTCTGGTCGAACTGTTCCAGGCTGAGGCGAAGGCGATCTTCACGGACTTAGAGCAGATGACCACATGGGATGCGGTGATGGGCAAAGCGCCCACCTTGAGCCAAGAGCTGAGCAACGAGGAGCTTGACCATGTGTTGGCGGCGGTTGCTGATTTTGTTGATCTGAAGTCGCCGTACACGTTGGGACACTCACGCGGGGTTTCAGAGCTTGCAGCCGCTGCAGCTGGCGACCTTGCCGCTGACGCTCGGACGGTACGCCGCGCTGGATTGGTGCATGACCTTGGTCGGATGGGGGTCGCTAACACCATCTGGGACAAGCGCTCACCGTTGACTGCCGGAGAAATGGAACGGGTAGGGCTGCATCCGTACTACACCGATCGCATCCTGGCCTCGGTCCCCGCACTTGCCTGCCTGGCACCGGTCGCCGCACAGCACCACGAACGCCTCGATGGCTCGGGATACCCGCGAGGGAGCACCGCCGAGTCGCTTACGATGCTGAGGCCATCGCTATTGCGAGCTCCCGCGCCGGTGAACTGACGAATGTTTCGTTCCAGGTTGCGGATGCAGCGACGCTGATCTCCGACGAGCCGTTTGGTGCCGCGTTCGTCTTCCTCGCCGTACACGACCAAGCCCGACCGCTTGAGGTTCTGACGTCCATCCGCTCGATTTTGGAACCGGGTGGAGCGTTCCTTATGGACGAGCCGAGCATCTCCAGCAATCTCGAGGACAACATCGGCAACCCCATCGCTGCAATGACGTACGGCATCAGCCTGCTGCACTGTATGACCGTGTCACTCGCGCAGGGCGGTGCCGGCCTTGGTACCGGTTGGGGTGAGCAATCGGCCAGAAAACTGCTGGCCGAAGCGGGGTTCGGTGATGTGGACGTGCACGACGCACCAGGCGACCCCGGCAACGCGATCTTCGTCACGCAGCGTCCGGGGTGAGACGAGTACGTGTGAGCAGAGCGGCTCTAGCCGCGCTTTCAGCGTCTTCCGAGGCGCCGAGCGCATCCAGTCCCAGCACGGCAGCGCCCACCACCGGAGGGTCATCGACCACCAGCAGGTTGACGTGTGGAGCGCACGCCGTAAGCCGCTGCGACACTCCGCCCATCAGCAATGGATGCCGAGTGGCCAGCACTCCCCCACCAAGCACGAGATCGGCTGGTTGATCATGCAGACCGAGCCGATCGAGGGCGACCCGGGCGAATAGGAATACCTCCTCCGCCTGCCGCTCGACGACCGCGGCAGCCAGTCCGTCGCCTGCTTCGGCGACCCGTAGCAGCACTGGCACCAGTTCATGAAGTCGGCTGCGCGAAATCTCACCAAAGTGCAGACCAGCAGTCACTTCCGCTACGGCTGAGGTGCCAAAGTGTTCCGTGACCGCCTCGCGTAGCGCGGTCGGCTGGCCACGACCGTCCTCTGCTCGCACCGCAAGGAAAAGCGCTTCCATTCCAAGCGTTGCCCCACCACCCCAATCCCCAGAAATCTCCCCCACCGATGGGAAGCGAACCAGCCCGCCCGCCGCAGAGACACCGACGCAGTTGATGCCCGCTCCGCAGACGACCGCGATCCGATTGGCTGCCTTCGTGCCAGCCCGCAGCAGTGCAAAGGTGTCGTTGTCCAAAGCAAGCTCGGCCGCCCAGCCGGCGAGTAGCACCCGGTTCCGGAGCATTTCCACCTCCCTCGGGAAGTCAGCGCCAGCGAGGTACACCGCGGCATGCTGGGCGACTGGCGAGCCGTTAGAGAGGTTGGCCTCGTCAGCAGCCTGCCCGACGAGCCGAGAAAGCACTGCAAATGCGGCGTCGACACCGATGGTCTGGTGGTTGGAGCCCGGGCCGCGCGCGTATCCGAGCAGTTCTCCGCCAGCAGAGAGCAGGCAGACATCGGTCTTGCTGTTGCCACCATCGATCGCGAGGACGGCAGCAGTCACGCCGCCCACCGTAGGTGATCACGATTGGCGGCAATCAACAGATCTGTCAGGTCGTCGGCCAGCTGATGTTGGCCGATGAGCGGGTGGGCCAGCAATGCACGAAATACGCGCTCCCTGCCGCCACGAATGGCGGCATCTAGTGCCAGCTCCTCATAGGCCGAAACGTGAGCTATGAGACCCGCATATAGCGGGTCAACCGGCGCCAGAGGCTCGGCAAGTGGGCCGTGCCGACCGATGCGTGCTGGGACTTCGATCACAGCATGATCAGGAAGGAAGGGAAGCGTACCGTCATTGCGCAGATTGACCACCTGGACGTCCCATCCGTCGGTGACCAAAGACGCCATAAGATCAACTGCTGCCTCTGAGTAGTAGGCACCGCCACGCCGCTGGAGCAGCTCGGGCTTCTCATCGACTGCGGGGTTGGCATAGATCTCTAACAGCTGGCGCTCTATCTCGGCGACCTCTTGTGCCCGGGAAGGCTTCACCCGCTGCTGCTGGACGACATGATCATGTTCATAAAAGTAGCGAAGGTAGTAAGACGGCCATACGCCGAGCCGCCGCAGCACCTCCGCTGGGAGCCCGGAGCGCTCAGCCAACGCCTCCGCTGAGGTTTCGAGGAGCCCAGGTAGTCGATCTTGTCCGTCGACCAGCACCCGCCTAGTCCAAGTCAGGTGATTGAGTCCGACATGATCAAGTGTTACTTGTGCCGGCTCGGCACCGAGCAGTTCCGCAGCCGCCCGCTGATTACCAATTGCGACGTTGCAGAGTCCAACTGCTTGGTGACCATGATCAAGTAGGGCGCGCGTAACTATCCCCACCGGATTGGTGAAATCCAGAATCCAGGCATCTTTTGCGGCGAGCCCGGAAACTCGCTCGGCGATCTCCAAGATCACCGGCACGGTACGCAATGCCTTGGCTAGTCCACCGGCACCAGTCGTTTCCTGGCCCAAGCAGCCACACTCCAAAGGGAGGGTCTCGTCGACCAGACGTGCCGCCTGACCACCAACCCTGAGCTGGATCAGAACCACTGCAGCATCGGCCACTGCTTGATCAAGATCAGTTGTGAACCTGACGTGCCCGGGGTGCCCGTACCTGGCAAAGATGCGCTGCGACAGGCCGCCGACCAGCGCGAGCCGTTCCTCAGCCGGATCTGTCAGTACCAACTCATCAACGTCTATGAGGTGTTGCAACCGGGCGAGGCCGTCCACCAGCTCCGGTGTGTAGGTGGAGCCTCCTCCTACGACTGCGACCTTCACGCGTACTCCTGTCAGATCTCTGGCCTGAGTCATTACCCATCCTGTCAGCTACAACATGGGCAATGAATGTGTGTCCTTACGGATCGCGCCGAAGTCCGCACCAGGACGCATACGATCATGCCCACAGCCGCCGATGTATTACGGCGTGATGGAGAACGTCGCCAGCTTGCCGGCGTTCATCGTATTTGGCGTCGGATCACAGATCGTGGCCGTCGTATTCTTGATGACCCTCTTTAAGCGCCGCGGCTGGTTCTAAGGATCGGCGGCGCGTCGTTTTCACGGCAGCCGAAGCGCGTGAGACTTTTGATTTGTGAGAGCACTTTATGGTGCGCCTGCAATACCGGCCCAACTGGGACAACGTAGCCCGAAGTGGATCCTGCCAGCCTTGTTCGGCGTGGCGCTTATCGTATATGGAGCATTTGCCTGGCGCCCAGTGTTCTGGGTGGACGAGTACCTCACGCAATCGGCAATCACACGGTCTTGGGGTGGCCTGTTCGAGCAGATAAGTGAGAGGGATCCAGCTCCCGGTCCCTACTACATTGCGATGAAGATCTGGTCGTCTGTGGCGATAAGCCCTTTCTGGATGAGGCTGCCATCAGTGGTGGCTATGGCCTCCGCAGTCGTGGTCGTTACGGCGTTGGTGCGCAGACTCGCCGACCTGAGGATCGCCCTCTTAACAGCCGGCGTCCTCTTGCTCATGCCAAACATTTCCCGTTATGCCCAGGAGAACCGCCCATATGCGTTCGCCATGCTTTGCACAGCAGTTGCGGCAGCGCTATGGCTGCGATCTTTGGATAAAGGATCTCTGGATAAAGATCGTGCGCCATGGTGCTCAGTTGGATACGGAGCTGCGGTGGCTGGCATGGGATTGGCGCATCTCTACACACTCACACTTATTCCGGCACTCGTCGCCGCAGCCCTAGCTAGCCGGCGGATCAGGCGCAGATTGGCATTCTGGCGGACTGTCCTGCCGGCAATCGTCGCCGTGGCTGTCATTTCGCCGCACATCTATCTGAACCTGGTTCATCCAACCGGTTCGCCGACTGACGGCCCGTTGACGCTCTCTTCACTGATGGGGCTCGCGCAAGCGATGCTGCCCTACGGGTTAGCGGCGGCACTTGGCGCGATAGCCATTTTGGGATTAATCACTTCGGTCCGCGAGCTTGCGTACCGGCGGCTTCTCGTGCTGGCCTTGGCCTGGACGTTCATACCGCCACTGCTGCTTCTGATGGCAAAGATTGCCGTCGACCTACCTGTTACGCGGTCTCGGTACCTGCTCTTTGTCATGCCGGGACTAGCGATGCTCGTTGCGCTCGGCCTACGGTATATCGCAGCGATCTCTGTGCCACTGGTAATCGCAGTTCTCGCTATGATGACCGTTCTCAGCCTCCCGCGCCAAATCGACATCAGGTCTATTGATGGCCACAATCGCGATCAGGCGGTTGCACCACTCTTGCGGGCTGCAGCGCAAAATGGCATACCGATCGTCGTTGCCAATAGATCAGGAATTAGGCTCGTCAATGCTGCCACCTACCCACAAGATTTACTGGGCGCGCCGGTTAATCCTACGACGACTAAATACGTGGCAGTTGTTGAGCGAATCCGCTTCTCCCATACCGTGCCTGATGACTTTCCGTATTATCAGGAGAGCGGGCCCTGGCTACGGATTCTAAAATGCCGTGTGTCACAGGCACTTGTACTAGTTTTCGAGAACGAAAACCTACCCACAAGCGGCCCTGACTCCCACGCAGAAATCGGAAGACGCCTGAGCGACCCAACGGAGGGCGCTGTCAAGTGCCAGGTGGTGAACGGACTTACAGGGAAGTAAGGCTGCTCTAGCGTTCGCCGTGCCAGCTAGTGGTCTAACGCTGGGCAGTGCCGCCTCATACCCACGCTCACTCCCGTGACATTGCCCCTTGATCAACAAGCCCCCCGGGTGAGACGGTTAGGCCACGATCGCAGAAAGGGGGCTTGATGCCGAAGTTCTTGTTCGAGGCGTCATACACCGTTGAGGGCGTCAAAGGTCTTCGACGCCAAGGCGGAAGCGGTAGACGGGAAGCCGTGGCAAGAGCTGCACAGAGCGCTGGAGGGCGGCTCGAGCACTTCTACTTCGCCTTCGGCGACCACGACGCCTTCGCCGTCATCGACCTTCCTGACAACGAAAGTGCGACCGCCGTCGCACTCGCCGTTAGCGAGGCGGGAGGAGCGAACGTACGGACCGTGGTCCTTCTAACTCCTGAAGAAATCGACTCAGCCGTAAAGCGCTCGGTCGATTACCGGCCCCCAATGGAGTGGGAGGAGCCTCGCCACCTTTAAGGAGTCCGGCGTTGGCGAGGCGGGCATGCGGAGCATGCAAACACAGTCGCATTCATCGCCTCAGGAGTGCGTCGTCGACCAGGCGTCGGGTAGAGATGACCTGGTCCCAGGGCCCGTAATTGCACACCAATAGATCAACAAAAAGGAGACCGATTATGCGTGGTGCTGTCATGTACGCCCCTGGTGATGTTCGGGTCGAGGAACGGCCCAATCCCCAGATCTTGAAGCCGACGGATGCGATCATCCGCTTGCCCGCTACCTGTATTTGCGGCTCGGATCTGTGGCCCTATCGGGGGTACGACGCGGTCGAGGGACCGTCACCGATGGGTCATGAGTACGTCGGCATCGTTGAGGAAGTGGGCGATGAAGTGGCCAATATCGAGCCGGGCCAGTTCGTGGTGGGATCGTTCTTCGCTTCCGACAACACCTGCGAGATATGCCGGGCCGGCTACCAGGCCTCCTGCATCCAACGCGTGGGAATTGGCTCTGAGGGAGCCCAGGCCGAACTGATGCGGGTGCCGCTCGCGGACGGCACTCTGGTGGCCACCCCAGCGATTCCGACCGACGACCTTATCCCGAGCTTCCTCGCCGCATCTGATGTGCTCGGCACCGGCTGGTTCGGCGCCGTGGCGGCGGAAGCCGGACCCGGCAAGACCGTCGCAGTGGTCGGGGACGGTGCCGTCGGCCTACTCGCGGTACTGGCCGCCCAGCAGCTCGGCGCGGAGCGCATCATCGTCATGAGCCGCCACGAGCCACGACAGCGGCTTGCCCAAGAATACGGCGCTACCGACATCGTCACCGAGCGCGGCGACGAAGGGGTGGCCAAGATCAAGGACCTCACCAATGGGTTCGGCGCGCACTCAGTGATCGAGGCAGTCGGCACTCAGGAGTCAATGATGCAGGCCATCCGCTCCACCCGGCCCGGCGGACACGTCGGCTACGTCGGCGTTGCCCACGATGTCGAGCTGCCCGGTCAGGAGCTGTTCTTCTCACACGTGCACCTGCACGGCGGCCCGGCTCCGGTACGCCGCTTCCTGCCCGAGCTCATCGACCTGATCTGGAACCAGAAGATCAATCCCGGCAAGGTCTTCGACCTTGAACTTCCCCTTGATCAGGCGGCGGCTGGCTACGAAGCCATGCACTCCCGGCAAGCAATCAAGGTCCTCCTCCGCCCCTGAGAAGTAGGCCAGCGGCGCACATCCAGCAGTCCTACTCGAAGAGTCCCGTCTGGGTCGGCCTGTCCGGTGGCCTGCTGGCCCGGTATTTGGCCGGGCACTCCGTAACTCGTGAGGACGTCAGCCATGATCGATCGGCGCCCTGTGCCGCGACCAGCAGCCACCTCCTTGGCGGCCCGAGGCGAACGCGAGACTTAGCATCCCGGCGCCGCTGGCCGGCCGATACACGACAGGTCAAAGCCCGGTTGAGGCGGCCAAGTGATCAGGGTCTCCAGCAGTGAAGGCCTAGCCATCGAGATCGGAGACAGCGGGCTGAGTCTTAGCGGTCTCTTTGACTCGCCCGAGTCGTCCTTTGGTAGCGATGATCACCGTCGCAGCCGGGAGCAGGACCGCCGCACTGAAGATCAAAAACCTCACCGTGTTTGAAGCCGGCACGACGTCGAAGGAGAGCTGATTGATTGCG
>DATFBI010000107.1:0-2737 GCA_035253925.1 Propionibacteriaceae bacterium
TCACCCACCGTATGCCGCTCGGCCAGATCGACGAAGCGGTCAACCTCCTCACCGGGGAAGCCTGCAAGGTGCTGCTGGTGCCCAGCCTGCGCTGACCCGCAACGGCGGCGAAGCCCGACATCGAGCTGAGCTTTGGTATCAGCGAGCGGTAAACCTAGATGTCGGGAGTCGAGGTGACGAGTTGCCCAGCCGTTGGGTCGCCGCGCTTCGAAGCGGAGGTGGCGTAAGGGCCGAGCGTCGCCGAGAAGAAGGTCACCGACTTTAGCTGACGACAATCTGAGCGAATGAATGCGGAAGTTCGTATACCTGAGGAGCACGAGACGGCGCGGCCCAGCAGCGAAGCGAGGACACACGCCACACGGCCGGGTGAGGCCCGGCCCTTGATCTGAAAGAGCGCGCGTTAACTTCCGGGATGGCCTCTCGACAATGGCAACTGATAAGGAAGAGATCGACGCCAACGCCTTCGCGGCCGCGCTCCTCATGCCATCTGGTTGGGTGCGATCCGCGTTCGAGGCCGTCGTCCGCAACACCGCGATCAAGACTGAGGACGAACTCGCCGAGCTACTCGCCTCAGGCTTCGGCGTCAGCCGCCAGGCCATGCAGTTTCGACTCATCAACCTCGGACTTATCGCCGCTCCGTGACCGGGCGCTCCGGCCTCCCCGTCTGGGCTTTTCTTCGAGGTCACCGCGCGGCGGATGTACCTCGAGAAGGCTGCCAGTGCGCCGCCCTACTACAACTATGTTGACTGCCGCCGAGCGCAGTCAGCTGCTGGTCGCTGCCAATCACGATCTCCGCAATCGGCTACGCCGCGCGAGCGCTGGGCATCCTCGCCGAGGTCTGTGCCGAGATGGCTCCCGCCGCCAAGGTGGCTGTGATCCGCGCGTCGTGGGTGAAACAGTCCTGGGGATGGCGTCTCAGACTCTCTGCGAGCTAGCTCGGCAACCACAGCGGGTCGCTGGCTTGGTGCCTCTTGATGACCGCCCGCGCAGCCAGCTCTGCCTTCTGACAGTGAGCGGCGGCGTTGTCCACAGCTTTGGCTTTCGCTCCACCGGGCGGCGGGCATGTGGCTGGATGTGGTGAACCGCCCATCGAACGGAAGCGGTGAATGGAGGCACATCAAGTGGATTGGGACACAGCGAAGGCGGTTGCTGGCGACGCGCGGCTGCTGCGGCGAGCAGCAGGGCTCGTCCAGGTCCGCGCCGATAGCGAGGAGGGTCTGCGGCCCTCGGCCACTGTCTTGATCATCTTTGTTCTGCTCTGGATGATGACGAGAGAACCTGGCCTGCATCTCTCCATGCACAAAGAGCGAGGCTATTGATCATCATGGTGAACTCAACTGAGATGATCTTTACGCCCCGCTGGTACACCGTGGCCCAGGTTGCACAGCTGCTCAATTATGGGGAGAGCAAGGTTCGGATGCTGATCATCACCGGACAGCTGCGGTCGATCAAGGACGGGCGATCCCGCAGGATTCTTCCTGAGTGGGTTGAAGCCTACGTTCAAGATCGCGCCAAGTCGACCGAGGGCCTCTGGTGACAAGTCGGAGAGCCAATGGCGAGGGTTCGATCTTTCCCTACCGCAACGGGTTCGCGGCTTACGTTTGGATCACGACTCCATCGGGGAAGCGTCAGCGCAAGTACGTCTACGGTCGGAGTCGCGAGATCGTCCATAGCCGGTGGGTACAGCTCACTCGGAGAGCCGCACGCGGGCCGGTTGTCACCAAGGTGCCGACAGTTGGGCAGTTCCTCAATCGATGGCTCAAAGACACGGTAGCTCCGAACCTGGCCCCGCTTACGTCCGCGACATACGAGAGCCACGTGAAGAACTACAGCGAGCCCGGCATCGGTGCCCTCCGGCTTGATCGCCTCGAAGACTGAGGCATCCGATGCTTGGTTGCCTATGCCCGAGATTGTCATTGCGGCACTGAGCATCAGGCGCGCGCAGCAGGAGCGGGAACGGGTGGCTGCCGGCGAGATCTGGCAGCAAACGAAGGACATGCCGTCTCTGATCTTCACGGGTCGTTACGGCACCCCCTTTGATCCTCGCACTCTCAACAGGAAGTTCGTGGGGCGCTGTGAGGCCGCGGGAGTGCGTCCGATCACTGTTCATGATGCCCGGCACACCTGTGCCACGTTGCTCGTCGACCTCGATGTGCATCCGCGCGTGATCATGCGAATCCTGCGGCATGCCGACCAGGCCGTCACGATGGAGATCTACGCAAGCGCCAGCTCGGCCGCTACGCGTGAGGCGCTGCGGCGACTTGGAGACATCCTGCACTGATGTGCGGCTGTACTTTGCTGCTGTACTTGCAGCTCAACGACTCCGGTCCAGAATCCAAATATGCATCTGACCAGGCATTCCACTGTCGGGGTGACAGGATTTGAACCTGCGACCTCTTCGTCCCGAACGAAGCGCGCTACCAAGCTGCGCCACACCCCGTACCGCACCGAGCCTCGGAGAGTCTAGCCGATCGTGGCGGCTCGGCCGGCACCGTTTCTACCGCGGCAGCTGGGCGGATTGTGCCGCGTCTACGCGGCAGACTCCTGCCCACTATTGCTCGTCAAGGTGAGCAGCGTTGCTTCTGGTGGGCAAGCGAAGCGGATCGGGGCGTACGGGGACGTCCCGACACCGGCCGAGACGTGCAGCCAGGCGGTCCGGCCGCCAGCGCTGTGTTGAGAAAGACCCTTTGCGCGCCGAGTATCCAAGTCGCAGTTGGTGACCAGCGCGCCATAGAAG
>DATFBI010000108.1:0-5479 GCA_035253925.1 Propionibacteriaceae bacterium
GCCCTATGGCGGCGCTAGGTGCGCATGGCGGTGAATGGCAAACCCGATTGGTCAGGCTTGGGCAGATTGGTCTTGCCGATCCACGGGTTCAGACTTGCCGGGTGAGCTATCTGCCGCCACTGCGGGATCCGATTCGGATGATCGGTCGACGGGGGTTTGATTTTGATCATCAAGTCGTCGTGATGGGAATCGTCAATCGGACGCCCGATTCCTTCTTCGACGCGGGCCGGACATTCGGTCTTGATCAAGCTGTGGCTGCCGCGCTGGCTGCCGCCGAGGCCGGCGCCGATTGGGTTGATATCGGGGGAGTTGCGTTCTCACCCGACACTCGACTGGTCACAGCGGCTGAAGAAATTGACCGTGTGATTCCAGTCGTCGAGCAAGTCTCGGCGGCCAGCGACATTGTGATCTCAGTCGACACATTTCGTCCCGAGGTCGCTGCCCGCGGCCTCGACGCTGGTGCCGTGGTGATCAACGACACCACCGGCCTACAGAATCCGGAATTGGCCGACCTGGCGGCCGCACGCGATGCAACGCTAGTGATCACGCACAGTCTGGCTTTGCCGCACCAACATCATCATCGGCCGCAGTACAACGACGTGGTGATCGAGATCAAGGCCTTCCTCGCGGAACGCGTACAGCTGGCCATTGATCATGGGGTCCTGGAGAGCCGGATCGTCATCGATCCCGGTCACGACCTCAACAAGAACACGCTGCACACACTGGAGCTGACACGGCGTCTGGCGGAGATTGCCGATCTTGGTCTGCCGCTGCTGGCGGCCGTTTCGAATAAGGATTTTGTGGGCGAGGCCACCGGCTTGGCTAAATCGGATCGGATGGCCCCCACAATTGCCGCAGCGACAATCTGCGCTCTCAATGGCGCCCGAATCTTGCGCATGCACGATGCCGCCGCATCAGTTGCAGCGGCTCGCATGATTGAGGCGGTATTGGGCCTCCGACAGCCCGCCCACTTGGATCACAACATCAGGTGAAACGCGGCTCCAACTTGTGTCGGTCACGGCAACTACTGTGTTCGACATGGACGTCTGGCCCCGGGAACGAGTGCTGGCGCTGGCGCCTGATCGCGCCTCGGTGCTCGCCGCCGTCGGGCTCGCGGGCACCCGAACTTGGGTTGAGGTAGGTACAGATTCCGCGGGCTTGTGGGGGGCCTGTGCCGGCGGCGGTCGGCGCTACGAGACGGTGGTGGATTTGGGCTCGCCACCCGGGTACCTGTGCAGCTGCCCAAGCCGGAAGGTCCCGTGCAAGCATGCGCTTGCGCTGCTTCTTCAGTGGAGCGACGGTCTGGTCCCCGTCAGCCAGCCCCCGCCTTTCGCAGCAACGTGGCTGAGGTCACGGGTCGCACGGAAGTTACAGGCTGAGCCGGCGACTGCTGACCAACAGCGCGGCGAGCTGGTCGACCCGGCGGCCGCGGCCAAGCGTGCGGCGGCGCGTGCTGATCGAGTCGCCGCTGGACTGGAGGAGCTCGATCAGTGGCTCTGCGACCAGATCCGCGGCGGCGTCGCTGGTCTGGACAGAGCTGGCTACGGTCACTTCGACACCATCGCTGCCCGCATGGTGGATGCGCAGGCACCGGGAGTTGCGGGCATGCTGAGGTCTATTCCGGCTGAGTTCGCAAGCGTCGGTTGGCCTAGCAGGGTGTTGGAACAGCTGGGTGCGCTGCACCTGCTCGTTCAGGCGCACTGCCGGCTGGATGAGCTGCCGGCCGATCTGGCTGCGACGGTCCGCGCCCGGATTGGATACCCGGTCAGCAAGACAGAGGTTCTTGCGCTGCCGGCGGTCGTTGATCACTGGTTCGCTGTCGGCATGGTCGAAACCGCCGAGTACCGGCTGGATACCCGTCGGGTCTGGCTCTACGGCGCCGCCACTGGCCGCTGGGCGGTGATCATGAGCTTTGCACCGCCAGGCGGCGCGCTCGACGACACAGTGCTAGCTGGCTACCTGCTCCATGCCGGCTTGCACTTCTATCCAGGCTCTGGACAATTCCGTGCGCTGGTTGGAGAGCAGACGAGCGCCACGGCCGGTCGATCCATGCCGCCTGCGGAATCATTTGCTGAGGTCCGCGCCCGCTTCGCTCAGTTGCTGGCAGCCGATCCCTGGGCGGCTCGGATGCCTGCGGTGCTCAATGCGGCTCCTATTCCCGGTCCGGAATTGTGGCGCATGCGAGCTAGCAGCGGCGAATGCTGCGATCTCATTGACCTTGCCGAGGAGCCCTGGGACTTGCTGGCTCGTTCCTGCGGTGAGCCGATTCAGGTCTTCGGAGAATGGACTCCGCGCGGTTTCCGCCCGCTGAGCGTGCTCGGTGCGGACGCTACTGAGCCCTTCGGCAGCGCTGTTGCGACGCGGGTGGCCTGACCGTGGCTGGGTGGGAGGACGTTGTGGCGACAGGGCTAATCGGCACCGACCGGCGCCCAGTGCCAGATCAGCTGCCGCCGAACTGGGGCGCGGAACTTGATCAAGCGGTGGATCCCGCGCATGCGGTGTTGTCCCTCGCTGCCCGGCATCGCGCTGTCAGTCGCGCCGGTGGTCGGTTAACGTCGTGCCCGCCGGGCCCAGCTGCTCCACCAAACCGGGAGCCGGTCGCGAGCCGCGCTGCTCATGAGATCTTGGTACGTCTGCTGTCACCGCCGCAGATCGATCTGCTCAACCTTTGGTTGCTTACCGCGGCTGATCATGGTCAATGCGTGTCGGCTGCGTACTGGACTCCACTGGCCATGGTGGCTGCTCGCACCGCTGAACTCGACCGGACGCTGTTGGCACGAGTTGTTGGCGACCGCGGTGTCTGGTTCAGCGAGCAGAATCCGCAGTGGGCGAGACTGGCCAAGGGCCTGCGGTCCGACACCAAGGAAAAGCCTTCGCCGCCGAAAGTCGTGGACGTTGAAGCAACCGCAGAGGCGGTACGCGCCGATCCAGAGTTGATCATGCGTGTTCCTCCGCCATGGTCGAGGCAAGTTACTCGAGCGGTCCTCGACATCATTGCCGGCGGTCAACTTCAGCAGCGCGGCGTCCGTTATGCCGCGGCCGTTGGAGCGCGCTTGCCCGTGACTCACTACGAATTGCTGCGCTCGACCGTCCAGCAGATCGTCAGGCGAGGAGTGGCCCTGCCACCGGTCGGACTGCGGTCTGTGCGGGATGCACTCCTCGCGTTGGAGCGCACCGTCTGGCTTCGTATTGAGATGCATAGTGCATTCTCGGGCGAGCCAATCACGGTTCAACGGCTCGAGCTACCGCAGTGGTGATGTCGCGCTATTGCACAGTAAGGACAAGGAGAGTTCGTGAGTGAGCCGTTGGAGGCGTTGAATCGGCCGCTTCGGCCGCATGCTGAGCAGGCCTATCACGCTGAGTTGGCTGCTTTGCAGGCGGTGGACGATCGGCCCCGCCCACCGCACTGGCGGCTTTCTCCGTGGGCCGTTGTCACGTACCTGATGGGCGGCGAGCTCCGCGACCGCACGGTGATCTTGCCCAAGTATGTCGGCGCCCGCCGGCTGATCGAGGTAGCGGTAGCAACCTTGGCCACCGATCGGGCCTTGCTATTGCTTGGTGTGCCGGGTACGGCGAAGTCCTGGGTGTCGGAGCACTTGGCTGCCGCGATCTCCGAGGACTCGACCTTGATGGTCCAGGGCACCTCCGGGACAGCAGAAGAAGCCATTAGATACGGCTGGAACTATGCCCGGCTGCTCGCGGAAGGACCGAGCC
This sequence comes from Propionibacteriaceae bacterium, assembly GCA_035253925.1. Lineage (GTDB taxonomy): Bacteria > Actinomycetota > Actinomycetes > Propionibacteriales > Propionibacteriaceae > Microlunatus. Next base: position 3,715 of record DATFBI010000108.1, read on the forward strand.
CAGAAGCGCTCGTGCCCTCACCGGTCATGGTGGCTATGGAACGCGGCTCCATCGCTCGCATTGAGGAGCTGACCCGGATCCCGGCCGAGGTGCAGGACGCGCTGATCATGATCTTGTCCGAGAAGACGCTGCCGATCCCCGAACTGGGCCGAGAGAGCCAGGCGAAGCGCGGCTTCAATGTGATTGCCACAGCCAACGACCGCGACAAGGGCATCAACGAGATGTCTTCGGCGCTGCGTCGTCGCTTCAACACTGTGGTCATGCCGCTCCCGGACAGCGAGGAGGACGAGGTAAACATCGTCACGACCCGAGTGGCCGACCTCTCCTCCTCACTTGAGCTACCGCAGGTTCCGGCCGCCGCCGATGAGATCCATCGGGTGGTGACGGTATTCCGAGAACTGCGGTCCGGCGTTACCGCCGATGGCCGCACGAAACTCAAGTCGCCGTCTGGTTCACTGTCCACGGCCGAGGCGATCTCGGTGATCACCAGCGGCATCGCGCTCTCGGCCCATTTCGGTGATGGCCAGCTTCGGCCGGCCGATGTCGCTGCCGGCATTGTGGGCGCGGTCGTCAAAGACCCGATCGCGGATCGGGTGGCGTGGAGTGAGTATCTCGAAGTAGTGGCCCGCGAGCGAAAAGGCTGGTCGGAGTTCTATACGGCCTGCCGCGACGTATCGTGACGACGACGCGATATTTGGGCACTGCTCGCGCGACCGACGCTCGCAGCGCACCGCCTGCTGTTGGTGATCATGTTGTCGATCACCCAACGGACGGCGGCACCGAGGAGCGGCCACCGGTCGAGGTGTTCGGTATCCGGCACCATGGACCTGGTTCGGCGCGCTCCCTTGTTGCTGCGCTCGAGGAGTACCAACCCGATGCCGTCCTGATCGAGGGTCCAGCCGACGCGGATCCGTTGCTTCCGTGGGTTCCTGCCGAGGGCATGACGCCGCCGATTGCCCTGCTCGGATATGCACCAGATCGGCCGCAGATCGCTGCCTTCTGGCCGTACGCCGTCTTTTCTCCTGAGTGGCAAGCCATGATCTTCGCCTTAGAGCATGGCATCGAGGTCGCCTTCTGTGATCTTCCCGCGTCCGCGGTGCTGGCTCGCTGGAGGCGAGCTATGCCGGATGATCATGACAATCATGATGATCTTGAAGAACCGGAAGATATTACGGCCGAAACTCTGTCCGCAGTCCCGCTGGAGCAGCAAGATCCCCTGGCAATGCTCGCCGGGGCCGCCGGATACGACGATCCGGAGCGGTGGTGGGAGGATCTTGTGGAATCCCGCCTGGATGCCTCCTCGCCGTTTCCCATGATCACCGACGCGATGGCAGAGCTACGGATGATCATGGGCCAACCCGGAAGCGAGGCCGATCGGGAAGCCCGCCGTGAGGCGTACATGCGCCAGAAGATTCGGGATGCTCTCAAGCGGGGTCGAGAGCATGTGGCGGTGGTATGCGGCGCCTGGCACGCCCCAGTGCTGTGTTGGCCGTTACCGCCGGCGACGGCAGACGCCCGGGTGCTCCGCGGCATGCCTCGGCGCAAGATCACCTTGACCTGGGTGCCCTGGACGCATCAGCGCCTTGCTTCGACTTCTGGCTATGGGGCAGGTATCACCTCGCCCGGCTGGTACCACCATCTCTGGGCCGAACCAGATCGGCCCATCGTGCGCTGGCTTACCAAGGTTGCCCAGGCGCTACGCGACCGCGATCTTCCGGTCTCGAGCGCCCACGTCATCGAGGCTGTTCGACTCGCGGAGACGTTA
>DATFBI010000109.1:0-29577 GCA_035253925.1 Propionibacteriaceae bacterium
AGCTCATCTTGCTGGCATGCACCCGCAGACGCTGCGAACCTACGACCGGATGGGCCTGGTCTCCCCGCGGCGTACCCCGAAGCGGGGTCGGCGCTACTCGGCACGCGACATTGCCAGACTCCGGCTAATCCAGCGACTTTCGCAAGACGAGGGCATCAATCTGGAGGGCATCCGGCGCATTCTGCACATGCAGGATGACATCGATGAACTTCGTGCCCGGGTGGATCAGCTGACTGCCTTGCTCGCCGCCGTACAGTCTCAGTCCGGGTCACGGGTCTTCACCGCTGACCCGATCGGTGGCGTGCATCTCGGTCGGCGCGGACGGCACACGCCGCTCGCCCTGCCTGGTCGCCCCTTGCCCTGACCGCACACCTTGCCCTGGACACCGGTCCTCTGAGCGTCCGTGGCACTCGCATTTTCATGAGGAAAGTGGTCACCAACGACAGCGCTGAAGCGCTAGAGCTGTCGTTGGTGACCACTTCCTGTTTCTTGTCGAATCGGAATACACCTATTCCGCAGAAGGTTGAGTCTAGTACGCTCAACTTTTTCGTTGCGCAGAGGACTTCTGCGGCGCATAGTTGAGTGAGGTTTACTCAAGTATTGGAGCTGCTCGCGCAATGTCGACGCTCGCAGCTCGAGTTTCATCAGAGGAGACATGGACACCAACAAGCTCACTACTAAGAGTCGTGACGCAGTCTCAGCTGCGATACGGACCGCCCTGACCCAAGGCAACCCGTACGCCGAACCGTCGCACCTGCTGCATGCACTGCTGCAGATGCCCGGCAATACCGTCGCGCCGTTGCTGTCCGCGGTGGGCGCTGACCCGGCTGTGGTCGCCGCAGCGGCGCAGGGCGCGATTGCCAAGCTGCCCTCCGCAAAGGGCACCTCGGTCAGCCAGCCGTCGCTCTCAGGGTCCTTTGCCCGGGTGCTAGCCGATGCTGAGACGCGGGCCGAGCAACTCGGTGATGCGTACGTGGCCACTGAGCATCTGCTGATTTCGCTGGCCACAGTCGACTCGGACGCTAAGAAGTTGCTCTCCCAACTGAACGTCAAGCCGAATGCGCTGACCCGCGCCTTCAACGAGGCTCGCGGCAGCAAACGGGTGACCAGCCCGGAGGCTGAGGCTACGTCATCTGCCCTCGATCAATACAGCGTCGACCTCACCGCTATGGCTCGCGACGGAAAGCTCGACCCGGTCATCGGCCGGGATGCTGAAATTCGCCGTGTGGTTCAGGTGCTGGCCCGGCGGACGAAGAACAACCCGGTGCTCATCGGTGAGCCTGGCGTCGGCAAGACCGCGGTCGTCGAAGGTTTGGCGCAGCGGCTGGTTGCCGGTGACGTACCGGACTCACTCAAAAACCGTCGCCTGGTAGCACTCGATCTATCCGCGATGGTCGCCGGCGCCAAGTTCCGTGGCGAGTTTGAAGAGCGGCTTAAGGCTGTCTTGACCGAAATCAAGGACGCCGCGGGCCAGATCATTACCTTCATCGACGAGCTGCACACCGTCGTCGGCGCGGGCGCGACCGGCGATTCCTCGATGGACGCTGGCAACATGCTGAAGCCGATGCTGGCGCGTGGTGAACTGCGCATGATCGGCGCGACAACCCTGGATGAGTACCGCGAACGCATCGAAAAGGACCCGGCCTTCGAGCGCCGCTTCCAGCAGGTGTTTGTGGACGAGCCGAGCGTCGAGGACACCATTGCGATCTTGCGTGGGCTGCGCGAGCGTTACGAGGCGCACCACAAGGTGGCGATCACCGACGCCGCTCTGGTTGCGGCAGCCACTCTGTCGCACCGCTACATCACCTCCAGGCGGCTGCCTGACAAGGCGATCGACCTGGTCGATGAGGCCGCTTCCCGGTTGCGCATGGAGATCGACTCCTCGCCTGTGGAAATCGACGCGCTGCGCCGCACCGTCGATCGGATGAAAATGCAGAAGTTCGCGCTGGAGAAGGAGTCCGATCCTGGCAGTGTCGAGCGGTTGCATCGGTTGACCGAGGAGCTGGCTAATGCCGAGGAGGAACTGCGATCCCTCGAGATGCGCTGGGAGGCAGAGAAGCAAGGCCTTAACCGTGTCGGCGAGCTGAAGAAGCAGATCGACGAGCTACGCGTGGCATCAGAACGGGCGCTTCGGGAGGGTGATCTCGTCAGGGCCAGCGAAATCAACTACGGCGAGATTCCTGCGCTGGAAAAAGAGATGGAGGAGGCCGCCAAGGCCGAGAACCAGCTGCCTTCGATGGTCTCTGAAGAGGTCGGTCCGAACGATGTGGCCGAGGTGGTATCCAACTGGACCGGGGTACCGGTAGGTCGGCTGCTGCAGGGTGAGACCGAAAAGCTGATGTCCATGGAAACCCGGATTGGGGATCGGCTGGTCGGTCAGTTGAAGGCTGTCCGCGCCGTCGCGGATGCGGTACGCCGTTCGCGCGCTGGCATCTCCGATCCCAACCGACCCACCGGCTCCTTCCTGTTCCTCGGTCCGACCGGCGTCGGCAAGACTGAGCTGGCCAAATCGCTGGCAGAGTTCTTGTTCGACGATGAGCGGGCGATGATCAGGATTGATATGAGCGAGTACTCCGAGAAGCACTCGGTAGCGCGACTGGTCGGCGCACCTCCGGGCTACATCGGCTACGAGGAGGGCGGTCAGCTCACCGAGGCGGTCCGGCGTCGGCCCTACTCCGTGGTGCTGCTGGATGAGGTGGAGAAAGCCCATACCGAGGTCTTCGACATCTTGCTGCAGGTGCTGGACGATGGCCGCCTGACCGACGGTCACGGGCGTACGGTCGACTTCCGGAATACCATCTTGATCTTGACCTCCAACCTGGGCTCGCAGTTCTTGGCAGACCAGACACTGGACCTGGAGACCAAGCGGAATGCCGTAATGGGTGTAGTGCGCGGTGCGTTCAAGCCGGAGTTCTTGAACCGGCTCGACGAGATCGTGCTCTTCGACGCCCTCGGCACCGAGGAGCTCGCCAAGATCGTGGAGATCAACTTGGCCCGGCTCAACAAGCGACTCGCCGATCGGCGGATCACTGTAGAGGCAACGCCTGCGGCCAAGGAGTGGCTGGCGCTCACCGGGTTCGACCCGGTCTTCGGTGCTCGTCCGCTACGACGGCTGATCCAGACCACGATCGAAGATCAACTGGCGCAGAAGGTGCTGTCCGGCGCGGTACGGGAGGGCGACACCGTTACCTTTGACGCAGACGAGAGCAGGGACGGTTTGATCATCCTGGAGCCGCAGCCTGTCGTCGCCTAACTGATCATCCCTTACAACCGCCGACTTGTCAGACTCTCAGCTGGCTATAGCCCGCTAAGAATCTGACAAGTCGGCTGGTTGTCTGTCACCACCAGCCCTGCTTGTGCGCCCAGCGCAACAGGACTAGTGAGATGGTCAGCATGATCAATAGCAGGATGATCAGCGGCACCCACTTGGTCTCATCATTGACGATGACGTTCATGCCGATGACAGAAGACAGCGATGTGATCGGCAGGGTGATTGCTGCGATGACAGCAAGGCGCTCGGCAGCAATGGTCATCTTGGTGTCGGTACGCGCCCGGTAGAACTCGGTGACACCCACCAGGAACACCAGCTGGGCATCGCTGATGTGAGCGACGGTCTCGTACTGGTCGAGTACGTCCTTCATCAGGGCCAGGCCCTCAGCCGGTGCGAAGGTGGTGAGCTTGATCGCTCGCCGGTAGATCTCGCTGCCCTGCGTGGCCATGGTCTTGATCGTCAAGAGCTCATGTCGAGCTGCGAACAATTCACTGAGAAACTTCTGCGGATCTTCATCCACCTCAGCCATGACCCGCTGCTCCAAGAGGCCGACCTCCCGGGCTATCTCGGCCACCATTTCAGCTTCTCGGCGGGCGATCGAAGAGACAATCGCGTAGGTGAGCCCGAACGGCGAGGTTGGGTGCAGCCGCCCGGCATCCAACCGTTCCGCCACTGCTTTAGTTTCGCGCAGCGCCGCCTCGAGCGGGACCTTTGGGTTGATCGGCCCATGCACGGTGACCAGGTAATGTTCGCCGACGAACTGGTCGAGCTCGAGATAGTGGACGTGGCCGCCGGCGCCGATCTCAGGCGCGTGCACGACGATGAAGACGTGGTGCGGATACACATGGACTCTGGGAATGTGGTTGCGGTTGCGGCTTTCATTGATAGCCATATGGTGAAAATGGAATTCCCGGGTAAGCAGCGCCTCGGCTTCATCACTCCATTCCGGAATGTCGAGCCAGAGGAATCCGTCAGTGCGCTTCCGAAGGTCCGGCAGGTCGGCCAGATCGTGATTGCTCACGCCGTCGGAGTCGATCCAGCGCAGCTTCATGGCCTTTCTCCCTTCCATATTGTTTCTACACCAAGCCGCCAGCCGTTCCCGCTGGCGCGAGGCGCGTTGGACGCCGGGGAACAACGTTGAGATCAGCCAGCCTCATCTTGCGACCCGGCGCCGACGGCGCACGCCTGGTGCCGGATCTGGCATATCCCAGAGCTTTCACACTCCGAGTCGGCCGTACCGATCAGTCCTATGTCGATCTTGATGATCCGCTGCGGCTGGAATTCGACTATGTACAACGGCTGGTCGATGTCCTGGACAGCGTCGCGGAGCCAGGGCAGCGGTTACGCGTCGTCCATGTCGGCGGCGCGGCGATGACCTTGCCGCGGTATGTGGCGGCGACCCGACCTACCTCGGCCCAGATCGTGCTCGAGCCGGACATCGAGCTCACCACCTTCGTCCGTCGATACCTGCCGCTACCCACCCGCAGCGGCATCAAGGTGCGCGGCATCGATGGGCGCCGCGGCATCGCAGCACTGCACGACGGTTACGCAGACCTGATCATCATCGATGCCTTCGTCGGCGCCCGGGTACCGGCCGAGCTGACCACGGCTGAGTTTCTTGCCGATAATCGTCGAGCACTCAATGATCATGGAGTGTTGATCATCAACGTCACTGATCGCGGGCCACTTGACTACGCGCGGCGGGTGTTGGCCGGAGTACGCCGGGCTTTCCCGCATGTGCTGTTCTGCGCCGAGTCATCAACGCTGAAGGGGCGACGGTTCGGCAATGTGATCATTGCCGGTGGCATGACACCGCTCCCGTACGCCGCGATCGCCCAGCGAGTGGGCTGTCCGCCTTTTCCATATCGCCTGCTGCGCGGCGCGCGATTGCACCAGCTGCTGGCCGACTCGCCTCCCTTTAGCGACAACGATGCCGCCGAGTCACCGGAACCTGGCCGAGACCTACGCCACTTCTCCTAGTGCTTGCCCATGGCGGCCAGTCGACGAATCGCCTCGTCGAGCACCTGTTCCTGCTTACAAAAGGCCCACCGCACGTACGGCCGACCCGCCTCAATCCGGTCATAGAACACCTGATGCGGGATCGCGACAACTCCGCAACGGCTCGGAAGGTCCCGACAGAACTCCACACCGTCGCTATAGCCCAGCGGCCGGACATCGGTGGTCATGAAGTAGGTGCCGCGCGGCACGACCGGCTCGAGTCCGATCGACCGTAAGCCGGCGGCGAGCTGGTCACGCCGGTCTTGCAGATTCAGCCGCGCCTTTTCCACCCACTCCTGCCCTTCATTGAGGGCTCGTGCAACGGCCGGCTGAAATGGCGCGCCGGAGACGTAGCTCAAGAACTGCTTCACGGCGGTGATCTCATTGATCAAATCCGGGTTAGCAAGCGCCCAGCCGATCTTCCAGCCGGTCGCCGAAAACGTCTTTCCGGCGGACGAGATCCGCACTGTCCGTTCCCACATTCCGGGGAAAGCCGCCAAGGGCAGGTGTTCCGCATCGTCGAAGGTCAGATGCTCATAGACCTCATCGCAGATAACCAGCACATCGTGCCGAACCGCCAGCTCGGCTATCACAGCAAGATCAGTACGATCCAGCACTACACCAGTCGGATTGTGCGGCGAATTGATCAAAAGCGCCTTGGTCTTTGGACTGAACGCGGCCGCCAGCTCGTCATGGTGGAGCCGGAAGTCTGGTCCGAACAAGCCGACGCCGACGCGCTGTCCGCCGGCCAGCTCGATCGATGCCGCGTAAGAGTCATAGAAGGGTTCTAGGGCGATCACCTCATCGCCTGGATTGACGAAGGCCAGAATCGACGCGGCTAGCGCCTCAGTGGCACCAGTCGTGACCAGAACTTCCAACTCCGGGTCGTAGCTGAGCCCATAGGTGCGGCTGGTGTGCGCGGCTATGGCTTGTCGCAGCGGCAGAATCCCGCGACCTGGCGGGTACTGGTTCATGCCGCCGGCAATCGCGGCGCGCGCCTCCTCCAGCATGAAGGCCGGGCCATCGGTGTCCGGGAAGCCTTGGCCGAGGTTGACTGATTGCGTCGCGAGGGCGAGCGCCGACATTTCGGCGAAAATCGTGGTCGTGGCCGCGCGGATACGGTCGGCTTTCCAGACAGACGGCATACCGAGACACTAGTTCGTACGGCCGCCTTACTTGGTGCGCACCGATCGGCTGACTGGCTGGCAGTGCCCGAGAGTTAGGCTCGAATGGACGACGGTATCAAGGTGAGCCAGGAGGTTTTCAATGTTGAACGCGGCTGAAACGGCGTTGCTGGAGTCGGTACCGGATGGGCTGTTCATCGGCGGTGCCTGGCGCCAGGCAGGTTCGGGTTCCACCTTGAAGGTGTACGACCCAGCAACTGGCGAAGCGATCAAGACGATTGCTGATGCAGGCGTAGAGGACGGTACTGCGGCGCTGGACGCCGCGGTTGACTCGGCGGCCGACTGGGCCAGGACACCGCCACGCGAGCGCGCCGAGTTGCTGCGGCGGGCCTTCGACCTGATCGAAGAGCGTCAGGACGAAGTGGCGTTGCTGATGACGCTGGAAATGGGTAAGCCGCTGGCCGAATCCAAGGCCGAGGTCAAGTACGGCAATGAGTTCCTGCGCTGGTTCTCCGAGGAAGCGGTGCGGGTCTTCGGCCGCTACGGCATCAACCCCGAGGGCACTGGGCGGATGATCGTTTCCCAATATCCGATTGGCCCCTGCTACTTGATCACCCCGTGGAACTTCCCACTGGCAATGGCCACTCGCAAGACAGGTCCAGCGCTAGCTGCCGGTTGCACCGTAGTGATCAAGCCCCCCGAGCTGACTCCCTTGACCACCCTTTACTTCGTCAAAATCCTTTCAGAGGCCGGCCTGCCACCGGGTGTTGTCAATGTGATCACCACATCCACATCGAGCAAGGTGTCGGCACCGATCATCGCCGATGCTCGGCTCCGTAAGTTGAGCTTCACCGGATCTACCGAGGTCGGCCGCAAGCTCTATGAGCAGGCCGCGGAGAACATCTTGCGCATCTCCATGGAGCTGGGCGGCAACGCCCCCTTCCTGATCTTCGACGATGCTGATCTTGGTGCGGCTGTTGATGGGGCCGTGCTCGCCAAGTTCCGCAACATAGGTCAGGCCTGCACGGCCGCGAACCGGTTCATCGTGCATGAAGCGATTGCCGACGAATTCGCGGCCCGTGTTACTGAGCGTGTGCAGGCATTCAAGGTCGGGCGTGGCACCGAGGAGGATGTACAGATTGGTCCGCTGATCAACGACGATGCGGTGCAGAAAGCCGACTCCCTGGTACGAGACGCCACCGAGCGCGGCGCAAAGGTGCTGACCGGTGGTCATCCAATCGATCGGCCCGGCACGTTCTATGAGCCGACCGTTGTCGCCGGCGTACGCCCTGGCAGCGACATCCTTCGCGAGGAGATCTTCGGGCCGGTGCTCAGCATCGTCACCTTCGAAGATGAGAAGGAAGCGGTCCGGATCGCCAACGACACCGAGTTTGGCCTGGTTGGGTACGCCTATACCAAAGACATGGCACGGGGCCAGCGCCTCATCGATTCGTTGGAGAGCGGCATGTTGGGCCTCAATGTCGGTGTGGTGTCCAACGCCGCGGCTCCTTTTGGTGGGGTGAAGCAGTCCGGGGTCGGACGTGAAGGCGGCTTTGAGGGAATTCAGGAATACCTGTACACCAAGTACACCCTGACGCCGAATCCGTTCGCCAGCTGAACTATTCGGAACAAGCTCTGCGGCTGATCAATCAGCGGCACAATGTCGCGGGTGAGCAGTTCCATCCGCGAGCGGGGAACTGATACCACAACGGCACGGGGCAAGCGTCGTCGGCAGCTCACCATCGTTGGCGTCGCCTTGCTGGTGCTCGGGCTCTCCTGTCTTGGTTGGGTGGCCTACCAGTACGTCGGCACCAACCTGATCGCCCAGCACACATTCCGCACCGAAGCCAACCGGCTGCGAGCCCAATGGATCGAGGAGCAGAAGACCGATCCGCAAGGTATGAGGCAGCCCACCACACGTCCGGGCGATGCCATTGGCCTGCTGCGGATTCCGGCCCTCGGCGACAGGTACGAGGTGCCGATTCTTCATGGCACCCAGCTCGGCGTGCTCGCCGAGGGTGTCGGACACTACGCCTCGACCGCAAAGCCCGGTCAGATCGGTAACTTTGCGCTCGCTGGCTATCGAGTGACCCACGGCCAGCCCTTTGCCAAACTGCTGCAACTGGACACCGGCGACGAGATCATCGTCGAAACCCGTGACGCCACGTACACCTACGTGCTGGACGAGCCTCCCAAGCGACTCACCGTCAAAGACACCGAAACCTGGGTAATCGACCCGGTGCCCGGCAGGCCCGAGCTCAAACCGACACAGGCGTTGATCACATTGACGACCTGCCCGGACATCTTTCTTTCCTCAAAACGCTCTGTCGGTTTCGGCCATCTGGTGCGAACCGAGCGCAAGTAACGCAGAACGCAGGTAGCGCCGAAAGTGGTCGAGGACGACCAACTCCCGTCAGCCGAATTCCTTGTCCTCTCCGACCACCTTCGCCGAAGAGTGGGCGGGGAGATACAGCCCGAGCGGGCGGCCAGCTACAGCCCGAGCGGGCGGCCAGCTACAGTTCCGGTCGTGATAACGCCGACAGTTGCGCAAGACACTGCCGAGCTGATTGAGCGGATCAAGGCGCTGGCGATCGTACGCGGCACCGTCACCCTGTCCTCCGGCCGCACCGCCGACTACTACGTCGACATGCGCCGGGTCACCCTCGACGGGGCCGTGGCGCCGATCATCGGCCGCGTCATGCGGGCTCTGGTGTCCGATTGGGACTTCGAGGCAGTCGGCGGTCTCACACTGGGCGCCGACCCCGTTGCGACCGCCATGATGCACGCCGCCGCAGCAACCGGCGAGCGACTGGATGCCTTTGTGGTCCGGAAGGAAGGTAAGGCACATGGGCTGCAGCAACGCATCGAAGGGCCGTCGGTCGTCGGGCGCAGGGTGCTTGCCGTGGAGGACACCAGTACCACGGGTGCCTCGGTGTTGACCGCCGCCAATGCGCTGCGCGAGGCCGAAGCCCAGGTCATTGGAGTCGCCGTCATCGTTGACCGCAATACCGGCGCCAAGGAGGCCGTCGAAGCCGCGGGGCTTCCGTACCGAGCAGCGATCTCGGCACGCGACCTGGGCTTGGAGTAAGACCTACCGGCGCCTGAGTGGGCCCACCGGTTAGGGTGAATGTGGTCTTGAGCCGCCCTTCGACAAGCGCCGTCCTGAGCTGGTCGAAGGGCTCAGGGCGCGGCATGGACAGGCTTAGGGCGGGCATGGACAAGCTCAGGGCGCAGGCATGGAAAGCTAAGGAGATCTGATGGGTACCGCCATCACTGTGATCATCATCATCTTGGTGATCGTCGTCATTCTCGCGCTCATCGGCGTGGGCTCGTACAACGGCTTCGTCAAATCTCGAAACCTGATTCAGGAATCGTGGCGACAGATCGACGTCGAGCTGAACCGCCGTTATGAGCTGATCCCGAACTTGGTCGAGACGGTTCGCGCGTACGCGGCTCATGAGCGCAACACCTTGGAGGACATCACCCGACTCCGCAGCCAGGCTCAGCAACTGTCACAGTCAGAAGGCGCACTGCCCAGCCAGCAGCGCGGCGATGTCGAGGCTGCGCTGTCTGGTGCGGTCCGGAACTTGATCGTCAGTGTCGAGGCGTACCCGGATCTCAAAAGCAACCAGAACTTTCTGGAGCTGCAGCGGCAGCTCGCTGAGACTGAGGACCGGATCGCGGCTGGCCGACGCTTCTACAACGCCAACGTGAGGGTTTACAACACCAAGGTCGAGTCGGTTCCCTCGAACATCATCGCCGGCATGTTCAAGTTTGAGAAGGCTGCCTACTTCCAGGTTGACGAGCCGGCAGTACGCCAGGCGCCGGACGTCAGTTTCGGCGAAATTGCCTACCGTGGCGACCCGGAGCAGCAGCGGCAGCTACCACCGCAGCAGTCTGCCCCCCAACAATCGACACCGCCGGTCCAGTTCGATAGGCAAAGCGAGGACGAGCTGCCCAATCCGCAGCAGTATCAGCAACCGCCCCAGCCGGGCCAGTATCAGCCCCCGCAACAGGGGCAGTATCAGCCGCCGCAACAAGGCGGTTATGTGCCGCCTGAAACGGGCCAACAGAATCCGAACCAGCGCTGATGACCTCGGGGGGCTCGGGGGGTCGTCCCCCCGGAATCAGTACGGCTCCGGGGGTCTGACGTGCCCGCGGAAATGACCTACCAGCAGCTCGGTCCTTCCGGTCTAACGGTCTCCACCATCGGAGTCGGCTGCAACAACTTCGGTGCCCGCATGCCTGACCATGAGGTGCCGAGCGTGGTGAATACCGCCATCGATGCCGGCATTACCTTGTTCGATACCGCCGATGTCTACGGCAACGCGGGCGGCTCGGAAACCCTGCTCGCCAAGGGCCTGGGCTCCCGGCGGGATGAGGTGATCATCGCAACCAAGTTCGGCTCTGACATGCGGGGCGCGAATGGTCCGGATTGGGGTGCCCGGGGTTCCCGTCGCTACATCAGGATTGCGGTTGAGAACAGCCTCCGCCGGCTCGGGACCGACTGGATTGACCTTTACCAGATGCACGAGCCCGATCCGAATACGCCGATCGAGGAGACCCTGTCCGCGCTCACCGAAATTGTGGCCGAGGGCAAGGTGCGTTACATCGGCTCGTCGAACTTTTCCGGCTGGCAGGTGATCGATGCCGACTGGATATCGCGAACTAGCGGCTACGAGGCATTTATTTCCGCACAGAACGAGTACTCCTGGCTGAACCGCGCTGTTGAAAGCGAGCTGGTACCTGCGCTGGAGCGCACCGGCCAGAGCTTGCTGCCGTACTTCCCGCTCGCATCCGGCCTGCTCACCGGCAAGTATCACCGTGGGGAGGCCGCACCTCAGGGCAGCCGGCTGGCACGCAACCGGGTACGGCTTGACCGGGCGAACTTTGATCTCATCGAGGCAGTTGAGGCCTATGCGGCTGAGCGCGGCTTGACCATGCTTCAGGTCGCGATCGGTGGTCTGGCGGCGATGCCGACAGTAGGCTCGGTGATCGCCGGCGCTACCTCAGCCGAGCAGGTAAAGCAGAACGTTGAGGCCGGACTTTGGGTGCCCAGCGGAGATGATCTTGAGACGCTGCTGGAGATCACCCAGTCGTCGGTCTAATACGAACCTCTTGCTCGACCTGGTGATCTTGCTAGCTGTGGTCTCACGCTCGGCCATGAACAGCCTGGCAATGCCGATGTTTCGGCGTAAACCGTCGTCGGCATTCATTGCTCGCCGCGCAGCTTATTGCTCAATGCTCCAAACGCTCTCGGTGTTTGTCGGTAAGCTCCCGCATCGATTCCAGCTGGTGCAGCATCAGCTCCAGGTCCGAGATCCGCATTCTCGCGAGCTGCTGCCTACCCTCAGTTGCTAGCGGGGCGTAGAGCTCCCAAGTCCGCGCCCGTCCCTCCTCGGTCATCTGAACCAGCACCTGCCGGCGATCCAAGCCGTCGCGTACCCGCTCGACAAGCCCCTTTGCGACCAGCCGGTCGATCATTGCCGTTGTGGCGGCCGGCCGTAGCCCGGTTGCCTTGCTCAACTGCCCGGCGGTCTTCGGTCCATCGGCCAGCCAGTCGAGACACCGTACGTCTGATGGGCCCAGTCCCAGGTGCCGTCCCACTGTGTCGTCGAAGGCCTGGGTACTGCGCTGATAACGCTGCACGGCCAGACCCAAAGCCTCGACGAGATCTTGACGGCTACGCGCCATGGTGCTAACCTTTCGAAAATCGAAAAATATGATATTCGTAAGGAAAGATAGCAGCATGAAGGCACTTGTGGCGGGCGGTGGCATCGCTGGACCGGCAGCAGCGCTCGCGCTGGCCAAGGCCGGCATTGAGTCGGAGGTCCTCGAACGCCGGCCGGTCCTAGACCCAGAGGCCGGGTCGTGGCTGACCGTTGCGCCCAACGGACTCGACGCGCTCCAGGCGATGGACGTTCTGGAGGGGGTGCGCAACGAAGGAGTACCGTCACGCGCCAACGTCATGTACGGAGCGACCGGGCGGCGGCTTGGCAAGGTAAGCCTCGGGCGTCCGCTCGACAACGGCCTGTTCGCATTGACCATGAAGCGCTCCTGGCTGGCGGTGCAGCTCGAAGGCGAAGCCGAGCGTCGCGGCATCCGCGTACGGCGTGGGGCGGAGGTCGCTGATGTGACCGATGCTGGCGACCATGTCGAGGCAACCTTGACCGACGGCACCGTCCTTACGGCCGATCTGCTCATCGGGGCTGACGGTGTGCATTCCCGGGTCCGGCAAACCATTGATGCGCAGGCGCCTGCCGCCCGCTACGTGGGACTGACGAACTTCGGAGGAATCACCCGGAACACCCGAATCGCTGATGATCTTGAGCCTGAGGCTTGGCACTTCATCTTCGGGAGCCGGGCCTTCTTCGGCGCCCATCCAACGCCTGCTGGTGATGTGGTCTGGTTCGTCAATGTCCCTGAGCCAGAGATCACTCGGGAGCAGCGGCGGAACACGACCGAGCAAGAATGGGCTCGCCGGCTTCTCGCGCTGGTCCAGGACGACGCTGGTCCGGCAGCTGAGCTGATCCGAACTGGCCAGCTCGAGCTAGCGGGCGACAACACCTATGACCTCGGTCACGTACCGACATGGTTCCGCGGCCGGATGGTGATCATCGGAGACGCCGCACATGCCCCATCGCCGAGTTCCGGTCAGGGAGCCGCAATGGCCACGGAGGATGCTGTAGTGCTCGCACAGTCACTGCGTGATCATCCGGAGGTGCCCGCTGCCTTCGCCGGGTACGAGAAGGCGCGCCGGGAGCGGGTGGAGAAGATCGTCGCAGCCGGTGCACGGAGTAGCAGCTCGAAGATTCCGGGGCCGGTCGTCCGACGGTTCCAGGAGCTGATGCTGCGTTTCGCGTTCCGCTACGTGATCACCGATCGCAGCACTGCCTGGATCAACGACCACCGGATCCGGTGGGAGGACCGAACATCGCGCCCTGAGCTTGTCGATCAGTAAGGCAGGATCGGCCTTGGGTGTCGTGCGGGCGCTTCTGTCGGCACCGGGTAGGCCTGGCCACTCGGCTGGCCAGGACCAAGGTCCAGCTCGGGCTCCTGGCCTGCTACCAGGGTCTCGTCAGCGAAGTGCTCGTGCATCCAATTCAGATGGTCGGTGCGATCTTCGATGATTCGCACCGTGTCCCACGCTGGCATGACCTGCTGATCAAACTGCTGACCCATCCGGTCCGGGTCCACCTCATAGTGATGCACCATCCGGACAACCACACCGTCGGACACCCGGGTCGCCTCCGGGCGGACGTACTCCTGCTTGTAGACGAACCGTCGCATTGATACGCCCCTTCAGCTCTCGTAAGCCTGGTCCAGCATTTGCTTGCCGGGGTTCATGATGTTGTTGGGATCGAGTGCCTGCTTGATCTTGAGCATCACGTCCCAGCCGCCGCCCATCTCGTCGGGGACCAGCTCCGCGTCGCCGACTCTGGTGCTGCCGTGGCAGGCGGTGATCGAGCCGCCGTACCTCAGCGACACCTTCGCGATCTCGGACTTCAGGTCGACCCAGCCGGCCCAGGTCTCGTCGTCGAGCTTCTCCTCCCAGATGCCGATGTCGATCTCGACGAGGTAGTCACCCCACGGCTTGTACGCCGCGTTCGTATAGAAGTACATCCCCCAGTTGTCGAAGATGCCGTACCTGTCGATGTATCTCTGGGTGATCGCCGTCCACTCCTCGCGCACCTTCGGGAGCACGGTCCAGGTCAATGACGCGTCCTCGCAGTGCCACGACATCGGAGCAACGGTGCCGTCTTTCAGCCGTCCATGCAGCGGGTTGGCGTAGCGGTCATGTCGGGACGCCCAGTCACCGACGGCCATCTCATCGCCGGTGTACCGCCCGCCTTCCTTCCTGCCGAGATCCATCAGCAGCTTCGAAGCCTCCCGCACCTCCGGCTTCGTGCCATACAGGGCTGTGGCAACGATGGAATTCACCCAGGGCGGCATGGGGATGAACGCCTCGTCGTCGCGTCGTAAGTATTCGATCTTCTTCTCGTCGAAGAGCACGGTGCCGGCGAGAGTAGCGATGCCGGAATTGACGATTCCGTGCACGGTGCGATGAGCATTGAGGAAGTCGTTGAAGGCGAAGAAGGCGGCGAATTCCGCCTCGGGCCTTGGCACGAGCTCCAGCGTCGCTTCGGTGACGATGCCCAGCGTGCCTTGATGACCCATGAACAAGTGCTTGAGGTGATAACCCGTCGAGGATTTGCGTACCTTCTTCCCGCCGCCGTCTCCGACCCGGATGATCTCTCCCGTCGGCAGCACGATCTCGAAGGACACAACCAGGTCCCGGGTGTGTCCAAAGCGGGAGCCCAAAAGCGACCAGCCGCTGCAGGCGATCCGCCCACCCACTAAGGAGCACGGGTAGGAGGCTGGCGTGTCTGGGTAGAAGACGCCGTATTTTTTGAGCTCCTCGTTGAGCTTCAGCATGCTAATGCCCGGGCCGACCGTGACAGTCCGATCGGCCAGATCGATCTCGTGGATCTGGTTCATCCGCTTGACGTCGACCATGATCCCGCCGCGAAGCGGGACCGCTCCGTCATTGAGGCCGGTCCCACCGGCGCGCGGCACGACCGGAATCTTGGCGCGGTTGGCCAGCTTGACGATCTCTGAGATCTGCTGTGCGGTTCTCGGCAGCACGACGACCGCCGGCATGTGTTCCGCCCACCTGTGTAGCGGGAAAGGCGCAGGAACCCGAGTTCGATTGCTCCGGCTGGAAATCCCGGTCAGTACCGAACCCGGCTCATTCATGATCGCTTCAAGCTCGGCCACAACGGCGCCGTCGACTGTCATCACCGGAGCGGTGGTCATCGGGCAGCCTCCAGATCTGATGCGCCGCGCCGACCGCCGACCTCGATGCCTGCGGACTCAGCAACCAGCTCGATGATGTCTGCTACCTCGATCCCGGCTTTATGTCCCGCAGTCGCAAGCGGACGCTCCGACCAGACGCATGCACTGACCAGCATGTCGACGTCGAGTTCCTTGGCCCTCGCCATCCGGGCTTCGCTGATCGCCTCGGTGATCTCGGGCTTCTCAATGGGGAGTCCGCCGCCAGCACCGGAGCAGTAGGACCACTGCGTGACGTGATCGACATCCTTGAAGATCAAACCGGGGATGGAGTTCAGGATGAATCGGGGTGCTTCATGGATCCCTTTGCGCTTGTTGAGCCGGCAAGGATCGTGGTAAGTCACGGTCTTGTTGATCGGGATCTCGAGCTTGAGCTGGCCGTTCTTGATCAACTCGGCGACCAGCTCCAGGATCTGGACCACTTCGATGTCGAAGTCTGACCCGAAGTACGCGGGATAGTCCTCGGTGAAGTGGATGTAATCGTGCGGCTCGATGGCGATCACGCGCTTGACACCGGAGGCACGCCAGTCCGCCAGATTGTGTTCGGCAAAGGCTCGTGACTGCTCGACGTACCCCATCTCGGCGGCCGGGCCACCGCAGCACCATTGCTCATTCATTAGGCCGAACTGGAAACCCGCTTTCTGCAGTACCTGGGCGGTGGCGCGGGTGTTCGAGGTCCGGTAGAAGGCGGCCTCGCAGTCGACGAACATGATCGTTTCGCCGCCGATCGGGATCTGAAGGCCTTCAGCCCAATCGCGAACGTGTTCCTGGCCATTGGGCTGGCCGTTCTGGGTGCCGAGCACGGGCTCGTTCTTGAGTTCGTTCGTCAGCCGGTTCCAGAGCTGCCAGCCGTCCCTGTCCAGCCCTTTGTCGACCATAAGCGCCCGAGCAGCTCGCACCACCTTCACGGTTTCGGTGCGCGCTTGATAGAAGTCGCCCACGAACAAGGTGTTCGGACACCGGATCTCACACGCTCCACACTGCGTGCAGTGGACGTAGTCATCGGCGACATCGTCGATGTCCAGCAAACCCTTGTCCATCGCGATGATGTTGGCGTGGAAGGCGGTCGGCGTGTGGTTCTCGTTCCGGGTTACCTGGGTTACCGGGCAGACCTCGCGGCAGAACTTGTGGCCGGATGAGAAGCAGTTGTAGCCGTTTTGCCGCCACCTCTCCACGAACTCGCGCTGGAGTTGTCCGTCCTGAGCGGCTCTGGAAGCCCGGCTTGTTGCGTCATCGAAGGTCACTGCTCACCCCTTGCGTTGAAAAGGGGGCGCTATTGCGGCGCTCCACCTGGACCTGCTTTGCACAATATTTCGGGGCCGTACGGACCGTCAATGAAACGACAGCGCATCGGAAATGCCTGCTCTATGGACTCCTCCGACATAGAAATGGTCTGATGGAAGCACACCTCTCCGCGGCTTAGTTTGCCGTGTCCGGACAAGGTGATTCTCAGAGGGAGGGCAACATGAAATTCAGTTACCTGATGCTTCCGGACTACCCACTCGATGACTCGATGCGGGCCATTAGGTTAGCTGACGAGTTGGGTTTCTACGCGTGCTACGCCGCCGACGAGACATGGCACAAGGACTTGTGGCTGCTCTTCGCGGCCGCGGCCAAGGAGACGACCAACATCCGCTTCGGACCAAGCGTGTCTGGCGTGGTCCTGCGTGAGCCCACGCTTATCGCCCAGGCGGTCGCGACCCTCGACGAGCTCACCAACGGTCGCGCCGAAGTGGTGCTCGGATCAGGCAACTTCGGCTTGCTGGCGCAGTACGACATCAACTGGAAAAAGACCAAGCCGCTGTCCCGGGTCAAGGAGAGCGCCCAGGTCATCCGAACACTGCTCGATGACGGTGCCGTCACGTTCGACGGCGAGTTCTTCAAGTACCACGGGCTGTTCACGTTCGCGCGACCGGTCCAGGAGCGGCTGCCGGTCAAGATCGGGGCGATGCGGGGCCCGAAGTCGTTCGAGGTCGCGGGTGAGTTCTCTGATGGTTGCCACCACTGCCTCAGCTACAAGCGGCAGGCCTACGAGTACGGATTCGAGCACTTCCGCGCCGGCGCCGAGCGGGCGGGTAAGAACCCAGACGACCTTGACTTCGCGGCTTGGGTGGTGACATCGGTCGGGCGGGACTCGGCGGCGGCGAAGCAGGCAGCTCGCTCGATGGTCGGGATCTACGCCTCGTCTATGCACCCTGAGCAACTCGCGCGGAACGGAGTCGACGCGGCGGAGCTCACTCCCATCGTTGAAGCCATGAATGAAGGAGAGCTGGCCAAGAGTATTGAACTCACCAGCCCTGAGCTGGCAGAGAAGATGTCGATCTCCGGCACACCCGAGGAGGTCACGAGCAAGATAAAGGCCGAGCTCGAGGGTACCGGTGTCAACCACTACATCGCCGCGATCACAGACGCCTCTCTGGTAAAAGCCTTCACCGGGCAAACGGTCGAAGGTGTTGCCAGCGTTGACGAGCAGCTCCGGCTGCTCGCAGATGAGGTTATGCCGAACTTCCGCTGACGCTTCCCGACCACCCCACCCAGCGTTCGACGTCCAGCGCAAGGACGGGGCCGGTGGGTGGCTGGTCGCGGTACTGCGGATACTTGTCGCTCAACGAACGGATCGCTCGCTCGATCTCGGAAGGGCTCTCGACGACGCGGGCCCGGCCGTCGAGTCGGACCCACCAGAGTCGGGACCAGTCCTCGTAGTATTCGTCGATCAGCAGGCTTGCGGTTCCGGTGGCCCTGACGTTGCTGAGGCGCTGCAGCTGTCCGTGTCGCTTGGGCTTGTCGTCGACCGCAGAGTAGACAACGTCCTCTGTGATGACGAAGCAGATGGGCACCACATGCGGCCGGCCGTCGGTGCGAACTGTTGCGAGGCGGCCGACCGGCGCCGACGCGACGAGCCGGCCCATCGTCTCCCTGTCCATATGCGATCAGAGGACAGCAGATTCTTGCTTGCGACGCCGCCGGTGCAGCAAGTACTCGACGCCCATCGGGACCAGCGAGGCGATCACGATCAAGATCAGCACCAGATCGATGTTGTTCTTGATAAAGGGGATATTGCCGAGGAAGTAGCCTGCGACGGTGACTCCGGTTGCCCACAGCACACCACCGATCGCGGTGTAGGTGATGAAATGCCGGAAGTCCATCTTGCCGACGCCGGCGACCAAGGTAACGAAGGTACGGACGATGGGCACGAACCGGGCCAGGATCAGCGCACGGTTGCCATAGCGCTCGAAGAAGATGTGAGTCCTCTCGACGTAGGACTGCTTGAAGATCTTGCCTGCCAATCCGGGCCGCGCTCTGAACAGTGGCGGCCCGATCTTGCGCCCGATGGCATATCCGCTGATGTTGCCTAGTACCGCTGCAATGGTGAGCACGATGCAAACGAACACCAGGCTGTGGGGAATAACGCCCGCCGCCACCAGCAGCCCGACGGTAAAAAGCAGCGAGTCGCCCGGCAGGATTGCGAAGAGCCCGCACTCGGCGAAGATCACGAAAGCCACTCCCCAGAGCGCGTACGGACCAAAGAACCTGATCAGTTCCTCGGGGTCCATCCAGGACGGCAGCAGCAGGGGGATGTGCGCAGCGGCGACCTCGAGAGGGCTCACGTCGGAAAACGGTACCGTCGCACACTGTGAGTTTCCTAAACGGACCAAGGGGAGCGACCCCTTGAACGCCCTCAACGACCAGCAGATGACGGAGTCGTCTGGGACACCTGGCGTGGGTCCGCATCCTCAGCCCTGGCCGGACGACGACAAGCTCGACCGCGAGCTGCTCGAGCACGGCGATCGCCGCAATGTGGTCGATCGCTATCGCTATTGGAAGGTCTCGGCCATCGTTGCTGATCTCGATGCGCGGCGCCATCTGCTGCAGATTGCGATCCAGAACTGGGAACACGACTTCAATATCGGCTCCATCGTGCGCACCGCGAACGCATTCAACGTCGCGGGCGTTCACATCATCGGCCGCCGGCGCTGGAACCGGCGCGGAGCGATGGTCACCGACCGCTATCTCAAGATCTCCCACCACCCGTCGGTCGATGCCTTCGCCGACCGGCTGGCGGCCGACAAATACGTCATCATCGGCGTAGACAACCTGCCCGGCGCGCGACCATTAGAGCCCTACGAACTGCCGGAACGGACCTGCTTGGCGTTCGGCTCCGAAGGTCCTGGGCTGACCGATGAGCTGGTGGCGATCTGCAAGGACCTGGTCGCTATTACGCAATACGGCTCCACAAGATCCCTCAACGCCGGCGCCGCCGCAGCTATCGCGATGTACCACTGGGCACGGCGCTGGGCCGACGAGTAGTGTCGAGCGAGCCGGGTGGAAATCGGGGCGGTGAGGACGAGTGCAGCACGACCATGCCACTACCAAACGCGCCCAGGTCCGCGACATTCTCCAAGGACTGATCGCGACCGAGCTCAACCCTGGCGACGCCATTCCCTCGGAGCGGGCGCTGGTGGTGCGCCTCGGCGTCAGCCGAGTCACCGTACGACAGGCGATTGCTGATCTCGTGGCCGATGGGACTTTGGAGCGGGTACACGGCAAAGGCACCTACCTGACCGGCCCGCAGGTGGACTCGCGGCTGCATCTGACCTCGTTCTCACGCGAGATGCGCGCTCGTGGCTTGGTGCCGGCAACGGTGGTGCTCTCAGCTGCCGAGCAGCCGGCCGACGATGACGTCTCGTACGCGCTGCGGATGCGTCCTGGGCAGCCGGTGATACGCGTGGAGCGGCTGCGGACCGCTGATGGCACGCCCATGGCGTACGAGGTTGGTCACTATCCGTCGGTGCTGTTTCCCGGGCTGCTGC
This sequence comes from Propionibacteriaceae bacterium, assembly GCA_035253925.1. Taxonomy (GTDB): domain Bacteria; phylum Actinomycetota; class Actinomycetes; order Propionibacteriales; family Propionibacteriaceae; genus Microlunatus. Next base: position 20,058 of record DATFBI010000109.1, read on the forward strand.
AGCGAGAGCTCGGCTCCTTGTACGACGTCTTTGCCAGCGAGTACGGCGTCGTGGTGAGCAGCGGCGAGCAGACCGTACGGGCTGAATCGGCCGATGCCCATCGGGCACGGGTTCTAGGCATCGCCAAGCGCGCACCGCTGCTGGTGCAGGAACGCGTGACGTACGCCGGTGATCGAGCGATCGAGATATCGACCTCGTGGTATCGCGCCGATCGTTATCGGATCCATATGGCGATCACACCGCGCGGTGCTCGGGAGAACTAGCCTGTGGCCTCATGAGCACGGGTCCGATCTCGGAGTTGGTGGTTTCCTACGATCCCGGACCGCTTACCGAAAAGCTGGATCGGCGGCGACGCCTGATACGGTCACGGCTGGTCAGCCTAGCGATCACCATCGCGCTGCTCGCGTTGATCTACGTGTGGCAGCGCGAAGCAATGCAAGGCGCTGGGTACATCATCATCTTCGCCATCGTGTTGGGCATTTCATTGGCATGGCTTGCAGCCAGCATCGTTCTGTACCTTCTCGCCAAGCGGGAAATGAAGACAATTGGGAGCGGCATCGCCATTCGTATCGGTCCGCCAGGCATTCAGGTTGCTGGACTTGGGGCTCCCTGGTCACAGGTCCTTGGCGTAGACACGGTCAAGGGTGGCGTTGACCGCGGCCCGCAACTTCGCCTAACTCTGACTGACGGACGGCAAGCGAAGGTGCCACTTGATCAAGTTACGGTGTTTCCGGCAACACTCGACAGCACGGTTCGGGCCTTCTCGGCCGGTCGCCATGGAGTGGACTTGTCTGCAATTGAAAGCTGAGACAAAGCACTGCAGGTACCACCGCTTTGCCTTTTTTGACAGACTTGGGATTTGCGCAGGTAGTTGCGCGCGAATACAACGAAAAGCAGGTAGGAAAGGAGCTCACCAAGCATGCCGATCGCCACTCCCGAGGTATATGCCGCCATGCTGGATGCGGCCAAGGAGGGATCCTTTGCCTACCCAGCGATCAACATCAGCTCCTCACAGACGCTGAACGCAGCCCTTCAGGGATTCACCGACGCCGGATCTGACGGCATCATTCAGGTCTCCACCGGCGGCGCGGACTATCTCTCTGGTCCGAAGATCAAAAACATGATCACCGGCGCCGTGGCGTTGGCGGAGTACGCCCGCGAGGTCGCGAAGAACTATCCGATCAACGTCGCGTTGCACACCGATCACTGTCCTAAGGAGAAGCTGGACAGCTACGTTCGGCCACTGCTCGCGATCTCCACGGAGCGGGTGAAGGCGGGCGGCCAGCCACTTTTCCAGTCACACATGTGGGACGGTTCGGCAGTGCCGCTTGAGGAGAATCTCTCAATCGCCGAGGAGTTGCTGCAGCAGACCAGCGCCGCGAACGTGATCTTGGAAATTGAGGTCGGCGTGGTAGGTGGCGAGGAGGACGGCGTTACCGCGGAGATCAATGAGAAGCTCTACACGACCGTCGAGGACGGAATGCGGACTGTTGAGGTACTTGGCGCGGGCGAGAAGGGCCGCTACATCACCGCGCTGACCTTTGGCAACGTGCATGGGGTGTATAAGCCGGGTGCGGTCAAGCTGCGTCCTGAGGTGTTGAAAGACATCCAGGAGGAGGTCGGTAGCAAGATCGGTAAGGAACTGCCATTCGACTTGGTTTTCCATGGTGGATCAGGGTCCACGCTGGAGGAGATCCGGGCCGCAGTCGACTACGGCGTAATCAAGATGAACATCGACACCGACACTCAGTACGCGTTTACTCGGCCCGCTGCTGGCCACATGTTCACCCATTACGACGGCGTGCTGAAGGTCGATGGGGAGGTTGGCAACAAGAAGGCGTACGACCCGCGGGCCTGGGGGAAGTCGGCGGAGGCCGGCATGGCAAAGCGCGTAGTCGAGGCCTGCGAGGACCTGCGCTCGGCTGGTACCTCCCTGAACAAGTAGCTCCCTGGTCTCTTTGACTTCCTGGTTCCCGGCGTAGGTCGGCTGGCTGGCCCTATGCCAAAGGTTTATGGCAGGGCCTGGTGGTTGTGTCCAGTCTGCGATCCTTCCGTTTCAAGCGTTTTTAGCCTTAGCACAGGGCCAGACAGCCGGCCTACGCCTTGTACGGGGTCGCGATCGGGCGGCTCGTCACGGAGGCCGCCGCGGGGTCCTCGCTGGCCTCGATCTGTTGGACGGAACCATGTGCATCTCCGGCGCTTCGACGAGCGCAGCGCACATTAGCCTCATGGCATGGCTGACTTCCTCAACGCCGATCTTCGGGGCTCCAGGTTTGAGCGCGTCGATCTCAGTGGTGCCCAATTTCGTACCGTCGACCTGTCGGACGCTCAGTTCCGAGGTGTGTTCCTCAGGGGTGTCGTGATGCGCGATGTCGAGCTGGTCGATGTCGATATTCACGGTGAGATTCAGAATCTGACGATCAATGGCGTGGACATTGCACCCCTGATGGATGCCGAGCTCGACAAGCGATATCCCGATCGGGCCAAGATGCGCCCCACAGATCCGGCCAGCTTCCGCGAAGCGTGGGACATCATCGAGCGGCTCTGGGACGGAACCGTCGAGCGAGCGCGCAACCTGCCGCCTGAGCTGCTGCACGAGTCGGTCGACGGCGAGTGGTCGTTTATCGAGACGCTGCGGCATTTGGCGTTCGCCACGGATTCTTGGGTGCGGCGGGGGATCCTTGGAGATCCGTCGCCATGGGATCCCTTAGACCTACCTTGGGATGAGATGCCGGACACACCAGGTGTGCCGCGCGACCGGAACGTACGGCCTTCATTGGATACGGTGCTCGAGCTGCGACGCGACCGGATGGCCACCGTACGCAAGGTCATCGAGGGTTTGACCGATGAGTCACTCGACAGCCAGACCGCGCCGGTGGAAGGGCCTGGGTGGCCGGAATCTCGCAGCTACCCGGTTCGTGAGTGCCTATTAGTGGTGCTGAGCGAAGAGTGGGAGCACCGGCTGTACGCCGAACGCGACTTAGCCGCACTCCAGACCCGTAACGGTCCCCGCTAAGCGCGACCGTAGTGTCGCTCCTTCCCGTCAGCGCGACGCGGAACGATACTGAGTGGCATGATCAACAATTCTCGGTTCAGCCGAGGCCAACATGACTAGCGTGTTAGATCGAATCGCGGCCCGCATCGGTCACGAGCCGGAAGCCACCGAACCGGCTGCGGGCAGCATGGGGCTGGGGCGGACGTTCATGCTCTGGCTCGCGGCCAACATGGTCGTTACCACGATGTTGACGGGCACGCTCTTCGTGCCGGGCATCAGATATGGCACCGCGCTGCTAGTCATCGTGCTTGGCACGTTGATCGGCGTAACGGTGCTGGTGCTCGTTGGAACAATCGGTACGCGTACCGGACTGCCAACCATGATCTTGACCAGAGGTGCCTTTGGTCGTCGCGGCGGTCACCTGCCGGCGCTGTTCAACCTGATCATCTTGATGGGCTGGAGCTGGGTTCAGGCACTGCTCGCCGGGATCACCTTGAACTACGTCGTCGAGGACTTCACCGGCTTTTCCAGCCCGGTGCTGTTCGCCGTCCTGTGCCAGACCATCGTGGTGATCCTGGCCCTGCTCGGTCACAACGGCATTCAGCGGGTCGAGCCCTGGCTGGCGGTCGTCATGCTGCTGGTCGCTGCGTTCGTATTCTTCACGGCGTTCCGCGAGTTCGGGCTGTCCGGCTTCTTCAACATCCCTGAGCAGCCAGATGTGGGCATGACCGCAGCCATCGCCTTGGATGTGGTCGTCGCTACGGCAATCTCATGGACGGTTCTCTCCGCCGACTTCAACCGTCACGCGATCAGCCAGCGTGCCGGCATCGTCGGAACGACGCTCGGTTACACGGCGTCGACGGTTACCTCTATGACCCTCGGTGCCACCGCCCTGGGTTATGTGTTCCTTAAGGGTGGTGAGACCACAAGCTTCGATCCGACTGTGATCTTGGCCGAGTTCGGTTTGCCACTTGCGGTAGTGATCTTCGTGTCGGTGATGGCGACCAACACGCTGGTGGTCTACGGCATGACCATGTCGTACGAAAACCTGCGACCGAACAGCAACTACCTGCGCTCGGCATTGGTGATCGGCTTGATCTCCATCGCCGGTGCGACGTGGCAGGGGATTCTCGATCGTTTCGTATCATTCCTGTTCTTGATCAGTGCGCTGTTCGTCCCAGTCTTCGCAATCATGATCGTGGACTACTGGATCCGGCGTCGCGGGCAGTACTCGGCCCGCGACCTGGTGGTGTCCCGTGGCGGCGCCTACTGGTATCTCGGCGGGGTAAACCCGCTCGCCGTTGGATCCTTCATCGTCGGCGCGGCTCTTGCCTTCTACTGGACCAGGGTCAGTCCGCTGCCCATCGGCGCCACTCTTCCGACCTTCGCGGTCACCTTTGTGCTTTACCTCGTGCTAAGCCTGGCGCTGGGCTCGAGGGTGAGCCGAAGCGATGAGCTGACTGTGGAGGATAGGCCGGCCGCTCCGGAAGCGACGAACGAGCCACCGACATGACCTTCGGAATCAAACGGATCGTCGACCTGTCTCATCCGATTAACGCTGACACGCAGTGCTACCCAGGGGATCCGGTTCCCGAGCTCAGGTCGGCGACGACAATCGACCGCGACGGGTACAACGTGCTCCAGGTGTCTATGGGCTCTCAGACTGGAACCCACGTCGACGCGCCCTACCACTTCCTGGCCGACGGAGCGCGAATTGATGCAATGGAGCTCTCCATGTTCCTGGCTCCGGCGACCGTGGTGGATGTACGAGGGCTGGCTCCCCGATCGACAATTTCGTGGTCGCAGTTAGAACCGTCTGTCTCGATGATGGCGGGCCAGTCGATTCTCGTGCTGAACACCGGTTGGTCAAAGAACTGGCAGACAGTGGCCTACCTTGATCATCCCTTCCTCACCCAGGATGCCGCCGAAGGCATAGTTGCGGCCGGAATCCGCACCGTTGCCATTGACGCGATGAGCGTCGACGAAACCGCCCCACCGGGCGGCGAGCCCGGCAGCTTCGCGGCACACGATGTTCTGCTGGGCGCTGGAGGCGCCATCGTGGAGAACTTGACAAACGTTGAGGCCATCGACTTCGCGGATCCGCTGCTGAGCGTGCTGCCAATACGACTAGCCGATGCCGACGGTGCTCCGGTGAGGGCAGTGGCGCTGCAACTGGAGTGGTCGGCGTGAGGCGTCAGTCCGTTGAGGGTGCCGGAGAGAGGTGCTCGTGCACCGCCAGCCAGCGGCCGTCGCCGCCCTGGCGAGCGAAGATGATCGTCTCGCGCTCATGCAATGTCTCGGCGCCTGCCCGTGTCGTCACATCGGTGATCACATCGTGAAGGAATACCGCCGCGTCACCGAGGATTTGAACTCGGACACCCGAGGAGATGCAGCCGGTGACCCGAAAGTCGTCCTCACGCACCCATCGGTCCCACAGCCGCCGGTAAGCGTCGACGGACTCCAGCCGCTCGGGAGTGTTATGGAACAGGAACGTCGCATCATCGGCGAAGCAGGCGAAGTAGTCGTCCAGCCGCCCGGAACCAAAAGCGGCCACCAGCCGCTCGGCCGCGGCTCGAACCTCGGCTTCCTTGTCGCCCATAACGCCCTCCCGTTGGCTGCCGGCACGCTGGCCACCATCATGGCAGCGAGGTACGCATGCCAGGGGTAGCTGTGGTGACCGGGGCGGCCAGTGGGCTGGGCGCCGGCATTGCTGATCACTTGTCCGGCCTTGGTTGGCGGGTGGCTGGCTGGGATCTGAATCCGTCGGCCAGCGAGCTGAGTCTCCAAGTGGACGTAGCGGATCGGAGCGCGGTGGCGCGTGCACTCCAGGAAACCGTGGACGCACTCGGCGAGCCCAACGCACTGGTTACGGCTGCCGGTATCTACGAGATGATGCCTGCCGGAGAGATCGACGATGCCCAGTGGGAGCGGATGCTTCGAGTGAACCTGATGGGCACCGTGCAAGTCTGTGCCGCCGTAGTGCCAGGAATGGTGCGACGGGGGAGCGGTTCGGTCGTCACCATTTCCTCGGACCTGGGCGTCGGTGGCAGTGACGGTGACGCCCACTACGCGACAACGAAGGGTGCCATTGTCGGTTTCACCCGTGGCCTCGCTGTCGAGCTGGCGGGCGCGGGAGTTTCGGTGAATTCGGTTGCACCCGGAGCAGCTGATACGCCGATGATCGGTTCGGATTCGCCATGGCGTGCCGCAGCCTTCTTGTCCACTCTGCCCCTGGACCGCTTGGTCCGTCCTGATGAGATTGCGGCCGCGGTCGCCTTCCTGCTCGAGCACGGATCACATTTCCGCGGAGCAGTGCTGTCACCCAACTGTGGAGCGACGATCTGATGAGCTCCGAGGGTGTCATGGTTGTCGTCGCCGGGCCGTCAATCAATGTCGATGAGCTCACCAACCGGCTGGTGGCATTGGGTGAACGTGTTGCCGTGATTGGTGCGAGGGTGGACACCGCGGCGCTTTGCATTTCCGAAGAGGTGGCAATTGAGCCGGCTGCCGCGGTGCAGCGCGTGGAGCAGGAGCTCGGTTCTATTGCGTCGCTGGTCTGCCTCACCGCCGTTCCGCCACCCGCACCGTTTCTTGGTGCTGACGTCGAACAGTGGTCGGCCACAGTTAGGGCCAGCCTCGATCAGCCGTTCCAGATGATCCGGGCCTGCCTGCCGAGCCTGCGGCGTAGCGGGTCCGGCCGCATTGTGGTTATCGGCGCAGGATGGCTGCCCGGCGGCCGGCCAGGGCGTACCGCAGCCGCAGCCATTCATGGTGGACTGGTAGCGCTGGTCAAAACGCTGGGGCGCGAGCTGGGTCACAACGGCATCTCTGTTAACGAGGTGGTCGTCAATCCAGACGATCCGCCGCCTGCCGCCATCATCGCTGACACCGTGGCCTACCTCTGCGGACCATACGCGCAGGCGGTAGTAGGTCAGCTCGTCACCATCGGCTCGCACGCTGAGGTTCGCCCCTGAACCCTCGTGCAGATTTTCGGAGGAACGCATGAGCGAGGAAAGCGCTGTCCAGGGACCTGTCGATGCGACTCGGGTCCCGCGCTATGCCGAGCCGGCTACCTTTGCTCGGCTGCCGCGGCTCGATCAGGTACCTCGCGCAGAGGTGGCGATTCTGGGAGTGCCCTTCGATTCCGGCGTCAGTTATCGACCCGGCGCGCGCTTCGGCCCGGGCCACATTCGAGCTGCCTCTAAGCTGCTCCGGCCGTATCACCCCGCGCTGGCCGTGGAGCCATTTGCTCAGCAGCAGGTGGCAGACGCCGGCGATGTGGCAGCCAACCCGTTCGATATCACCGAGGCGCTAAGCGCCGTGGAGCAGGCAGTTACGCAGCTGCGCTCTAAGGATGCGACTGTGCTGACTTTCGGCGGCGACCACACCATCGCGTTGCCCATCCTCCGTTCGCTGGCACGTGACTACGGCCGCGTGGCCGTACTGCACTTTGATGCTCACCTCGACACCTGGGACACCTACTTCGGCGCCCCGTACACGCACGGGACACCCTTTCGCCGGGCTAGCGAGGAGGGCCTTCTCGACTTGGAACGCTGTCTACATGTCGGCACTCGTGGCCCGCTCTACAGCAGCCATGATCTGGCGGACGACAGTGTTCTCGGGTTTCAGGTCGTAGGAGCCGACGACTATCAGGTCGACGGCGTTGCCGGAGTCGTGGAGCGCATGCACGCCCGGCTCGGCGATGGTCCGGTCTATGTCTCCATCGATATCGACGTCCTTGATCCGGCCCACGCTCCAGGCACCGGAACGCCGGAAGCTGGCGGGCTCACCAGCCGCGAACTCTTGCAGTCACTGCGCGCCCTTGTCGGGTGCCAGGTCATTGGCGCCGACATCGTCGAAGTCTCACCGCCGTACGATCACGCCGAGATCACCGGAATTGCGGCCGCGCACGTGGCATATGAGCTGATCTCAGTGTTCGCATTGAACAGTGCCGGAGCCAAATCCGATGCAGCACCTACGTAATTCGATGCCGAAGCGTCACTTAGCAACGTGAACGATCGTTGCTGTAGCGGCGTGATTAGCAGTAAGGCGTCTGCGTCAGCCGACGGGCGATCGTTTCAGGACAACAGCTGAAGGCACAAGGAGGTCGAGCATGGCTTTGCGCAACTACCTGGTGGGCGAGGTTGCCGAAGACTTCGCGGATGGACTGCTGAGTCGGAGGGAGGCGCTACGCCGGCTGGGCCTCCTCGGCGTGAGCTTGAGCAGTGCGACGGCGCTACTAGCCGCCTGTGGCGATGGCGGCGGGGAGCAGCCGGGCGCGGCCGCAACGACATCGGCTCCGGCAGCTCCGACGTCTGCTCCGGGGCGTACCGACTCGACCACGCCGGGAGAACCGGTACGGTTTGCCGGCCCGGCAGGGGAGCTGCAGGGATCCTGGGCGGAGGCGTCTGACCCACAAGGCGCTCTTCTCGTCATCCATGAAAACCGTGGCCTGACGCCACACTTCGTTGACCTAGTGGGCCGGTTCGCGGGCGCTTCATATTCGGCGCTGTGCGTGGATTTGCTCTCCGCCCAGGGCGGCACCGGATCACTGGGAGATCCAGCGGCGGCACCGACCGCGCTGGCCAACACTCCACCCGAGCAGCTGGTTGCTGACCTCAGGGCCGGCATTGATGAGCTCGAGAAGCGCGTGCCGGATGCGAAGGTCGGGGTAGTCGGGTTCTGCTTCGGCGGTGGCATGACGTGGAACCTGCTGCAAGTCGGTGAACAGCGTTTGGCTGCCGCCGCCCCGTTCTATGGGCCGGCTCCGGAAAGCCCGGACTTCAGCAAGGCCAAGGCGGCTGTGTATGCGGTCTACGCGGAGCAGGACGAACGGGTGAACGCGTCCCGGGAACGCGCCGAGGCAGCGCTCAAGGCGGCCGGCCTGACCTACGAGATACGTACCTTCGCCGGAGCGGGTCATGCGTTCTTCAACGACACAGGGCAGCGCTACAACCCGGAAGCCGCCCAGCAGGCGTGGGACGAGCTGCTGGACTGGTACAACCAGCACCTCAGTTGAAATCTCCCTTGTCCTCTCGAAAAGGTCTGCACAGTTTGCTGACGGTCTGCATGGATTGCAACCTGTGCAGACCGTGGGAAACCTACGTGCACGTGGGTTCCTGCCCAGGATCGGAGAGTAAGCGGCGCCAGTCATCGCGCGCCCGTCGCCAGATCCAGGAGCGGTGGACGGCGGCGCTAGTCTTCCAGGGTGTCCACCGCTGTTGCCGACCGACCAGCTCCGCTGAGCCGGGTGTGGTCGGGCAGCAAGATCATCGCCGAGGACCTCACGGGGGAAGACCTGAGCGACGTACTGGAGCTGCACTCTGATGCCTCCGCATGGTGGGTGCTGCCGCGAGATCGCGATTACGGGGCCATAGAGGTACGCCACGTTGCGCATGCTCTTGATCTTGATGAGCCGGCGATCAAGGACCTGCTGGCCGAGGACAAGCGGGCGAAGTTCGAGGCGATGGGCCAGGCTCGGCTGGTGATCACAAATGCGGTCTCAGTCGACAAGGAGCAAGCAAA
>DATFBI010000110.1:0-4433 GCA_035253925.1 Propionibacteriaceae bacterium
CGGGTCAGTGATTGGGCGGAACCCAACTACTCCTTCCCAGATTCTTTAAGCTGGAGCACAATTGGCGCATGGCCAAACCATGGAAGTGCCGTCTTCGCTTGCACGATTGGGACGATCGGGAGAACCTGGAAACCCATGAGCATTATTCAGTGTGTCTACGCTGCAATGCTTACAAAGAAAGAGGGCGTGCCTACCCTGGCGCGGGCGCGGCAGGTATGACAGGTACGGGCATCGGCGGCTGAGTCTTTCTGCGGGTTCCGAGCTGTTGCAACACTTCAGCAGCCGCGCTCACCACTGCCCGGGGCACAAGTAGACCCGGTCGCGCTGAGACTCCCGTGCCCATTTACCGTCTGCGAGCATCTTGCGGCGATCTGGTGACAAGCACTAACAGGGACATAGGTATTCATCAAAGTGGAGAGGGCTTGTCATGCCAAAGGTGTTCGCGCTGCACGAAATTGAGCTGCAGCCAGGACTGGAGCCTGAGGAGTATGAGCGGTTTTTCACCGAAGAGATCGCACCGATGCTCAAGCTCCCCGGGTGGAAGACGCGTCTCCTCGAGGGTGATCGGGGAGCATGCACCGGAGTATCTTGTGCTCTTGGAGATCGAGAGTCTGGAGGCCCGTGATCGGTATTTTCCCAAACCCGGCAAACCGTCCGAGGAGTTCACTCGGTTCTTTGAACAGCGCCCAGAAGCCGCGGCGGCGCTGGAGAAATGGGAAAAATATGGCCGAGTCGACTCGGAAAGCGAGATTACGACTGATTACCTGCTCGTCGCTGAATAGTACTTTCTCCTAGCAGCGCAGCTCATCATTTGACCCTGAAGACGCCACGCATCACCAATCGTGCATCGACCCGTCACGCCGACGGTTCACCGGCAGGTACTTCGGGTCGTATGGATATCGTGCCGCAGCTTTCTCGTCGAACCTGACGCCTAGGCCAGGCTGGTCGCCGGGATGCATATAGCCCTCCCGGAACGTGTAGTCAGCGTCGAACACCTCGCCGGCTGGGTCGCGATGTCCCATGTACTCCTGAATGCCGAAGTTGGGAATGCTCAGGTCGACGTGCAGTGCGGCGGCCAAAGAAATCGGGGAGAGATCGCCGGCACCGTGGGAGCCGGAGCGGACGCCGTACAAGTCCGCCAGTGAGAAGATCCGGCGCAGATGGGTGATGCCGCCGGCGTGCGACACGGAGGTGCGGACGTAGTCGATCAGCCGCTCGGTGATCAGTTGCTGGCAGTCCCAGATGCTGTTGAAGATCTCACCAACCGCGATCGGGGTCGTGGTGTGCTGGCGGATCAACCGAAACGCCGACTGGTCCTCGGCAGGGGTTGGGTCCTCAATCCAGAACATGCGGTACGGCTCCAATGAGGCGCCCAGCCGCCCGGCTTCTATCGGCGTTAGTCGGTGGTGCACATCATGCAGCAGGTGAACCTCGTAGCCGAACTCCGACCGGAGATGGGCCATCATCTCGGGTGCGAAGTCCAGGTAGTAGCTGCTTTCCCAGATGTCCTCCTGGGGCGCTTTGCCGCTCGCCGGCTCGTAGATCTTGCCGTCGGTCGGCGCAATGCCGTAGGTCTTCTCCAGGCCCGGAATGGCAGCCTGAGCCCGAATCGCCAGGTAGCCGAGGTCGAGATGGCGCTGAAAGTCCGCGCTGAGCTCATCCGGGGTGGAACCGCTGGCGTGGCAATAGACCATTACGCCTTCCCGGGCGGCACCGCCTAACAGCTCGTAGACCGGGAGGCCAGCCAGCTTGCCCTTGATGTCCCAGAGCGCAATATCCACGGCGGCGATGGCGGCCATAGTCACCGGGCCACGTCGCCAGTAGGCGCCTTTGTACAGGTACTGCCAGGTGTCCTCGATGCGGCGGGCGTCCCGGCCGACCAGCAGCGGACAGACATGATCCCGAAGGTAGGACGCCACCGCGAGTTCGCGGCCGTTCAGAGTGGCGTCACCCACCCCGAGCAGACCGTCCTCGGTTTCGATGATCAAGGTGACGTAGTTACGTCCGGGTGATGAAACGATCACCCGGGCGCCGGTGATCTTCACGATCCAGCACTACCTACTTCATGGTCTCGATGATCGAATGCACTTGGGCGGCACCGTCGGCTGGGCTGGTCCTACCGAAGAGCACCTCGGTAGCCACGGGGGTGAACTCGGCACTGAAGCCGGAAGCATTAGCTGGGGTGACTTGAGGTGGCGGAACGAGCTCGGACTCGATGGACTGGGAGAACTCGAGCGCAACCTTGGCCTGCGGATCCAGCAACGGAGCGACCTCCTCTTGCACCGCCGGAATCGCCGGGACACCCCGCTCAGTGGTGAGCACCTTGGTAGCCGCAGGGTCGGTGAGCAAGAAGTCGACTAGCTTGGCGCTGGCCTCAGCCTGTTCTGACCGGGCCGACACTGACCAGTACATCGACGCCTTGTTGACCATCTTCGGCGACTCACCCTTCGCCTGAGCCGGGAGCCGAAGCAGCTCCATCTGCGTTCCGCTCGCCGCGCCGAAAGCTGAGATCTGGGTGTGGAAGAGCAGATGGAAAGCCGCCTTGTTGGTTGCAAACAAGGTAGCGTCCAGGGTCTCTCCGGCATTTTCGGATTGCACCTCCGCCGGCGGCGCTGCCTTCATAGCGATCAGCTTGTTGGCGTACTCAAAAAAGCTGGTGATGGTTGCTTGGCTGACTCCAGGACCGTTGGTGGGCCAGACTTCCTCATTCTTCTGCCGCGCCCACGCCCCCAGTTCCGCGGCGCCAGTGCCGAATCCGTCTAGGCCGTACACGCCTTGGGAACCGAGCTTCTCGGTGACCTGTGCCGCCACTTGGGCGAGCTGATCCCAGGTCCATGTCTCGTCGTTAGGCATCGAAACCCCGGCCTTCTTCAACACTTCGGGATTAGCTGCCACCGAGAAGTTCGCGACGCCGATCGGAGCGCCGACGAGCGTGCCCCCCACGTTGCCCGTTTCGAGCACCTTTGGATCCATCGCCGAAAGGTCGAGGTTGCCTTTCACCGTGTTCAGGTCGAGCAAAGCCTCACGGGTGCCGTACGCGGCGATGTAGGACTCGTCCATCTGAATGACGTCAGGCGCGTTGTTGCCCGCCGTCATCGTGGCGAGCTTGTCCCAATAGGCGGTCCAGTCGTTATTCTCGATAGTTACCTTGATGCCCGGGTTCGCCGTAGTGAAGGCGGCCACCGCCTGCTCGGTCAGTTTGAGCCGCGAGTCGTTGCCCCAAGTGGAGACCCGTAGCGTCGTCCCCTCCCCCTCGGATCCACCCACGTTCTGGCCCGGAGCGCAGGCGGCCGAGGCGAGGAGGCAGAGGGGCACCAGGAGAGCTGTCACCAATCGTCGTTGTGATCGACAGCGGATGGATGTCATTGGTTCGGCCTTTCTCGAGGCAATAGGCGGGGCCGTTACTCATCGCCTGTGGTGCTATACCCCGATCGAGGAACTGCTGACCGATCAAATGAGCTGCTCTTGACAGGACATGAGCGCTGAGCGTGTCGAAGCCCGCCCTTCGACGGCTCAGGCGCATATGCGGGAAAATCTCTGGCCTATAACCGGCCCGCACCCAGTCGGGCGCTGATCGTGTCAGTGGGCAGCCCACCATTGAGGCTGTCGTAGAAGCGGTTGTCCGGCGTCAGATCCCGGCGGTGAATTGTTTCGCACTCGATCGAGGATGCGTAGACCGCGGTAACGAATTCCATCGTCGGACGGGTACTGGCCAGTGTCGTGTCGTGGCGGCGGCCAGCAAGCATGTCATCGACCAACTGATCAATCTGGGCCACGTGGTTGCTGGCAACATCCGGCCCAGCGGAGGCGGCCCACAGGTCGCCGCTGCCTGCCGACCGCGGATTCCCGGAGTCGTTGGTGCTGGGCAGACCCGGATCGCGCCCAAGACTGGCGGCCGTTGTGGCATCCGGCGCCGGCGTCCAGGACCAGTCGGCATCGCTGTAGCCATAGACGTGATTGACCTCGAGCGTGCCGCCGGTGGTGTCAATCCGAATGCGACTGAGCTCTTGAGGGGAGAGCAGGCTGGTCACGACCGTGCCTGCCGCGCCGCTGTCGAACGTGACGATTGCCATCGACACGTCCTCGAATTCAACGGGACGAGCTATCCGCGCGGCACGAGCGTCGACGGTCGCCCACGAGCCCATTAGGTGGAGAAGCAGGTCGATTTGATGGATGCCGTGCCCAAGGGTCGGGCCGCCACCTTCGCCGGCCCAGTTGCCGCGCCACTCGGGCAAGAAGTAACTGTCGGGGCGGTACCACAGGGTTTCGCAGACAGCGACATACGGAGTTCCCAACACGCCTGACTGCAGCAGCTGGTGGGCGCGACGTGCGCCCGATCCATGACGGTGCTGGAACACCACATAGATCGAGCCCGAGCTCGCCTTCTCGGCAGCGGCGAGCACGTCCATGTCGGCCAAATTTGTGGTGGGTGG
>DATFBI010000111.1:0-10434 GCA_035253925.1 Propionibacteriaceae bacterium
GGTCCGACGACCATGACCGAAATCGCTACCGAACTGAGCATTCACAAGGCGACGATCTTCCGGCTGCTGTCGACCCTGGAAGCTCGTGGCTTGGTGGACCAGAACAACAACCGTGGCCATTATCAGCTCGGGTACGGCGTCGTCCAGCTGGCAGCCGGGGCGACCCGCAAGCTCAATCTGTCAGTAGTCAGCCGTCGAACCTGTGAAGCCCTGGCTGAGGATGTCGGCGAGTCGGCCGAGATTGCGATTGTCGACGACGGCGCAGTGCTCACCATCGACCAGGTGATGGGCGCGGCTGCGATGACCACGGTCAACTGGGTCGGTCGACGCACCCCTCTTCATGCGACGTCGGCGGGCAAGGTGTTCCTTGCTCACATGTCCCCCGACCGACTCGCCGACTTTCTGTCAGGATCGCTGGAGCGCTTTACCAAGCACACGATCACCAACCGACATCACCTGGAGGAGCAGCTGGCGACGGCACGCGACCAGGGATACGCCTTCACGCTCGAGGAGTACGAGGTCGGGCTCGCCGCGGTGGCCGCGCCCATCCGCGACCTCGACGGACAGGTGATCGCCGCGTTGGGGGTGTCCGGACCGAACTTCCGCCTCAACCCCGACACCATTCCCGGGGTTGCCAAGCACGTGATCGACGCAGCCGTAGAGATCTCGGAGCGCCTCGGACAACCCAAGCCGGGCTGATTCGGTCTGCACCGCCCGCCCAAGGTCCGGCGGCCCCGGCCATCGGATAACAGGCGCCACGAGCCATCACGATCAGACGCCAGTCGGCCTGGCCTCTTCTCAAACGACGATCGTGGAGTGCGACCTCAGCACTCGATGACGTTGACCGCGAGCCCGCCGCGAGAGGTCTCCTTGTACTTGATCTTCATGTCGGCATCGGTTTCCCCGCATGGTCCTGATCGCCTTGTCCAAGGAGACCGTGTGGCTGCCGTCGCCGCGCAGGGCGATCCGTGCGGTGTTAATGACCTTGCTGTTGGCCATGGCGTTGCTTTCGATGCTCGGGATCTGCACCAGCCCGCCGACCGGGTCGCAGGTGAGGCCGAGGGTTGTGCTCGATGCCGATCTCGGCCGCAGTCTCCACCTGCTCCGGCGTAACCGCCAAGGACTTCGCACAGACCGCCGGCCGCCATCGCACACGCCGAGCCGACCTCGCCCTGGCAGGACCTCGGCCCCCGAGATAGAGGCGTTCTCCTTGAAGAGGATCCCGACAGCGGCTGCGGTCAGCAGGAAGCGGACCACGCCGTCGTCGTCAGCTCCGGGGATGAACTTGTCGTAGTAGTGGAGCACGGCGGGGACGATGCAGGTAGTAGTGGAGCACGGCGGGGACGATGCCGGCAGTGCCATTGGTCGGGCCCTGCGTTCAGCCGAGGCGTTCTCCTCGTTCACGGCCAGGGTGAACAGGTCCGGGGGCCTAGTTCTGCATGGACGCCCCGTCCACCATCGGCGGTGCCCTCGGTCACGCGGGCTCGAGTTGTCGGGCCGGGTCGGGGATGGCGCGGACGCCTACGGATGGGGACTCAGGATCTCCGTGTGCGCATGTTTACCCCGCGGCATCGTGGGCGCGGTGCCACACGATCCGTCCGTCCGGGGCTTTGAGTGTGTCGGGTATGCCGCCCTCCCACCCAGCCAACTCGAGGCGGTTTGCTTCCGACCGAGCTGCAGCTTCGGTGGCAAAGCGCCGCTGCTGCGGTTCGTCGGCGACGTACACCGTCAACGTCCAGTCCGGGTCGGGATTAGTGGTACTCATGGCGACCTCCGTCCCAGTTGCGCGCGCAACCCACCGTGGGTCTTATCGCGGGCGGATTTCGCCGGCTCACCGGTGGGCTCCAGGCGCACGATGACCGACTTTGAGGTGGGCGTGTTGCTGACGTCTGCCGTGCTGTCCAGCGGGACAAGTACATTCGTCTCCGGATAATAGGCAGCAGCGCAGCCGCGAGCCGTGGGGTAGGCCACGATGCGAAACTCAGTCGCACGCCGCTCGGCACCGTCATGCCACTCACTGATCAAATCCACCGGCTGGCCATCCACCAGGCCAAGGGTGGTGAGGTCCTCTGGCGAGACGAACACCACCCGTCGACCGCCTTTGATGCCCCGGTACTTGTCCTCCAACCCATAAATCGTGGTGTTGAACTGATCGTGGGAGCGAATGGTTTGCAGAAGTAGCCGTCCTGGTGGCACTTGCAGCACATGCAGCCGGTTAACGGTGAAATTGCCCTTACCCGATGCCGTAGGAAACTCACGCCGGTCTCGTACCGGATGGTCCAAGACGAAGCCGCCAGGATGGGCCACTCGCATTCGATAGTCCTGGCAGCCCGGAACAACTCGCTCGATACGTTCGCGAATCAACGAATAATCCGCAGCCAGCGACTCCCACGGCACCGTCACGCGATCACCGAGTGTGCGGTCCGCCATCTCGCAGACGATGCGCACTTCACTGCGCAGAGCTGGTGAGGCTGGCGGCAACGTGCCCCGTGACGCATGCACAACGCTCATCGAATCCTCGACTGTGACAAACTGTGAACCCGCTGGCTGCTCGTCTACCTCGGTGCGCCCCAGCGTCGGAATGATGAGCGCGGTCTCCCCGGTAACGGCATGGGAGCGATTGAGCTTTGTCGACACCTGCACGGTGAGCCGGCACCTGCGCAGCGCGGAGATGGTTGCCTCGGTGTCCGGTGTCGCTGCGGCGAAGTTACCGCCAAGGCACACGAAGACCTTGACCCGTCCTTTGCGCATCGCCTGGATCGTGCGTACGACGTCAAAGCCGTGATGGCGCGGCGGCTCAAACCCAAACTCGTTACGCAACGCGTCCAGCCATGAGGCAGGCGGCTTCTCCCAGATTCCCATCGTCCGGTCGCCCTGCACGTTGCTGTGACCGCGCACCGGACACACGCCCGCGCCCGGCCGACCCAGGTTTCCGCGCAGCATAAGGAAATTAACGATCTCGCGGATTGTCGCCACCGAGTTCTTGTGCTGGGTCAAGCCCATCGCCCAGCAAACAACGATCCGCTCTGCCCGCCGTACGCGCAGAGCCAGCTCGTCGATCTCGACCATATCCAGTCCGGTTGCGGCACGCACATCGTCCCAGGACAGATCCCGGATGTGCGCAGCGAATTCCCAAAAGTCGTCGGTGTGCTGACTGATGAAGTCATGGTCGAGTACGGTTCCCGGCGCGACGTCCTCGGCTTCAAGAAGCTTACGATTGAGCGCTTGGAACAACGCGAGATCACCGTTCACCCGAATTTGCAAAAACTGATCACAAAGCTCTGTGCCGCGGCCCACCACGCCGTTTATGCGCTGAGGATTCTTAAACCGCAAAAGCCCAGCTTCAGGCAGCGGATTAATAGACACGATGGAGGCCCCGGCCTCCTTGGCCTCTTCGAGCGTGCCCAACATGCGCGGATGGTTGGTACCCGGATTCTGTCCAACGACAAGGATGAGATCCGCCTTCACGAGGTCTTCAAGGGTGACGCTGCCTTTGCCGACGCCGATCGACTGGGACAAGGCATCACCAGAGGACTCGTGGCACATGTTGGAGCAATCGGGCAGGTTATTTGTCCCGTACGCTCGGGCGAACAGCTGGTAGACAAACGCCGCCTCATTACTGCACCGACCCGACGTATAGAACGCAGCCTCGTCAGGGGATGCCAGCCCGTTCAACTCCTGGGCAATCAGGTCGTACGCCTCATCCCAACTGACTGGCACATAGTGCTCGGCACCAGAACGCTTCACCATAGGCTCGGTAAGCCGCCCCTGTTGACCAAGCCAATAATCCGTACGATCCGCCAACTCATCGACAGAATGCGAAGCGAAGAACGCCGGCGTAACCCGCCGCGTCGTCGCCTCCTCGGCCACCGCCTTCGCCCCGTTTTCACAAAACTCAGCCAATTTGCGCTTCTCAGGTTCCGGCCAGGCACACCCGGGACAGTCAAAACCATGCTTCTGGTTCACCCGCGCCAACGTCAGCAATGATCTGCGCGGGCCCATCTGGGTTTGCGAATAAGCCAGCGAGCGCACCACGCCAGGAACACCCGCCGCCCAATGCTTTGGATCGTGGACCGCCAATGGCTCCTCAAACATTCCATCCGTCGGGGGTTCGTTAACCATCGCCCCAACTCCTTCAGCGCTACCTCGTCGTTTGCTTCGATCCTCCCAGAAGCGCAGCGCCGCGGCCAGAGATGCGATTCACCTCATGGCAGCCCCGACCCGCCGTCGCGGTCCAATAAGTCGGGCACACGAGCACATGCGCCCTCGTGTGATCACATACTTGCGATCCTGGATTGATGTTCCCCGAGCAGCTGCGCCGAGGTCGCGGCGGCCAGCACCACCCTGGCGCCCGACGTTGGCTGGGTTGACTCTTGGCCCGTCGCACAGTTCCAACGCCGGTAGTCGATCTCCCGGACCTCGACCCCGCCAGGACCCATGTACGAAACGGCTCTGTTACGTGCCATTCTTCAGGTCCTTGATCGACTAGACCTGACGCCCGCGGTCGGCTCAGCCCAAGGCCTTTGCGCCAGCCTCGGCTACCGTGTGATCGTTCTCCACTGAGCTACCGCTAACTCCGATACCACCAACGACCTCGCCATTACCGCCCTGCAACTGGCGCGGCGGCGATGACGACGCTCAACTGGGTCGGCCGACACACCCGGCCGACGCGCCGACTGTCTGTCAGGGTCGCTGGAGCGCTTCACCGAGCATACGATCACCAACCGACATCACCTGGAGGAGTGCCAGCCGAGGCCACGTCGAGATCGTCGGAGTCAGGCTTGCGCTGCCGGAGCGTAATCGACCACCGCTCGATGTCCCCGGTCGATATGGCATGAAACGGCGCTGGCTGTTGCCGCGGGTCCTGTACGACAATCACAGCATCGCCGGAACGAACCCGCCACCGTCGTGTCATGCAGCGGCTGGAACGGTCTTGGGTGACCGTGAATTCACCCGTTCCGGACAATGTCACCGTGACGACGAATCCAGTGAACCTCCGAGGGTCCCGGTGCGGCGAGATACCGCCGCGGGGCGGGTAGCGGCTGATCGTTGCTTCGGTGGCATGCCAGCCGGCATTCGCGCAGGCCGCGATGGCGTCTGCCAACGCATCGACGCCGGGTGCCGTCTGGGAAGGGATGGTCAGGGTTCGCGTGTATACCAGCTGCTCAACGACGCCGACACGCCTGCTCGCCTGCCTGAGTTCGTGCCCACGCGCCTCTGTTAGGAGCCGTGCGACGGGCGTGGCTGGTACGGCACCGTGCACGATGGCGGCGCCACTGTCGAGAGCTTCCGCGACCGCGGCAGCGAAGGCCGCCGGGTCCAGCAGCTCAATGGCGGGCTCGGGCAACCACATCACAGCGGCGGCCTATGCGTGGCATGACGGGAGCGTACATCTCGCCGTTGGTGACGTAGGGCATCAATGACGCGTCAACCACCCGCTGGCAATCGAGGCCATGGACCTTAATGTCGGTCGGATTGACGACAGACATCCTCTCGACCCCATCTTGCATATGCAGGAAGGATGAAGCGCAGTCTCGGCATCGCGGGCGAACCAGTCCAGAATCTGCTCATCGGTCTGCCTGTCCGGTCCGGGTGATAGCTCCCCGTCGTCTAACTCATCGAAAGCCAGCCAGTTGCTTGAAGATGTGGCGAGGCGTTGCCGACACACCGGAGAGCTGCAAGAGCTGCGGGGAGTTGATGGCCTCGCCGCAGAGCATGACCTCGCCGGCGTACGCCCGGCGCACCGGTCCGCGCGGATAGCTGTACTCCACCCCCGATCGTGCGGTTGCTCCGGAACAAGATACGGGTGGCGAGCGACCAGCACCGTACCGTTAGATTGCGGCGACGCATGACGGGATGCAGGTAGGCCCGGGAAGCGCTGACGCGGCGGCGGCGGTAGATATTTGCGGTCAAAGGCAGCAGGCCCTCCTGCCGTAGCGGTTCACGTCCGGGCGTGAGCGAGTATCCGCGCGGCTGGACCGCCTGAAAGAGGGCCTGGAACAGTGATTCGTCGCCGGGCCGCGTTCCAGGATCAGCGGGCCGCGGTCACCGTGGAACTCGTCGCCCCATGCGAGGCAGTTCTCCATCTTCTTGAAGTAGGGAAGCCAGTGTGCGTAGTCCCAGGTCTTCATCCCGAGATCGGCTGCCCAACGCTCGATTGGGGTTGCCGCGCTGGAAGATCATCCCGTTGATACAGCTGGAGCCGCCGAGCACCTTGCCGCGGGTGGGAAGGATTTCGCCGCCAGTGCATGTGGGGCTCCGGCTCGCTCTTGCAGCACCAGTCATAGAGCCGGTTCCCGATCGGTATGCCCGCTGGCGTCCGGATGAAGATGTCCCAGATGTAGTCGGGCCGGCCTCAGCACGAGCATCCGGTTCGACGGGTTGGCGCTGAGCCGGTTTGCGAGGGCGCTGCTAGCCGAGCCGCCACCGACGACGATGAAGTCGTATCGAGTCTCGCGACGGCCGTGCGTCCATCGCCGTCGGTGTCTGCCCAGTTCGTCCGGTCACTACATGTAAGGGAGTAGCACTCGACCGTCGGGTTTAGGCGAGGTCGAACCGGTCGAGGTTCATGACCTTGTTCCACGCGGCCACGAAGTCACGGACGAACTTGTCCTTGGCGTCGTCGCACGCATAGACCTCGCAGATGGCTCGAAGCTGGGAGTTGGCGCCGAAGACGAGGTCTACGGCGGTGGCTGTCCATTTGACCTCGCCCGTGGCGCGATCCCGACCCTCGTATACATTCTCGGTTGAGGGGGATGTCTTCCACTCGGTGCCCATGTCGAGCAGGTTGACGAAGAAGTCGTTGGTCAAAGTCTCGGGCCGGTCGGTGAAGACGCCGTGTTGGGCGTGCCCATGGTTAGCGTTCAGGGCCCGCATGCCGCCGATCAGAACGGTCATTTCGGGAGCGGTCAGCATCAACATGAATGCCCGGTCCTCCAGCCGGGTCTCCGGCGGCAACTTGTCTCCGGCTCGGATGTAGTTGCGGAACCCGTCCGCTGTCGGTTCGAGCACGGCGAACGACTCCACGTCGGTTTGCGCCTGCGAGGCGTCGGTCCGCCCCGGCGTGAACGGCACGGTGATGTCGTGTCCGGCGTTCTTGGCCGCTTGCTCCACGGCCGCGCATCCGCCCAGAACGATAAGGTCTGCGAGCGAGACCTTCGTTCTGCCGGACTGTGTGTTGTTGAAATCCTGCCGGATCTGCTCGAGCGCCTGCAGCACCTTGGTCAGTTCGGCCGGGTTGTTGACCTCCCAGTCTTTTTGCGGCGCCAGGCGAATCCGCGCCCCGTTGGCCCCGCCGCGCTTGTCGGTGCCGCGGAAGCTTGCCGCCGACGCCCAGGCGGTGGAGACCAGCTCGGAGATGGACAGTCCCGACTCGAGGACCTTGCTTTTGAGGGCAGCGATCTCCTCATCCCCGATCAGTTCATGATCGACCTTGGGGACGGGGTCCTGCCACAGCTGCGGCTCCGGAACCCACGGGCCGAGGTAGCGCGAGACCGGTCCCATGTCGCGGTGCAACAGCTTGTACCACGCCTTGGCGAACGCGTCGGCGAGCTGGTCGGGATTCTCGTGGAACCGCTTCGCGATCGGCCCATAGATCGGGTCTACCTTCAGCGCAAGGTCCGACGTCAGCATCATCGGGGCATGCCGCTTCGACGGATCATGAGCATCCGGCACAGTGCCCTGCGCCGCGGGATCCTTCGGAGTCCACTGCTTCGCACCGGCGGGGCTCGTCGTCAGCTCCCAGTCATACTTGAACAGATTGTCCAGGTACCCGTTGTCCCACCTCGTCGGCGCGTAGGTCCAGGCGCCCTCCAGCCCGCTGGTCAGCGTGTCGGCGCCCTTGCCGCTGCCGAACATGTTCCTCCAGCCGAAGCCTTGCTCCTCGATCGGGGCAGCCTCGGGTTCCGGGCCGAGGTACTGGGGATCAACCGCCCCATGGCACTTGCCGACGGTGTGGCCGCCGACGATGAGCGCAACCGTCTCCTCATCATTCATCGCCATCCGACTGAAGGTGTCTCGAATGTCCTTAGCCGAGGCCAGCGGATCCGGGTGGCCGTTAGGCCCCTCCGGATTCACGTAAATCAGGCCCAGCTGCACGGCGGCGAAGGGATCGGCGAGTTCCCGGTCGCCGCTGTAGCGCTCATCTCCGAGCCACGTGTCCTCAATCCCCCAAAAGATCTGCTCGGGCTCCCAGATGTCCTCTCGCCCGAAGCCGAAACCGAACGTCTTTAACCCCATCGACTCATAGGCACAGTTGCCGGCAAAGATCAGCAGATCGGCCCAGGAGATCTTGCTGCCGTACTTCTGCTTGACCGGCCAGAGCAACCGGCGCGCCTTGTCGAGGCTCGCGTTGTCAGGCCAACTGTTGAGGGGGGCGAAGCGCTGCGCGCCGCTGCCACCACCGCCCCGGCCATCGGCGATGCGGTACGTGCCGGCGGCGTGCCAACTCATCCGAATAAAGAGCGGCCCGTAGTGGCCGTAGTCGGCCGGCCACCAGTCCTGCGACGTCGTCATCACCTCAAAGAGGTCCCGCTTGAGCGCTTCGACATCGAGGGTCATGAACTCTTCTGCATAGTTGAACTGCTCGCCCATCGGATCGGACAGGGGCGAATGCCGGTGGAGAACTTGCAGGTCCAGCTGATTCGGCCACCAGTCCTGGTTCGACATGGGCCGATGCGCCTTGGGGGCCGGGGAACGGATTACTGGGTTTTCGCTTTCGCTGACGCTCTCGGTCGGGGCGCTCTTGTCAGACACGTCGCTCCAGCTCCTTTCTCGCCGTTTCTTGATGGGACACCTCACCGAGATCCACACGCACGTCACCGATGATCGAATCCGTGTTGGCGTGCGTTTGGTCACGCACCGCGGACAGCACCGCCACCAGAGGACGCGTCGCCCAGAGCAACCCCCCGCAACATGCCCTCGAGGTCCGAAGGCGTTCGCATACTCAAAAGTTTGGCTTATCTTTCTCGAATCAATCAAGTATCAGGCGTCGGCCGCCACCCGGCTGCCCATCATCGTCGACATCACCAGCCGTAACATCGAAGATCGCTGATACACACAATGCTGATCGTTGGGGACCGCGACACCGGCCGACTGGTGCACCGCTGCAGTCGACGACAGCTTCAAGCAACGCGGCGAGCCCATCATGGTGCACGGGGATGGGTCCGCGCCGTACGCGGCGAAGTTGACCGGCGAGGTCCCGACCACCTGCACGGGCTTCGTGGAAGGGCACCTTAACTAGTGCGCGGTGGCGGTCAGCTCGCGGACCCCACGGAGCGCCAAATTTCGGCGACTTAACTGACGGGCAGGTGGCTAGTTGTTCGGCCGGAGCGCGGTGAATTCGTGCGACACCACACTGCCGTACTCGCGTGTCTCCCCCAGCGGTACAAAACCACTCGGAAGTAGTGCGCCGGTGACCCTGCGATCATGCGGTTCGGCGGGTAGCTCGTCCACCAACTCCTCGTCATTGATTACGACGACGAGAGGGACGTGCTGCGCAACAAGCGGGAGGCTCTGGTCGTAATACCCACCGCCTTGCCCGAACCGGACCGCCCGTCGGTCCACCGCCAGTGCGGGGAGGAGTATCAGATCGGCACGGCTAATCGCGTCAACGCCGAGGCGTGTCCCGGTGGGCTCGCGTACGCCGAAGGTGGAGCGTGTCAACGTTCCGGGGCCCTCGTAGGAGGCCCACTGCAAGGGTCCCGGCCGGATCGGTATCACCGGCAGAAAGACCTCGCGACCCGCGTCTCGCAGGAGTTCGAGCCCGTGGGGTGACCAGGGTTCGGTTCCGACGGGAACGAATGCGCAAACTGGACCGGTGCAGGCCGCTGCCAACCTGAGTGCGGCCGCGCTGAGTGCGTCGGCGCGGGCTGCTCGGATCTCGGCGGGCAGGGCACGTCGGGAAGCACGCAGCTGAGAGCGCCATGCCGCCTTGCGGTCGAGGAGCCTCGAGGAATTGGTGTTGTGTCCTCCTGTCGTCACGGCATCTACCTCGGCACATAGGACCAGCGTCGTCGCCCGCCCGACCGAAAACGCACGAGGAGCTACATCATCAGCGTAATGGAGTAGCCGTATCCGGTCCATGGAACGTCGGGCCGCCGTTCGTGACCTCAGCAGCGACGGAACTGCTGCTCGATGGCGACGGCCTAGGTCGACGGCCTCGGCAGCACACTCCAGCCGGTGCCGTCGTGCCACGCAATGGTCCTCGCGCCGCCGGGCCAAAACCGGCATATGAAACGGACGGCCGATTCGTCCGACAGCCTCTCCGCCTGAGCCTTTTGTCCGCTGTCTGCGACCCTTGACGCTGTACATCGGCGACCGTACCGTACGTTCAGGGACCGTATATATCGTTGCTTGTGAGTAGTGGCCAGGTTGGCGACGCGGTTTCTCCTCTATCCCAAGCTGGCGGAGGTCGTTTGATGACGACTGTCGATA
>DATFBI010000112.1:0-12291 GCA_035253925.1 Propionibacteriaceae bacterium
ACACCGCTTGATGCTTGCCTTTATTGGGGCCGCCTTGTGCGGGGAAACGCAATCCCAGTCCACCGAATCAGAGCCGCATTCGTGGCTTCGTGATGGTTGGCCTTTGCCTGTGTCTTCCTAGCGGTTCGGCAGTAGCTGAACCGTTACGGGCTTGCATAGAACCGCCCAAAGATAACGATTTGCGGCGAATCCGCACTCGAAGAGCTGGTTTGCGCCATCCTGGCCGGTGGTCCGACACCTGGCTCCCGCGAAGGATCATCTATGTCCCAGCCGCCGATTCTCCTGGCCCCGCCAACACAGGCAGAGTGCTTCGGCTCTGCCGATCCAGCCTCATCTACCGGAGCAAGCCCAAGTACGTTCGGGATACAGGAGCTGAATTGATCTTGATCATCCTCCTCGTTGTGGGAGGCATTATCTATGCGATCTTCGCGAGCAATCCGATGAGCTTCGACGACTTGATTGAGTTGCGCTTCTTGCCCTCACGGCGTCGGCGTCGGAATCCGAAGGGCACGACGGGCGTGTCGCCCTCGCCATAGCCCTGGCCACTCCGCCACTTGCTGGTGTGAGGTTCTCAGCCCGTCGTACGCGGTAAGGCTGAACTTATCGGCTGGATTCTTGCGAGTGCGGTTAATCGCGTTCGCGAGCTTCCGCGAAAGTTTCCCATCCCTGCCAGACGATCACGGGCACCATCGCAAGCGCGCCGATTGGGTCGGCCCACCACCAGCCGAGTAACGCATAAGCGCCAACCCCGATAAGCAGAGACAGCGATAAGTAAGAGCAGACCCAAGTCTCTTTAGCGTCCGCCACCAGCGCACTGCTACCCATCTGCTTGCCAACGTGCTGCTTGGCGAAGGCCAAGGCGGGCATCACCGCGAGAGAGAGCGCCGCGAGGACAACGCCGACCGGAGAGGTCAAAGGCTCCTCGTGACGGATAAGGGCCGTGACACTTTCATAGGTGATGTAGACGGCCAGCAGGAAGAACGTGGCCGCAACGACATACAGGGCGCGCTTTTCTGCAGCACCTTCTTCGCTGACTGAGGCGTCCGGTCCTGCTTTGCGGAGTCGCCACAGCAGACCTACCGCGCTTGCAACCTCGATTGCGGAGTCTGCCCCGAAGCCGATGAGAGCCACGCTGCCGGCAATGACACCGGCAACTATGGCGACGACACCCTCCACCATGTTCCAGCCAACGGTGAAGTACTCCAGCCACAGTGCCCGGCGGTGCAAGGTTTGTCGGCGTTGGGGCGCAAGGACAACCACCCCGCCGAGGCTAGTCAAAGCCATAGGAACTCACGAAAGCGACAAGATTCTGGATCGTGCGGCTGTCCGGGCTCGACGCGACTGCGTCATGCCCAGATTTCACCGGCCTGCACCTGTGGCTTCCAGAGTTCAATCGAAATGTAGCGAGTCTCTACGTTCACGCTTGAGCTCAAAGAAGTAGGGGTAGCCGGCCAAAGTGACGCTGGCATCCCAGATCCGACCGGCATCTTCACCTCGTGGAATCCGAGTAAGGACTGGTCCGAAGAACGCGCTGCCATTGACGTGAATTGTCGGGGTTCCCACATCCTTGCCCACCTTCTCCATCCCCGCATGGTGGCTTTCGCGGACCGCGTTGTCATAGTCAGTCGACTCCGCAGCCGCTACAAGCTCCGGTGGCAGGCCGAGTTCGTTGAGTGCTTCGGCAATCACTTTGGAAAGGTCCTGATAAGACTGGTTATGGATGCGAGTGCCCATGGCGGTGTAAAGAGGCGAGAGGATTTGTTCTCCCTTGAACTGTGCGGCCGCGACCAACACCCGTACCGGACCCCACGAGGACTGCAACTTTTCCCGATAGTCGTCCGGGACGTCGGTTCCCTCGTTCAGCACCGCCAGGCTCATCACATGGAAGTGCACCTTGATATTGCGCACCTGCTCGGCTTCCAGGATCCAGCGCGAGGTGATCCAGCAATAAGGGCATGCCGGATCGAACCAGAAATCGGCTCGGACGGGGACAGCAGCTGTACGGGCAGGCCTCTCTCCGGTGGTTGTCATAGTGAAAGTCCGAATACCCCTTTCGTGGCACGCCCGAACGGCTGTCGAGCTAATCAGTCGTATAGATCGGCTATGCAAGTAAAGGGAAACACCCCGTCGATATATTCCTAGGACAGCGGCGGCGTCCCAGCCGATCCGGATTCAAAGGGTGACCGATTGGCCGTGCTGCAGGAGATGCACTTTGGTGGCTGGGGCCAGGCGCGCGACGTGGTGGGCGAAGGCTGTGGCTGGCAAATCGATCAGAGCGCGGCGTTGCGGGAGGCCGATCGGCCACCATGTCCCGCAGTGCACCGGAACTGCACAATCTGATGGAACCCGGCGGACCGCCTCCGCCGCCTGCCGTGCATCGAGATGGCCTCGGCCAAGGTTAGGCCCCCAACCTCCGACCGGCACCAGCGCGATATCGATATGTGCCACGTCTGGATCAGCAAAGTCAGGACCCGTGTCTCCGGGATACCAACACCGCAGGGAGCCCTCGACGAGGTAGCCGAGCGCCGGTCCGCGATGAGGGCTTCCGGGGTATCGCCGACCGTCGTGATCGGCTGCCAAGACGCACACTCGTAAACCGGCAACCTCTACCAGATCACCCGGCTCTACCTCACGAACCTCCTGACCCCGAGCGGTAATTTGCGTGAGCAGGCGGCGTGAGCCCACTGGTGTGATGAGTACCGCGGAAGGTGTGACAAGCCGCAGCGACGGCAGGTGCATATGGTCGGCGTGTAGGTGTGAGATCAGGACGAGATCGGCATGCGCAGCCTCTGGCGGCGGAGCAGCCCCTCGGACTCGACGAAGGTGTCCCAGACGAGCAGTCAAGACCGGGTCAAAGAGGACGGAGGTGCGCTGATCGAGCCATGTGCTGGTGCTGTGTCCCCACCAGGTCAGCGTGGCAGTCACATCTCATCCTCCATAGCCGCTGCCGCTCAAGGCGTCCGCCGGTGCATGATCAGATTTCGAGTATCCCGCCCAGCAGTGATGCCGACGGTGGTGACCGTTCCGCCCGGGATTTGTTGGGTCGCTAGGACAGGAGGCCGGAGTGGCTGGCGATTCCGAACGAGCGCAAGCTCCTGGCCGGATTCGCTTGCGCCTAGCTGACGTGGTTCGGCTACTGGCGGTGTGGCTGGTCTCCTCCGCCGCTTTGGCGCTCGCAGATGCACTCCTGCCGAACCTGACGGCCCAGGCGGCCTGGACCTACTTCGCGACCACAGCAGTTGCAGGTGTGCTCGGATTGGTGTTCCGGCCAGCACTTGTTCTGGTGGCCGCCCGTACCGGCTGGCTCGCGGTCGTCCTGGCCGGTTTGGTTGGGCAGGCACTGCTGGTCTATGGCGCGATCTGGATTGCGCCTG
This sequence comes from Propionibacteriaceae bacterium, assembly GCA_035253925.1. Lineage (GTDB taxonomy): Bacteria > Actinomycetota > Actinomycetes > Propionibacteriales > Propionibacteriaceae > Microlunatus. Next base: position 3,375 of record DATFBI010000112.1, read on the forward strand.
GAATCAGCGCCACATTTTGGTCGGCGTTCTGGGCGTCGTGGATCGTCGCAGTTGTAAGCACTGCCGCCGCCTGGCTGGGAAGCACCGGCACCGACGATTCATTCACAGCCTCGCTGCTACGGCGCCGAGTGAAACAGAGCCCTGTCGCTGATCCGGAGATCGACGGTGTCGTGTTCGTCCAGCTGGACGGCGTCGCCTTCCCCGTACTGCGGTGGGCCATCCAGGCTGGGGCGGTTCCGACGCTTCGGCGCTGGATCACCTCAGGCGACTATGTGCTCCGGGAGTGGACAGCTCAACTGCCGTGTACGACGCCAGCCAGTCAGCTGGGGATTCTGCATGGCACCGTCGCCGGAGTTCCAGCGTTCCGCTGGTACGACCGCGAACTAGGTCGGGTTCTGATTGCGAACCGACCCAATGACGCCGCAATCATTGAGCAGCGTGCAACAACGGGGGCCGGTTTGCTGGTTGATGACGGCCTGTCTATAGGCAACCTCTTCACCGGCGACGCACCCCGGGCTGTCCTTACCATGAGCCGACTCGGCAGTGGCCGGGGATCCGCGGTGGCACGCCAGACTTTCGCTTGGTTCCTCACCAACCCGAACGGTTTCACCCGCGGCGTGATCCGGACAATCGCCGAAGTTGCGAAGGAGCGCTGGCAGGCTGCCCGCCAAAGCCGCCTCAACGTGTTGCCGCGTGTCCACCGGGGATGGACCTTCGCCGGTCTCCGCGCCGCGACCAATGTGCTGCAGCGCGATCTCAACACCGCGGTTATCGCAGAAGAGATGCGCAAGGGAACCAAAAGCATCTATGTCGACTATGTCGACTACGACGAGATCGCTCATCACGCTGGCATGTTCCGCCCAGAGTCCCTGGCCGCACTCGACGGATTGGACAGGGTTTTGGGAACGCTGGAGCGGCTGTCAGCTCGAGCTGCCCGTCGCTATCACATCGTGGTTGTGTCGGATCATGGTCAATCCCAGGGCCAAACATTCCTGGACCGCTTCGGCAACGACCTGGGCCAGGTATGCACCGGCCTCATGGAGGAGAAAGTGGCCTCGCTTGACGCTCCGGTCGAAGATTGGGGACGGGTGGGCTCCCTGGCTGGAGATTTGGCGGGCACAGGTCTTACCGGCAGAGCGGCTCGGCGGGCAGCGGACGCCAGCAGCCGACATGTCAACCGGGGCGCCGAAGCCGCAACTAATGTCCCGGTGACTGTGCTGGGCTCAGGAAACCTCGGGTTGCTCTACGTCCGCTCTGAAGTCCGGCTGACCTTAGACGATCTCGAGGAACGCTGGCCGAGACTGGTGCCTGGTTTGTGTGCACACGAGGGCATCGGCTTTATCGCCGGCCTCGATTCCGCCGGCGTTCCGTGGGTGTTAGGTAAGCATGGACGAGTCCAACTCGACACCGGTGAGGTGACCGGGCAAGACCCGCTGAAACCCTACGGCGACCATGCAGCTCGGATGATCCGGCGAGCGCTAACAATGCCTGAAGCCCCCGATCTGTACATCAATAGCCGTGTCAGCGACGTCACTCTCGACATTGCGGCGTTCGAACCCCTCGTCGGTGCCCATGGCGGCCTGGGCGGCTGGCAGGACCGCGCCGTGTTACTCACACCTCGGACACTCGCCAAGGTACTGCCCGCCGAGCACATCGAAGGTGCCGATCACCTCCACAGCGTTCTGGTCGCAATGCTTCGCGCGGTCGGCCAGCGCACCACCCTGCCGGAATAGGCTGCTCACGACGGCAGAAATCCAGACAGCGCATTCCTGGTAGGTTCACATGCGTTCTGTCGTCAACCGAGAGCCTCCCTAACCCCGATGTGCGCTTCCCTGCTGGCTGAGCTCTGAGGTCGCACATGAGCCGTCTCGTCGCCTGGTACGACGCGCACCGAGGGCCCCGCACAATCGTGATCGGCTGGCTGATCACACGGTTGCTGATGTTGGTCATACTTGCCAGCTTCGAGCGCTTCGTAGTAGGCGATGTCTTCTATTACTACCGCAAGATCAACTCACTGTTCAGTGTCGGCCTGGACCAAACGCTCTTCGAGTATCCAACGCCAGTGGTCTGGATCCTCTGGTTGCCCTATGGCGCATCGCTTGGCAGCCGGGTTGGCTATCTGGTGGCCTTCGTGATCTTCATGCTGGCTCTTGACGCCCTGTTCACGTACGCGCTGTGGCGATCGGGAAGACGGCGGCACGATACCGCCATCGATTTCTGGCTGATCTTCGTACCGCTCATCGGTCCACTTTCCTATCTCCGCTTCGACATGCTGCCCGCGGTGCTCGCCGGAGGCGCACTACTCGCGGCAAGACACAAGCCATGGGTCACTGGAGCTCTAACCGGATTGGGCGCGGCCATCAAGCTATGGCCAGCACTGCTCATTGGTGCCTTCATGTCCTACCCACCTGATAGGCGATCAGCCGGCATTGCCTTTGTCGTCGTTGGCTTCGGACTCGCATTGCTCAGCCTGATCTTCGGTGGCTGGTCACGGCTGATCTCGCCACTGACCTGGCAGTCCGATCGTGGGCTCCAAGTGGAGTCGATCTGGGCGACGCCATTGATGTTGGCCCGGGCCGTGAGACCGGACTACTGGATCGTCGACATCTCCCGATACCAGGCGTACGAGATCTTCGGCGCTGGTGTGGATGCCTGGGTAATGATCAGCAACGTCGCGACGCTGCTAGGCCTGGCGTTGATCATCTTGCTCACCATCCGTGCCTTCCGCTACGACGGATCGACACCGGTCGCCATTGGGTTCGTCATCGTGGCAATAGTGGCGATCATGATCATCACCAACAAGACGCTGAGTCCGCAGTATCTGCTGTGGCTGGGCGGTCCGATGGCCGCGCTGTTGGCGTTTAGGCCGCACGCGATGCCGGACGAGCAGCCCGCCATTAACCGGATGGCCGGCCAGCTTCTGATCCTGGCGCTGCTGACCCAACTCGTGTATCCCCTCTTCTACAACAGCTATCTCGGTTGGCACGGGCAGGTGATGATCATCATCTCGACCGTTGTTACCGCTATTCGCAACCTCGCTTTGGTGGCCTTCACGGTTGAGGCCTGCTGGCTGGCTTGGCGCATGCTCGGCGCACCCGTCAGGGATAAGTCCGCCGTGCCCCATCGGGATTAACCCCGCAATTTCAGGGGCGCGGCAGCCGGCGCGTCAATCCCTCGCCCGAAACGCCACGCTGACCAGGCATGTCGTACGACCAGTGACTGGCTGGTCTATAAGCGTGGGTAGCCTAGGTAGCGCCTGCCTAAGAGCGTGCCGGGAGCAGGCCAAAGGCGGCATAGTCCGCAAATAGTACGTATGAGGAAGAAGGCGAAAGTGGCCATCGTGCCCGACCAATCATCGACCAGCGCGCCCATAGAAGCCGACTTTGGGGCCAATGACTGGTTGCTGGAGGAGATGTACGAGCGGTACTCAGCAGACCCCGACTCGGTGGATGAAACGTGGGCGGAGTACTTCAAGACCCATGGAGCACCATCCGGCGACGGGAGCGATGCCACCACGGCACAGCAGCAACCACGGCCACGCCGAGCTGCTGAGCCCGCGCCTGAGCGGAGGGAGCCGGTAACCACTAAGGCAGGTCCAGCCCCGGCACCCGCCCAGGCCCCACCTGCGGCCCAACCAAAGCAGCAGCCTGCCACCTCAAGTCGTACCCCAAGCGTCGAGAAGCCAGCGCCGACCAAGGACAGCAGGCCAAGCGCACCGGGAGCCGGCGGCGGCGTGCCAGCGGATCCACCGAAACCTAGTGCCGGGCCGAGCGTTGCGCTCGAGGAGCCAGTCAAAACCACCCTGCGCGGGGCGCCGGCACGCACCGCGAAGAACATGGATATCTCGCTGGCCGTGCCAACTGCGACCAGTGTTCGCGCCCTGCCGGTCAAGCTTCTCATCGACCAGCGGGTAGTGATCAACAACCACCTACGGCGGGCTCGCGGAGGCAAGGTCTCCTACACCCACATCATCGGATACGCCATGGTGCAGGCGCTGAAGAATGTGCCAGCCATGAACAATGCCTACGATGTCATCGACGGCAAGCCCACACTGATCGTGCCGACCCATGTCAATCTGGGCCTCGCCATCGACCTGCCCAAGGAAGACGGCACGCGCCAGTTGCTAGTGCCAAGCATTAAGAGTTGCGAGACCCTGGACTTCGCCCAGTTCTGGAACGCCTACGAGCAGCTGGTCAAGAAGACGCGGGCGGCGCAGTTGACCGTCGAGGACTTTGCTGGAACCACCATTACGCTGACGAACCCAGGAACCATCGGGACCAGCCATTCGGTGCCACGCCTCATGCAGGGTCAGGGCGCAATCATTGGTGTGGGTTCCATGGAGTATCCGCCTGAGTTCCAGGGATCTGATCCGGATCGGCTCAGCGAGATGAGCGTCTCCAAGATCATGACACTGACCTCGACCTATGACCATCGAGTCATCCAAGGGGCCCAGTCTGGTGAGTACCTGGCCCGGCTGCACGCCTTGCTGCTTGGCGAAGACGGCTTCTACGACGACATCTTTGGTGCGCTGCGGATTCCGTATGAGCCGATTCGCTGGGCACAGGACATCACCAGTGATCATGAGAATCAGATCCCCAAGCAGGCGCGGATCATGGAGTTGATCAACGCCTATCGGGTGCGCGGCCATCTGATGGCCGACACTGATCCACTCGAGTACCGTCAACGGCGCCATCATGATCTTGACGTGCAGTCTCACGGTCTTACGCTGTGGGACCTGGACCGCGAGTTCGCGACCGGATCCTTTGCCGGTGGACAGGGCCGCATGAAGATGCGGAAGATCTTGGGGATCCTGCGCGACTCGTACTGCCGCACCACTGGCATCGAATACATGCACATCCAAGAGCCCGCGCAGCGCAAATGGATCCAAGATCGAGTTGAGCGGCCCCACGAGTCACTCCCTCGCGACGAGCACCTACGAATCCTGGAAAGGCTTAACGAGGCAGAGATCTTCGAGACGTTCCTGCAAACCAAGTTCGTCGGACAGAAGCGGTTCTCCCTCGAGGGGGGCGAGTCGGCAATCGTGCTCTTGGACGAAGTTTGCGAGCAGGCGGCGGAGGCCGGCCTGGAGGAAGTCTGCATCGGCATGCCGCACCGCGGTCGCCTCAACGTACTGACGAACATCGTCGGCAAGTCGTACGAGCAGATCTTCCGGGAGTTCGAGGGCAACCTGGATCCGCGCACTGTCCAGGGCTCCGGCGATGTCAAGTATCACCTGGGCTCAGAGGGCAAATTCACCGCATTGAGCGGTGCGACGATCAAGACATCGGTCGCAGCCAACCCAAGCCATCTGGAGGCCGTCAATCCAGTGCTGGAAGGCATCGCGCGAGCCAAGCAGGACATTCTTGATCGCGGAACCGAGTTCCCCGTGCTACCTGTGCTGATGCATGGCGATGCAGCATTTGCCGGTCAGGGTGTGGTTGCCGAAACTCTCAATCTCAGCCAGCTACGCGGATACCGGACCGGCGGCACCATTCACATCGTGGTGAACAATCAGGTCGGCTTCACTACGTCGCCTACCGAGTCGCGATCCTCCATGTACTGCACTGATGTGGCTCGGATGATTCAGGCTCCGATCTTCCACGTCAACGGTGATGACCCAGAGGCATGCATCCGCGTGGCTCGGTTGGCGTTCGCATTCCGTGAGGAGTTCAACAAAGACGTCGTTATCGACCTCATCTGCTATCGCCGCCGTGGTCACAACGAGGGTGACGACCCCAGCTTCACTCAGCCGCGGATGTATGACCTGATCGAGAAGAAGCGGTCGGTTCGCAAGCTGTACACCGAGGCGCTGATCGGTCGCGGCGACATCACCGTCGAGGACGCCGAGAGGGTCCTGACCCGCTTCCAGGAGCGGTTGGAGGCTGTCTTCAACGAGGTCCGGAGTACCGGACAACCGCCCAGCGACATGGAGTACAGCCGGGTCCCGGCGTACCCGAAAAAGTCAGCCGCCAAGCACGGCACCGCGATCACTATCGAGACTCTCAAGAAGATCGCCGACGCGCACACCACGTTCCCATCCGGCTTCACCGTGCACCCTAAGGTGATGCCGCAGCTGCAGCGCCGGGCGGCAGCAATTACTCAGGGGCCGATCGATTGGGCCACGGCCGAGATCTTGGCTTTCGGCTCGTTGCTGCTGGACGGGCGTACGGTTCGGCTCACCGGACAGGACACTCGCCGCGGCACCTTCGTGCAACGCTTCGCCGCCATCGTTGACCGTAAAACCGGCGAGTCCTGGGTACCGCTGAAGCACCTGGATGAAAGCCAAGCCAAATTCCACGTCTATGACACCTTGCTGAGCGAATACGCGGCTATGGGATTCGAGTACGGCTACTCGGTTGCCAGGCCTGAGGCACTTGTGCTCTGGGAAGCGCAGTTTGGCGATTTCGCCAATGGCGCGCAGACCATCATCGATGAGTTCATCGTCTCCGGTCAGGCTAAGTGGACCCAGCAATCAGGAGTCGTCCTGCTCTTGCCGCACGGTTACGAGGGCCAGGGTCCGGATCACTCGTCGGCTCGCCTGGAACGCTTCCTCCAGCTGGCCGCGGAGGACGCGTTTACGGTTGCTCAGCCTTCGACTCCGGTGAATTACTTCCACATGCTGCGGCAGCAGGCCCTCGGCGAGCTGCACCGGCCGCTGATTGTTATGACCCCGAAGTCGATGTTGCGCAATAAGCTCGCCGTCTCTGAGCCCTCCGACTTCACCCATGGTTCCTGGAAGCCCGTACTGGCCGATCCAACCATCGAGGATCCCAGCAAGGTCAACTTGGTTCTGCTGTGCACGGGCAAGATCCGCTGGGATCTGGTGAATGCCCGCAGCAAGGCCGGCAAGGATGGTGAGGTCGCGATCATTCCGGTGGAACGGCTCTACCCGCTGCCGATCAAAGACCTCGTCAAGCAGCTCAAGCGTTTTGAGCACGCTGAAGAGCTGCGCTGGGTGCAAGATGAGCCGCTTAATCAGGGTGCCTGGCCTTTTATGGCGCTCAACTTGCCGCAGCGGCTAGTCGAGGCTGAGCCCAGCCGGACCTGGCGGCTTACCAAGATGACTCGCCCGGAGTCGTCGGCGCCGTCGGTTGGGTCGACCAGTGTTCATCTGCAGCAGCAGCGTGCCCTGTTGGAGGCTGCACTCGCCTAGCGTTTCGCGAGGAAACCAAGCTCGCAAGAGAGGAACGCTACGCTCGGCGAGCGTCGGAGGCGCGTGCTGGTGATCAAATACAAGGGGGCGCGAGCGAATGCGAGCACCAGCCTCAGCGGCGAGCTGTGTGGAGGAACGATGAGCGCAACGCCTGACACTCATGGAAGAGCCGCCGCAGCGCCATGGCGTTACGCGAAGAGCGACGACGGCACCGGCTCTGTCGCGCCGTGCGCGAGCCGCCGAGCCTAAGAAACATGTATTTCACCGATCGTGGCATTGAGGAGCTGCAGGCTCGGCGGGGCGATGACGAGGTTACGCTCGCCTGGCTCGCCGATCAGCTGCGGACGTTTGTTGATCTTCATCCTGAGTTTGAGACTCCGGTAGAGCGCCTCGCAACCTGGCTCGCCCGCCTCGATGACGAGGAGGACGAGTAGCACTTCCGGTCAGTGGTCAGAGGCGACATCAAGATCGGCGACAGTGACGTCGTTTCTGGCCACTCGCGGAGGCCAGCAGTACGTGCTAAGCGCGCTCAGGGTTCGAAAATGATCTTGCCAAAATGCTCACCGGTGATCATGGCGGCGAACCCGGCGGCAGCATCTGTCAGCGGGAGAATGCGGTCAATCTGCGGTCGGACGCCGGTAGCCACCAGCATCTGGGTCAGCGAGATCAATTCGTCTCGGGTACCCATCACCGAGCCGATCACTCGAAGCGGCTTAAAAAAGATCTTGGTCAGCTCCGCCTTGGCTGGATTATCACCGGAGGTGGCGCCGCAGATTACCACCGTGCCGCCTGGCTTCAATACGTTGACCGAGTGTGACCAGGTGGCGGCGCCGACGCTCTCCATAACCGCGTCCACCCGGTCCGGAAGCCTGGCCCCAGCCGGGAACGCCTGATGGGCGCCAAGACTGACAGCTCGGGCGCGCCGCTCTTCGCTGCGCGAGGTGACCCAAATACGCATCCCGGCCTGCCGGCCAAGTGTGATGAGCGCCGTGGCCACTCCCCCACCTGCGCCCTGAATCAATACCGTGTCGCCGGGTTTGGCCCCGGATTGGCCGAAGAGCATCCGGTACGCGGTCAGCCAGGCGGTCGGCAGGCAGGCGGCCTCGGCAAAGCTGAGCTCTGGCGGCTTATCCACCAGATTTGCTGCTGGCACCCAAACGTAAGTGGCAAACGTGCCCGGATACCGCTCTGACAGCAGCGAGCGTTGTGGATCGTAAGTGGCATCGGAACCGACAAAGTCTGGTGAGTTGATCACTGCGTGAATCATGACCTCGCGACCGTCGTCACTGACACCCGCCGCATCACAACCAAGGATCATCGGGAGCCGGTCGGCGGGCAGGCCGACGCCACGCAGCGACCAGACGTCGTGATGATTGAGGGCAGTAGCCTTAACCTGAACCCTGACCCAGCCGGTCGGCGGGCGCGGCGGCTCGATATCGCCCACAGCTAGCGCATCCAGCGGAGCATCGGCATCCGCCCGCACCGCATACGCCGCCAACATGACTTCACCCTATGACGCTAGGCGCGGCGCGCGAATGCGATTGACCCTATGACCGCTGGGCGGCGGCATTGCGCGAGCGCTCACCACAAAAGGCAGCTGACCGCGAGCGTCGGCACTGCGCGAGCGGTCACCAAATAGGATCGATACAGTTGCGAAGTATGGGCTGGGGCGTCGCATGACCAACGACGCCAACTCTCTGGTCGAGGCCTTCCATGCTCGGACTGGCCGGCAGCCAACCGGTGTCTGGGCGGCCCCAGGACGAG
>DATFBI010000113.1:0-11243 GCA_035253925.1 Propionibacteriaceae bacterium
CGAGCAGACGCCCTACGGCGTCGTGCACAGCGTCATGCTGGCCCAGAGCACCGACGAGCAGCGCAACCTCAAGGCCAGTTCGGGCGGCATGATCAAGGAACTGCTGGTCGACCTGCTCGCGCGCGACGACGTGGACGGCGCGATCGTGCTCCAGCACGTCGAGGGACTCGAGTTCGCGCCCGGCCTCATCACCGAGGCGTCCCAGGTCGACAGCCTGCCCGGCTCGATCTACCACAACCTGCCCAAGGACAAGGCCATACAGCTGCTCCGGGAGAACGAGGGCCGCTACGTGCTGGCCGCGATCCCGTGCGAGCTGGAAGGCCTCTACAACTACGTGTTCAACCGCGAGCCGCACCTGCGCGAGCGGATCCACACGACGATCGGCCTGCTGTGCGGGTGGCAGTACAACTGGCATTCGATCCGTGCCATCTGCGAGTACAAGGGGGTCGACCCCGACCGCATCGTCGACGTGTCCTACCGCGGCGATGGCCCGATCGGCAAGCTGCGCATCCTCACCGACGACGGCCGGGAGACCACGACGAGCCGCCGGCTCGACTTCGGCTACCAGGTCGCGTTCGACCGCAGCTTCAATACGCCGCGCTGCCATCTGTGCGTCAACCACTCCAACTTCCTGGCCGACATTGTGGTTGGCGATGCCTGGCTGGCCAGCACCCTGAGCACCAAAACCGGCATCAGCCTCGTCATCAACCGTCGCGAGGAGAGCGAGAAGCTCGTCCGGAGCCTGGCCGATGCCGGTCGCGTGATCTACAGCGAGGTCACTGTCAACGAGATCCGGGAGTCGCAAAAGCCGAGCATCGCGTTCGGGGACTTCGCCTACGCGTACGCGTCCTATCGTGACGATCTCGGGCTGCCGCGACCGATGATGGACGGCCCGAACAAGTCGTCGGCCCGACCCGTGGACCGGCGCGACGTCGAGGTCTTCCACCGAGAACTCGGGCGGAAGCTCGCGCTACAGCGCGCGCGGCGGTACCGGTACCTGTTCTGTCGCAAGGCGACCAAGGAATTCGGCGGCTACGTCGCCCGGTACTGGAACTGGTTCACTCACCGGGTCCTCGGGGTCGGGCGTGCCCCCAACGCCGTGCGGGTGGCGCGGCGCGACACGACGACATTCCGCTGAGCCGATGCGTCGCCTGCTCCGGTACGCCGGCCTGGTCGTCGCCGTCCTGGGTGTCGCCTTCGTCGTCCGGGCGCTGATCATCACCTGGTCCGAGGTTCGCGCGGCCGTTGCCGGTGCGAACCCCGCTCCCCTGGTGGCCGCCCTAGTCCTGGGTTCGAGCGCGATGCTCCTCATCGGCCTCGGCTGGCGCCGCTGCCTGGCCGCACTCGGGATCCGTACCTCGATCCGCGAGGTTCTGCACTGGTACTACGTGGGTCAGCTGGGCAAGTACGTGCCGGGCGGCATCTGGCCGGTCGTGGGGCGTGGGGAGATGGCCCGCCGCGGCGGCGTCCCGGCCAGCGTCGGCTACAGCAGCACGGTGCTGTCGCTGGCGGTGACGTACCTGGCGGCCATCCTGGTGGCGGCGATCGCGTTGGCGACCGGCGGGGCTGGGCGGGGCGACCGGTACTGGCCCGTGCTCGTGCTGCTGCCGCTGGGCATCGCGGCCCTGCACCCGCGGGTGGTCGAGGCGGCCCTGCGGGTGGGGCGCCGGGTCCTGCGGCGCGAACTGCCCGTCACCGTACCGAGGTGGGGCGTCTCCCTCGGGCTCTTGCTGTGGCACGTCCCGGCATGGCTAGCCATTGGAGGCGCCACATGGCTTGTGGCTGCGACCCTGGACGCATCGGCGCCGGACGTGCGGGCGATCCTCTTCGCCACCGTCGTCTCGTGGGTCGTAGGGTTCCTGGTGGTCGCCGCACCGGGCGGGATCGGCGTCCGCGAGGCGGTCTTCGTCGCGACGGCCACGGTACTCGGGTCGTCCGGTGTAGCGGCGGCCGTGGCTCTCGTGGCCCGCGTCATCTTCATCCTGGTCGATCTCATCGGCGCGGCAGTCGCGACCTCGGTCGCGCGGAGCCGGACCAGCGCTGGGACCCGGTCCGCACCTCAACGCGCCCCGTAAGCCGACACCGACAGCGGAAGTCTTGGAAATCCTCCGTTATTCGACTTGTCGGCGATATGTTTCTGCTACTTTTCCCACCACGTGGCGAGCGACCAAGGGCGACGGTTCGCGGGGGCAAGCACCTGCGACAACCAACCACACAAGGCGTCACCAACATCACCTGCTTGATGCAGCTCGATTCTTCCCTCGGGGGCCACAATGACGTTGTCCGCAGCCACACCACGCATCTCCGTTCTCGGCACCGGATACTTGGGCGCGACCCACGCGATCTGCATGGCCGTGCTGGGATGTGAAGTGCTCGGCGTCGACACCGACAAGGAGAAGATCGCCGCACTCGGGGATGGCAGGGTTCCCTTCTATGAGCCGGGATTGCCCGAAATGCTTCGCAAAGCATTGGAGTCCGGCCGGCTGCGATTCAGCACCGACATCGCCGAAGCGGCGGCGTTCGGCGACGTGCACTTCGTCTGCGTCGGCACCCCGCAGGCCAAAGACTCACCGGCCGCCGACCTGACCTATGTCAATCAGGTAGTGGCCGACCTGGCCCGGCATCTGCATCAGCGCTGCCTGGTCGTCGGCAAGTCCACGGTGCCGGTCGGTACCGCGGCCCGATTGACCCGGCTGCTGCAAGACACGGCACCCTGCGGCAGCGCTGCCGAGCTCGCCTGGAATCCTGAGTTCCTTCGCGAGGGATTCGCCGTTGAGGACACAATGCGTCCGGACCGGCTGGTTTTCGGCGTGCAGTCGGAGTGGGCCAAGTCCCAGCTACAGGATGTGTTCGCGCCGCTGCTGGACGACGGCGTACCGCTGGTAGTGACCGACCTGGCCACCGCCGAACTGGTCAAGGTATCCGCCAACTCATTCCTGGCCACGAAGATCTCGTTCATCAACGCGATGGCCGAGGTGTGCGAGGTGGCTGGGGCGGACGTTCAAGCACTTGCTACGGCGCTGTCGTACGACTCCAGAATCGGCGGCCGGTTCCTGCGCCCCGGCCTCGGGTTCGGCGGCGGGTGTCTGCCGAAGGACATCCGCGCCTACGTTCACCGTGCCAATGAGCTCGGCGTCGGGCAGGCGGTGGCGTTCCTCCGCGAGGTGGACGCGATCAATCAGCGGCGGCGGCAGCGCACCGTGGACCTGGTCCGCGCACAGGCCGGCGGTTCTTTGCGCGACGTACCCGTGTGCGCGCTGGGTGCGGCGTTCAAGCCAGACTCCGACGACATCCGCGACGCGCCCGCTCTAGATGTCGCCCGGTTGTTGCAGGAGGAGGGCGCGATCGTGCGGGTTTATGACCCGGAGGCGATGGACAACGCACGCCGCGCTTACCCGGACCTGTACTACGCCGACAGTGTCGCGGAGGCAGCGGCCGGCGCTCGAGTCGTCGCATTGCTCACTGAGTGGGACCAATTCCGCCAGATCGATCCCACCTGGCTCGGCGCCATCGTTGCGGTCCGCAACATCGTCGACGGACGGCACGCGCTGGACTCCGTCGCCTGGCGCGCCGCCGGCTGGGCATACCGAGCTCTCGGCATCTCCTAACGAAAGTTGGCGCAAGAACCTAGGGGGACCCACGCGGACTGGCCCACTTCGGCTGGGAATCGAACGCCGCCACCAGAATCCCTGTCCTGGATGGGCACGGCACAGGTCAGCAGGTCGTCCGTCCCGAATCGGCCGCCATTTGCTGTGCGGCAGCAAATTGAGCGCTAGTCTTTGCGCCCGTGGGACGGGGGACGCACCGCGCAGTGTCGGCGGACCGGCAGGTCGATGTGTTGATGTTGTCGGATCTGCGGTTTCCCGGCGGCACGTCACACAGTGTGGCCGAGGAGATCGCGGTTCAGGCGCAGATGGGCTGGTCGACCGGTGTAGTCCATTTGAATGGTCCGCTAGTGACGATGTTGACACCGGTGAATCCGCGTGTCCAGGAACAGTTACGGCACGGCAGGGCTAAATTGCTTCTGGGCGACCGTCCTATTCGGACGAAGGTCGTCGTAGTGCGTCACCCGGCCGTGCTAGAGGATGCAGCTGACCAGCTTCCCCTTATTGAGACTGAGCACCTTGTGTTGGTGGCGAATGCCCCGCCAACCGGCATCGAGGGGGTCCGGTATTACCGTCCTGAGTTGGCTGATCGGATAGCTCGGGAGCAATTCGGCGTCGCTCCAATCTGGGCGCCGATTGGGCCGCTGGTTCGGGAGGCGATCGCTCCGGCGGTTCCCGGGCATTTGCGGGAGCAGGACTGGGTGAACGTAATCGATGTCGACGCGTGGCACGTGGATCGGCTGAGTTGGCGGTCCGATCGGCCGGTCATTGGTCGGCACAGCCGACCGCGACGGCAGAAGTGGCCAGTGGATCCTGAGGTAGTCAAAACCCTATATCCGGTTGACGGGTCAGCAGAGGTCAAGATCCTTGGTGGCGCTGACCCGGTTAAGGAGTTGCTGGGTCATATCCCGGACTCTTGGCATGTGATTCCGTACGGGGAGATTGATCCTCGGGACTTCCTAGCTCAATTGGATTTCTTCGTCTACTACCACCATCCGGCATGGCTGGAGGCGTTTGGTCGCAACATTCTGGAGGCGTTGGCGAGTGGCCTCCCGGCGATCCTGCCAGCGCATTTTCGCCCGTTGTTCGGCGACGCAGCGATCTACGCCGAACCGGCCGAGGTGCCCTCAGTGGTGAACCAGCTGTATCGGGACCGCTCGGCATACCACGATGTTGTGGCGCGTGCGGATGCTTTCGTTCGAGAAAAGTTTGGCCATGAGGCGCATCGCGGTCGGCTCTTGCAGCTGATCGGGCCGCCGGAAGGGGCTAAGCAGTCCAGACCGTCCGGCTCTGGCAAACCAGCCACGTCCGAGCGTCCTAAGCTGCTCTTGATCAGCAGCAATGGGTCTGGGATGGGCCATTTGACGCGTCTGATGGCGTACGCCCGGCGAGCGGAGCCAGACCTGTCTCCGCATTTCCTCTCCCTATCACAGGCCGTTTGGGTGGTAGGACAGTACGGGTTCCCGTTCGAGTATTTGCCGTCGCTTAAGGCTACGGGAATGATAAGTCGACATTGGAGAGACCTCTTTATCGAACGTGTGGCTGATGTAGTGAGACGGCTGCGTCCCGCTGTCGTGGTGTTCGACGGCACCCGGCCGTACGACGGGATCCCGGAGGTACGCGAGCTGTACCCGCAGGCGCGCTGGGTGTGGTCGCGACGAGGCATGTGGCGTCGTGGCATGCAGACCGAGAACCTTGCCAGGACAGCTTGGTTCGACGACGTCTTGAGTCCAGGCGAGTTCGCTAAGGCGTATGACAAGGGCGCAACCTCGAAGGCCGGCGGCGTCCAGGTCGGTGCCGTAACCTTGCTGGACAAGGAGGAGCTTGAGGACCGTGACACGGCACGTCGACTGTTGGGGTTGCCGCTGGACCAGCGGCTAGCGTTAGTTGCCTCGGCATCGGACGATGGCAATTACACCAAACAGGAAACCACAGCCGTGCTAGAAGCGTTGCGACGGCTGGGTGTGGGGATCTGTGTGACGCAGACCGAGATCGCTCGATCGTTTCGGGCTCGTTGGGACGTGCATGTGGTGCGGGAGTTCCCGTTGTCCCGCCTCTTCCGGGCGTTCGACCTGGCGGTTAGTGCTGCCGGCTATAACTCGTTTCACGAGCTGCTCCGCTTTGGCATCCCCACGCTGTTCATTCCAAAGCTGACCACCTCGTTGGATGACCAAGTTGGGCGGGCCCGGTTCGCGGCCGACGCAGGGCTGGCTCATATGCTCGAGCGGGTCAGCGTGGAGGCCCTGACTCCGCTGTTGTGTGATCTGTTGGAGCGAGGCGAGGCCATGGTGGCAAGGGTTTCCTCGGTGGATCGCGGGAATGGAGCGGCCACCGCGGCCATGCATTTGCGACAGCTCGCAACAGCGGGGGCCAGCCGTGGTTGAGGATCGTCTAATCAGGGCGGCTCAGTTTGCTCGGCAGATGCCGGGATATCGCTGGGCATGTCGCCAAGCCGTCCCGCGGATCCGCCGAAGCACGGTGGCCCGAGCACTGGCCTACCGGCTGTTCGCGGTGGGGGCGCGCGGGTCAGCAGGGCAGGCTACAGGTCCGCCGGACCTAGCGGCTGGGCGGTTGCTGGCAGGCCTGGGAACCGAACGGCTGCCGGTGATCTTGGTAAGCCTGGTTGGTCTGACCAATGGCACAGGCACCAATACGTCGAGCGTCAAGGTCGTTGAGGCGGTGATCGATGAGGTCGCCGAGATACAGCTGTTAGGAGCGGGTTTCCGGCCGGTGTTTCTGCTTGATATGCCGGCTTTCAGCCGAGCGCGCAGCTACGGCTACCTGGTGGAGCTTGTCACGCCTCGGACCGCCTGGTCGGGGGAATCGGCGGACTGGTCGGATTATGTTGCTGCCCGAATTGCCTCAATGAAGAAAGCCTACGGCGTTTCGGCCATGATCACCGTGGGCCCGGACGGCCTCGACGATGCGGCACGGGGGGTGCTGCGATCATTCGGGCAAGAGAGCAAAAGCCGTGTTTATCACGGCCGGCAATAGGCCAAAACGGCCACGCGGCTGAAGATCTCGCGCTCTTCGCGGAGCCCTGGTACCTCTGTGATCCATCGTCGAACGATGCCTTGTTCGTCCGGGCGATCTGCGTCATCCAGAATCACGACCGCATTGGGGGCAAGCTGAGATTCGAGGGCATGCAGTGCCGGGTATCGTGCCATTTCACCGAGCGAGCCAGGCGGCCCGTCGACAAGCAACAGGTCAATCTCATTAATATCCCGAAGGGCGTCCACGTTATACCACTGGAAGTCATCGCCATTTATGTTCAGCTGACGCAGCTCGGCCAGCCTTACCTCGGCAAGGTGATTGACTCCGTGGCGATAAAGAAGTGACTGGGTACGGTCCGCAAACTCCGTCATGTGGTCGACTGAGATGAGGCGCCCGCCGTCCTTCTCCAGGGCGTATGCAATCCAGATCGACGAGGTTCCACTCCCCAATTCGAGCACAACCTTGGGTTGCTTCCTGCCAATTAGGTATAGCAACTCAAGGAGACCGGTCGGATCCATCGCCCACCGAGTCCTGGACGATGGCATTGGTGCACGCGGTTCGAAGTCTCTGAACAGCTGCAGCAGTGCCTCGGTCTCTGCTGTCTGCGCGTGCTGATTCCTTGCTATGTCACGGCCTAATCGCCGCTGTTGAGCCTCCAGGGCGCTTTGCCGGCCGGCCGCGAGGAGCTGTTCATTCTCTACCGAAGCCAGGATCCGATGCTGGGCAATGTCAAACCGCTTGGCCAGATCCTTAATCTGCAGGCTCAGTCGTCTACGGAGCTGTAGGAACGCGAAGATCGCCACGATAGTGGTCAACCCAATGAGTGCTGTCGCCAGCGATTGCCAACCAGCCGCCGCAGCAGCGGCTATTGCGACGCCAAGCAGAACCGAGGCAATGGGAGCGAGATTATGTCGAGTCGCCCGAACCCGAAGACTGCCCACCATGCGACGTAGTTTGTTGATCAACACTGGCTTTCACGATCTTTCGGATGGTTTGTTCAGGTGCCGCGCCCCCGGCAACATTAGCGGAGAGACTGATCTCGGCTAAACAGAGCAGGCTACTAACCTGGCCGCGCGCGGCGGCAGTAGCGCGCTCAGGGATCATCGTAAGGAGTCCGCCGTCGGCCCAGAGCCGCTGCCACAGGCCTTCCCAGCAGTCTCGAGAGCCGTACGAGGCTGGTTCAGTGCCCTTGCATCGATCGTTCATATATTTATTGCGCGTCATTATCGCAATTGCGCACGCGCTCGCCCAGTTATTGGGATACTCGTGCCGTCAATGCCCGGGAGCAGTCGCGGCATCATGACGTGGAGGTCGGGGGCGAGTGGACCGCTCGGTTGATGTCGTCATCATCGGCATGGGTTATGTCGGACTTCCTTTGGCGCGAGAAGCCACCGCTGCAGGGCTCAGCGTCATTGGTCTAGACGTAGACCACGAAGTGGTCGACGGGCTTAACCACGGTCGTTCGCACATCGACGATCTTGCTGATGCCGATGTCGTGGAGATGCTCGATCGCGGCTTCATTGCTACCGCGGACACTAGCCAGCTGCGTCGAGCCCGGACAATCGTCATTTGCGTCCCGACGCCACTGTCGAGTGATGGAGCACCCGAGCTGGGTCCCCTGCGGACTGCAGCGGCTTCCGTGGCCCAACATCTCCAGCCCGGCACCTTGGTGATCTTGGAATCCACCACTTACCCCGGGACGACTGAAGAGGAGGTCCGGCCCATCCTGGAAGCTGGGGGGCTGGTCGCAGGCCGGGATTTCGGCTTGGTCTTCTCGCCTGAGCGCATAGACCCCGGCAACCAGAAGTTCGGTCTCAAGAACACGCCGAAGGTGATCGGTGGTTACACGTCTGAATGCGCCGATGCCGCGGAGGCGTTCTATTCGCGGTTCATTGACAGAGTGGTTCGTACTAAGGGCACCCGTGAGGCCGAAATGGCCAAGCTACTTGAGAACACCTATCGCCACATAAATGTCGCCCTGGTCAATGAGATGGCGCGGTTTTGCCATGACCTCGACATCGACCTCTGGGACGTGATTGCCGCCGCAAGTACAAAGCCTTTTGGTTTCCAGGAATTCCGGCCAGGTCCCGGCGTGGGCGGTCATTGTATCCCGATTGACCCCAATTACCTCTCCCATCGAGTACGCGCTCGGCTGGGTTATCCGTTCCGGTTCGTGGAATTGGCGCAGGAAGTCAATGCCGCTATGCCGAGCTACATTGCCCGGCGAATTCAAGATCAGCTGAACCGCGACGGGAAGCCCGTGCGAGGGTCTTCGATTTTGCTCCTTGGCGTGACTTACAAGCCGAATATCGCTGATACCAGAGAGTCGCCGGCCATCCCACTCGCCAAGACATTGCTGGAATCTGGCGCATCTGTGCGGTTCCACGATCCTCTCGTCAAGCAGTTATCACTGTCCGGCCGGGACATCCCACGGGTGGATCAGGTCGAGGAGGCACTTGTGGAGGCAGATATCTCGGTCCTGTTGCAGAATCACCGGGTGTATGACATTGACACGATGAGCGCCATCGCGCAGCGATTCTTCGACACTCGCGGTGTGGCGCGTCCGGCACACAACGTCCAGCTCTTGTAATGGCCGCTCTTTTGCCGGATTGGACGAGACCACGGAGCGCGATAGAGCGCTCCCATTCGGCCCTAGTGGTGACGGTGGTTCATAACCCCGAGGATTCAAGGATCTCGCAACGCCAGCTCAAAGCCTTGATCGACGCCGGATGGGACGTAACCTACGCGGCGCCTTTTACTGCCTTCGGGCACGACGTGCCACAATCTCGTCCCGCAGTCGCTGATCGCGGGAGCCTTAGCGGTATCAACGTCCCCCGTGCCAGCGGTAGGCAGCGCTTCCGAGCCTGGCGTGTGGCCCGCATGATAATTCGGTCGCTCGCTCAAGATCACGACGTGGTACTGGTTCATGATCCTGAGCTGGTGCTAGCGGCTGCCGGGCTTGGCGTAAGGAATCTGATCTGGGACGTCCATGAGGACCCCGCGGCGGCGCTTGAAGTCAAGTCCTGGATGCCGACGCTGTTACGACGACCGGTGGCCGCGGGATGGCGCTGGGCCGAACAGGTGGTCGAACGACGGCATTATCTGTTGCTGGCGGAGTATGCCTATCAGCAGAGGTTCCGCCAACGGCATCCTGTGGTCCCTAATTCTGTACGGGTTCCGAAGGTCATTACGCCAGCCGGCGATGAACGAGTCAGCTATCTGGGCACGGTCACGATGTCTCGTGGCTGCGACACCATGATCGAGGTCAGCCAGGAATTACGCCGCCGCACGGGTGGCGCGGTCAAGCTCGAGGTAATCGGTGATGCCCCCGATCCTGAGGCCAGACAGGCATTGCAAAAGGCCACCGAAGCCGGTTATCTGAGCTGGCTCGGCTTCATGCGGAGTGAGGAGGCGCTGACCCGAGTCAGTGGCTCGCTGGCCGGCTTATGCCTGCTGAGGAACCTTCCTAACTATCGAGTCAGTTTGTCGACCAAGATCGTGGAATATGGTGCGCTGGGTGTGCCGGTCATCACGACGCCGTTGCCGCTCGCTGCCGACCTAGTCAGATCGGAGAATGTTGGCATCGAGGTGCCCTGGGATGATCCGAGCGCAGTCGTTGACGCGATCCTGAAGTTGCGGGCCGAACCTGAGTTGCGGCGCCAGCTGGGTGCCAACGGGCACAAGGTTGCGCTGCGTGAGTACGACTGGAGTCGCCTCTCGGCGGACTTTGTCGGTGTCATGGAGGAGATTGCCGAACGGCTACGCGATCAGGTGCAGCCTCGTCGAGGGGAAGTGTTCTCCGACGGAACGCCGGCAGGCCGTCGCGATGCCGAATCGGCCACCTATCCCACTCTTGCCGATGAGGATGGTCGAGTTATTGACGGCGTCACAAGAGACATTTAGGTTCCGTGGTCGCCCGCAGTGACCGCGCCGACGATCCGACGGATGCTGGCGAGGTTGCGGCGCAGCGCGACGTGCACCTCCTCGGTAGGGTTTGCGCATCGGCTGGGTCCAGTTCTCTGGCACCCAGACGCGGCGAGGCGTGGGAGGACAAGCCCGACAGCTGGCCGAGGGGCGCCACGCGTGCTGGTACTGGCGCTCGGACGCGGACGGGAACGCCACCTGAGGCCCAGCCAGCTTGCCTGACCAACTGCCTGCTACTGCTCGGGCAGCGCGTCGGGGTCTTGGTGCTTCTTCCCCTGGCGTGCCTGGTCACGTATCCGGCTGCCAACCACTCGGGTAAAGACGACGCTGACGACCACGCCTGCTACCACGACACCTGCCGCGAGAAACCCCATCATCGCCAGGCCTTCGGGACTCTTCAGGACGATTCCGCTCAGGTAGAGAACCAGCCCGAGGGTCAAAAGTAGAAAGCCGATCCGTTTCTCTGCCAGCAGCTGAGCGTGGGTCGAGAGGGCGTCGGGCTCCCCCACCGCGGACCCCTCTTCACCCATGTCCTCACGCAGTTCGACGATCGATTCGGCGTTGTGGGCGTGCGAAAGGACACCTGCGCCCACCAGGTCCAACGCCACGCCGCATACAAGAAGCATCTCGGTCACCAGAGCCACAGCGCTTCCTCTCGGGTCAGCCGGTGGGAACCACGCTCGCAGGCTCTGCGCCGTTGGAACGAAGGCGCAACCCGCC
>DATFBI010000114.1:0-40194 GCA_035253925.1 Propionibacteriaceae bacterium
GCGGGGTGCAGTACGCCGCAGCATCAGGCTCCCGCGACGAACTTCTTGGTTTGGTGCGGGCGGAGCAGATCGGCAGCAGGCTCTGAGTAGCTGACCGAGGTGACATGGGCGTCGATATAGGTGAACGACGTCACACTGCCGAGCGTGACCTGGCGTTTCCGCGGGTCGTGGAGCATGCGGCGGCCTTCCGCGTAGGTACGTGTGACCCAGATCGGAAGTTGATGCGTGACGACCACCGCTTCATGGCCCAAGGCGGCCTCGGCAGTGTCCCTCATCGCGGGACGCATCCTCGCCAGGACGTCCTTGTATGACTCGCCCCAACTCGGCCGGAAGGGGTTTCGGAAGTAGAGCCAGTTCTTCGGATTACGTAGGGCACCCCTAAACGACACTCGCAGGCCTTCAAAGTAGTTCTCCGCCTCGATCAGCCGAGCGTCAATGACTATGGGTAAACCGAGCGCGTCGGCGATTGGTGCTGCCGTCTCTTGTGCACGCTCCAGCGGCGAGCTCCGGATGTGTACCACGTCACGGTCCCGGAAGTGGTCTGCGGCCCGCTCTGCCATTTCGTGGCCAAGCTCGGAAAGGTGATAGTCGGGCAGGCGTCCATAGAGCAGCCCGGCCGGGTTGTCCACCTCGCCGTGCCGTACGAGGTGCACAATCGTCCGGTTCTGACTCATGCTGGACCTCGCTTACCTATCCCCCGCGCCTGCCGACGGAGCACTCGCGGCGGCCGCCGCCGCAGCTGGTAGCGCTTCGATGATTCGATTTAACGCCCTATCATCGTGCGCCGCCGACAGAAACCAAGCTTCATAAACGCTCGGCGGCAAGTAGACGCCGGAACCAAGCATGGAGTGAAAGAACGCAGCGTACGCGCCGGTGGATTGCTGCATCGCGGTGGCATAATCCGGCACTGCCGTCACGTCCTCGGTCACGAAGAAAACGCTAAACAAGTTCCCCGCATTTTGAATGACATAAGGGACCCCAGCCGCCTCAAGCGCAGCTGCCACTTCGGCCCGCAGATTTTCCGAAGCGCGGTCAATCTGCTCATAGACCTGTGGCGTGGCGAGCCGCAGTGTCGTCAGCCCCGCGGCCGTCGCAATGGGATTTCCGGACAGGGTCCCGGCCTGGTAGACACCACCTACTGGCGCCAGGTTCTCCATCAGCTCGGCCGGGCCGCCGAAGGCCGCGGCCGGAAAGCCTCCACCCATGACCTTTCCGAACGTCATTAAGTCCGGTCGCACACCATCGAGCCCAAACTGTCCTGATGTGCTCACCCGGAAACCAGTCATCACCTCGTCAGAGATAAACAAGGCACCGTGCTGGTGCGCGATTGCAGACAGAAACGCATTGAAACCGATGCCGTCCTCGGTCGCCGGAGGAACGACTCCCATGTTTCCGGGGGCGGCTTCGGTGATCACGGCTGCTATCTGGTTTCCGAAGCTGGCGAAGGCCTCATGGACCGCATGCCGGTCGTTGTAGCCGAGCACCACAGTGTCGAGGGTGTTGCCTTCGGTCACTCCTGGAGTGCCCGGTATTGACAGGGTCGCCACTCCGGAGCCGGCCGCGGCCAGCAGCGCATCTACGTGTCCGTGGTAACACCCGGCAAACTTGATGATCTTGTTCCGGCCGGTGACACCGCGGGCCAAACGCAGCACCGACATTGTGGCTTCGGTGCCGGAGTTGACTAGGCGAACCTGCTCAACCGGCATCCGATCGATAATCTCCGCTGCAAGATCAACTTCGGCCAGCGTCGGCGCGCCGTAGGAGGTGCCGCGCCGCGCCGCGTCCGCGACTGCGCCGATGACCTCAGGGTGCGCGTGGCCGAGCAGCATGGGACCCCAAGAGCAAACGAGGTCGACGAGTTCATTGCCGTCGATGTCGTAGAGGTACGGGCCGTTGGCGCTGGCGATGAATCGCGGCGTACCACCGACCGAGCGGAATGCCCGGACCGGTGAGTTCACTCCACCCGGAATCACGCTCGATGCCCGCTCAAAGGCAGCTTCGCTGCGTACGGTGCGCGCAGCTGGTCGGACCGTCATCTGATCTCCGACCTGACCCTCATCTGCGCCCGGAGCCCTTCGACGAGCTCAGGACAGCGCCTGTCGAAGGGCGCGAAGACACTGCCCAATCCAGCGCCCAGTAGCTCAAGATCAGGTCCGCGCCAGCCCGCCGGATGGAAGTCAATGCCTCGTTGATTGCGGACTCCCGATTGATCCAGCCGTTGGCCGCCGCTGCCTCGACCATGGCGTACTCCCCCGACACGTTGTACGCCGCCACCGGCAGGTCTACAGCCTCCCGGACGGCACGTACCACATCCAGGTAGCCGAGCGCCGGCTTAACCATGACGACGTCGGCCCCCTGCTCGATATCGAGTGCCACCTCGCGAAGCGCCTCACGGACATTTGCCGGGTCCTGCTGGTATGTCCTGCGGTTGCCGCGCAGCGAGGACGCCACGGCCTCCCGGAAGGGCCCATAGAACGCTGACGCGTACTTCGCGGAGTACGCCAGGATTGCGACATCGGAGGCTCCCGCTGCGTCCAGCGCTTCTCGGATTGCCCCTACCTGGCCGTCCATCATGCCGCTAGGCCCGACCATGTGGACACCAGCCTCGGCGTGCAGCACCGCCATCTGCGAGTAGATCTCAATCGTCGCGTCGTTGTCGACCGCACCGGATGGCGTGAGCACCCCACAGTGTCCGTGATCTGTGAACTCGTCCAGGCAAACATCGGACATGACCAGGCACTCATCGCCCACTTCCTGACGCACCGCCCGAATCGCGGCGGTCAAGATGCCATCCGGCTCCAGCGCCCCAGAACCTTGGGCATCCTTATGCTCGGGCACGCCGAAGAGCATGACGCCTGCCAGGCCGGCGTCTGCGGCCTCGACTGCTGCCTTGCGGAGCGTGTCGAGGGTGTGTTGCACCACGCCGGGCATGGAGCTGATTGGACGAGGTTCCTGCAACCCTTCTGCCACGAACAGCGGCAAGATCAATTGACGCGGCTCCAGGCTGGTCTCGGCCACCATGGCCCGCATCGACGCGGTGGTGCGTAGCCGTCTTGGCCGGTGTCTAGTCACTCCGCTCCCTCAGAGCAAATGTGGGCAGATGGCAGGTTTCCACGACCGGAACCTGCAACTTGCCCACACTATCTGCCAACACGCAACGGTAGGGACCTCAGACTTTGCGGCGGGTATTCGGGCGGCGTTGAGACGGCTTGATGACCGGCTCCCCTGCTTCCAGCAGCGCATCTCGGCGCTGCGCGGCAAAGCTGGCCAGAGCGTCCGCAAGATCAACCACCGACGGCTTGGCGGCGATGACATCGACCCGTAGCCCATGCTCCTCACAGGTGCGGGCCGTCGCGGGACCAATCACCGCGATGATCGTGGAGGAATGTGGCTTGCCGGCGATACCCACCAAGTTCCGCACAGTCGATGAGGAGGTGAACACCACTGCATCGAACTTGCCACTCTTGATCGCCTCGCGCACCGGCGCAGGCGGTGGAGTGGCTCGTACCGTCCGGTACGCGGTGACGTCCTCGACCTCCCAGCCCAAGTTCCGCAGGCCCTCGGCGAGAGTCTCGGTGGCAATGTCGGCACGCGGCAGGAAAACCCGATTAATCGGGTCCAGTACGTCGTCGTACGGCGGGAACTCTGCCGCCAGACCGGCGGCTGACTGCTCGTCCTGCGGCACCAGATCAGGCTCGATTCCCCAAGCCTGCAGCGAAGTTGACGTCACTTCACCGACAGCAGCAACCTTCAGACCGGAAAACGCTCGAGCATCCAGGCCGTACTCTTCAAACTTCTCGCGTACTGCCCTGACGGCGTTGACCGAGGTAAAGGCCACCCATTCGTATCGGCCCTCGACCAACCCGCGGATCGCCTTATCCATCTGCAGCGGGCTGCGAGGTGGCTCGACGGAGATGGTCGGCACCTCTTCACTGTGTGCGCCGTAGGTGCGCAGCCGCGCGACCATCGGCGCCGCCTGATCCTTGGTACGGGGTACCAGCACTCGCCAGCCGAAGAGCGGCTTGGTCTCATACCAGCTCAACTCGTGGCGCTGTTCCGCCGCAGCTCCGATGATGACGTGGACTGGATCGGAAGCAGGCGCCCGGACCGACCTGACCGCGGCTGCCAGTCCATCCAGGTTCGTCGTCAGGGTGATCTGTTCGGTGCTGCCGCCGTGCAGCGTAAGGACCACATGATCATCTCCTGGCCGCCCGGCGGCCTTGGCTGCCTCAACCAGACTGCCAACCATCGAGACCACCGTGCTGACCACGATCGTGGCGGCTGCGCCCCACTGGCTGGTTCCGTTCTTATTGAACTTGCCATCGGTGACGGAGGCGAACTGCACACCCCCAGCATGGATCAGGTCGATGCCGGCATACTCCGGAACAGCAGTCAGACTGGAAACCCCGGGCACGACCTCGAAGTCGATGCCACCGCGTACGCATGCCGCTGCCTCGTCGGCCACGGCATTGTCCAGGAACGGATCACCGGCTACGAGCCGCACGACTCGGCAACCCGTCGAGGCCTGCTTGAGCACGATCTTGGCCCGCGCTGAAGGGCTCAACGGCTTGCGTGCTTCAGTCAATCCAAGGGTGATGACCTCAGCATCGTTAGCGAGGGTGATGGCGGGATGCTCCAGAAGTTCTCGCTGCCGATCATTGTCCAAGATCACAGAACTGGCATCGGCCAAGGCGGCAATGGCACCAAGTGTCAGTAGGTCAGGGTCACCGGGTCCGGTGCCGACAAAGATCACCCGACCCTTGGCAACAGGTGCGGTGGGAGTGGCTGAGGGGGAGGTCCGGGGCCTACGAGCCGAGGATGTACTCACTGACTTCTCTCGCGTTCTGTTGTCTCAGCTCGGCCGCCTTGCTCGCGGGCCGAGCTTTAGGTTGTTCAGACGTTTAGCTCCCGCAACTTCGCCAGTACTTCACCAGCTTGCGCAGCCCCAAACTGCTGCGGATCAGTCGATGATCCGTGCGCCTCCAGCCGTAGCACTGGGCCTGCTTTGGTGGGTACTGACAAGTTGCTCAGTAACGTTCTCCCAATTACCGCCGTCAGAGTCAAATCGAGACTTGTACCACGGACCGCAGTCACTGCTGCGTGGGCCCCCACTGGTGCCGTACATCCGGCCTCAAGTGTGGCTAGAAAACCCCTTTCCACAAGGGATTCTGCGTGCGCAACCGAGTTGTCGAGAGCCGCCAGATGCTGCCGCAACTCAATGCTGAGAGAACGATGAATTTCTAGCGCGAGGGCCCCTTGTCCAGGTGCTGGAAGCATCACCTGATGATCAAGGATCTGTGCTGGGAGTTCGTTGACGACGAGGCCTTCGGGCGCTGCCTCTGGTCCTCTAAGGAGACTGAGTCGGCGGAGGCCCGCTGCAGCCAAGATCACCGCATCAACGTGACCCTGGCGTACCTTCTCAATTCGGGTTTCGACATTGCCGCGAATCGGCACAACGTCCAACCGAATGTTGCGGCCGGCCGCCCAGTCGAGGATCTGCATGGCCCGTCGGGGCGCTCCGGTTCCGACCCGCACGCCATCGGCAAGATCATCAAGTCGCCGTCCAACGAGCACGTCGCGGGTGTCTTCACGGGTGGGTATCGCGATGATTTCCAAATCATCTGCTGACGCAGTCGGGAGGTCCTTGAGCGAGTGCACCGCGACATCGATCTCGTCTCGGTGCAGGGCATCGCGTACGGCGCTGACAAATACCCCTCGGCCGCCGATCTCAGTGAGGTCGCGGTGATCGATATCACCGGCCGTAGTAATGCCGGTAAAGCTTGACGGGATGCCGCCGGCCGCGAGTGCGGCGGCTACCTGGTTCGCCTGTGCGCGGGCGAGCGCTGACTTACGTGCACCTAGCCGGATCGGTCGGGTCAACTGGATTGCCTGCATCAGGGCTGATACACCATGGGGGTTCGGCTTTCTGGCGGCTCTTCGCTGTTTGTGCGTGTCGAGGTGTGCGTCATTTAAGGTCCGACCTCCGGCGACATCACGGCGGCAACAGCTTGCGGATCAAGCGCGAAGAGCTCTCGCAACGCGGCGGCGTAATCGACAGCGTCAGGTTCGGAGGACAGTTCCTGTACTCGTACGGTCGGCGCATGCAGCAACTTGTCGACGATGCGCCGCATGCTGCGCTGAATCTGCTCCCGTTCATGATCATTAAGCTGAGGCAGCCGGGCCTCCAGTCGATGCAGCTCGGCTGCCACTACATCAGAGGCCATTGAGCGCAGGGCGACGACCGTTGGGGCGACCTGGGCCGCTCGACGCAGGGCGAGAAAGCGGGCGACCTCATCTAACACGAGGGTTCGGGCATCCTCGATCTCTTTGGCGCTCGCAGCATCATGCTGATCGGTGACCAGGCGATCCAGATTCACCAGGCAAATACCGTGCTCGGTGACTTCTGCTGCAACGTCAGCCGGGAGTGCGATATCAACTACGCCTCGCACCGGTGTGCCCTTCAAGTCGTTGACGCCAATGGTGAGCGTCCGCGCTCCGGTGCATGTCACCAAGACATCTGTCGCCGCTAGTGCATCCTCTAGATTCGACAGCGGGACGGCCTTACCGCCGACCGCCTCGGCCAATCGCTCGGCCCGTGCCAGGGTTCGGTTGGCACAGGTCACGAGTGCGCCCTCGGCAGCTGCGGTGCGGGCAGCGAGGCCAGCCATAGCACCCGCCCCGACGACGAGCACCCGGCGACCTTCGAGGTCGCCGATTTCGTCGGTCAAGAGGCGGTAGGCGGCGCTGACCAGCGACCGGCCAGCTGCCCCAATGCCGGTCTCGGTGTGGACCCGCTTGCCAACCCTGATTGCCTGCTGGAACAAGGAGTTCAAGACGGTGCCGACGGTCTCGTGACTTTGGCCGAGTGTCAGCGCGTGCTTGACCTGCCCAAGAATCTGGCTCTCTCCAACCACGAGCGAGTCCAGCCCAGACGCCACTGAGAAGGTATGGGCGACGGCGCCCTCGTCGAAGAACACTGCGCACAGCGACCGCAGCTCCCCTGGCCTCATGCCGGCGACATCCGCAAGAGCCTCGGTCGCATCATCCAGGGCGCCGTGGAATCGGGAGACGTATGCGTAAAGTTCGGTTCGATTGCACGTCGACAGCACCACGGCCTCATCAATGTGCTCCGATTCAACCAGCCGCTCGGCGAGTTTTGCTGATGTGGCAGAGTCCAGTGCAAGCTGAGCCAGATGAGAGACCGAAGTCGACTTATGCGAAACGCTGACCACCAGGATGCTCATGAGCTCGTCCTCCTGCTTTTGGCCAAAATCTGTGTGTCGTCGGTCTTGCGTTGCTCGTGGTAGGCGAGGATCTGCAGTTCCTGGCCCAAGTCGACCTTACGAACATTGACACCGTCGGGCACCACGAGCACCGTCGGCGCGAAATTCAGAATGCTGGTGACCCCGAGGTAGACAAGCCGGTCGGTGACGGCCTGGGCGGCCTCGGCGGGAGTCGCGATTACCGCGATCACCGCACCGGTACGGGCTACGACCTCTTCCAGCTCGGTGAGATCGGAGATCACTAAGCCGTGAATCCGCTTGCCCACTAGGTCGGGTGAAGTATCGATCAAGCCGACGACGCGAAATCCGTGGGAGTAGAAACCGGAGTAATTGGCCAGCGCTGTACCGAGATTTCCGAGGCCCACAATGATCACCGGCCAGTCATGCGCTGAGCCGACTACCCGGCCGATCTGGAACCGCAGGTACGCCACGTCGTAACCAACTCCGCGGGTGCCGTACGAACCGAGGTAGGACAGGTCCTTGCGGAGCTGGGCGGAGTTGACACCGGCTGCCTCAGCTAAAGCGCCGCTGCTAATGGTGTCGATCTGCTGCTCCGCCAACTGGTTGAGCGCTCGAAGGTAGACAGGCAGGCGGGCGACTGTAGCATCCGGGATTCCCTTGAGTGTGGGGACGGCCCGCCAATGGTCAGCTGACGCCGCCCGCGGCGGAGGCTCGGTCGGGAAGGTCTGCGACACGCAACTCCTGAATCGGCGCTGGGATCCGGTCCAAACAGCGCCACTCTAAGGCGTTTGTGAATAGCCGCACAATCTGTTCGGAGCTGACAGAAACCTCAGTCACTCGTATTGCCCTCCGACACCCGCGGAATCAAATCAAGATAGGCCTGCCCCCGCGGTGAGAGCCGGTAACCGCGTTCCAGGGATTCGGTAAGCCCAAGAGCCTTGAGGCGCCGTACCCGCAACTTGTAGGTGCGGCGCTCCTGGCCAACCTCGGCCGCCAGCTCGGTCGAAACCACACCGGGCAGGTGTTGAATCTGTCGCAAGGTGCTGCGGGTCCACGGCTCCTCGGCCGCCCGGTCCATTCGGTCAAGTCTGGTATTGAGCGCTGTGACGTCCGCGGCACTTAGGTTGTCGGTGCTTCGGAGCTCGATACGGGGATCGGGCCCCGCCAAGGTGATTCCAATCCGATACAGATCACCAGTGCCCTTTGCGCGGCACCACTTGACCAGGTCGGCCACGGAATCGAAGCCAGCCTCAGCTGCGTCCCGCTCAGTCAGCCGGTCTTCGTCGGCCGGCGTAATCGAGGTCACCTCAACAACTCCGGCGGATGTGGTGAATCTCGACCCGACCTTAGGTCGTACCACTTCCCAGCGTCGATAGGTGTAGTTGACCCGACCCTCGGTCAGCCCGCGGAGGGTAGCGGCACTGAACAGCATGTCGCTCAGGTATTCCGAAGCAGCGCTGCCTTGAGGCGTACCGGATCCACCCGCCAGAAGTCATGCTGTGCACCATCGATGAATGTCACCGGCACCTGCTCGGTGAAGCGCTGCTGCAGATCAGGATCGCCGTCGACATTGATCACTGCGTACTTATCGCCGGTTTCGGCACAGACGGCCGCCACTTGTGCGATCGCTTCATCGCACAGATGGCAGCCCAGACGCGTGAGGACCACCACTCGCTCGGCTCTCCCGGCGAAGCTTGTTACCGAGGTCACCGGCCGGCCTCGTCGGTTGAACTCAGGCTTTCTCGCAAGACGCCCTTTTTGATCTTGCCGGTGATGCCTCT
Organism: Propionibacteriaceae bacterium; assembly: GCA_035253925.1. Classification (GTDB taxonomy): domain Bacteria; phylum Actinomycetota; class Actinomycetes; order Propionibacteriales; family Propionibacteriaceae; genus Microlunatus. Next base: position 9,026 of record DATFBI010000114.1, read on the forward strand.
AGGCAACTCGTCGACGACTCGAACCAGACTCGGGCGCTTGAACTTGGCCAGCCTGCTGGCACAGTGATCGTTGATTACTGCCAGACCAAGATCAGTTCCAGCCACAAATGCCACGACCTCCTCGCCGGTACGCCAATGCGGGCGGCCGACCACCGCAACCGACTCAACCTCGGGCAACTCAGCGATCACTTCCTCAACTTCGGCGGGATAGACGTTGAAGCCGTTGACGATGATCAACTCGCGGGATCGGTCCACCAGAAAGAGTTCACCGTTGATCATGTAACCGATGTCGCCGGTGGCGAACCAGCCATCTTGATCAGGGCCACCGTGACCGTCCGGCCAATAACCGGAGAACAGGTTCTCACCGCGGATCCAGATTCCACCCGGTTCGGTGGGGTCCGTGCCGTCGCCAATTCTGACCTCGACTCCGGGGAGCGGACGACCCACGTGGCCGTGCCCAAGGGACTCCCCACCCAGGGTGGCCGTGATACCAGGCGCTGCTTCGGTCACCCCGTATCCCTGCTCGACTCTAAGACCGGTGCGTGCGGTGAACTGGTCACGAAGATCAATTGAGAGCGGCGCAGCGCCTGAGACGACCCTGGTCACCGAGCCGAGAGCAGCCAGGGACCGCTCGTCGGTAAGAATGCGGGCAAGCATCGGAGGTGCCACCGGGAGATTGGTGATCTTCTCTGCTAAAAGCACGTCGGCGAAGCCATCGAAACCATCCATGATCACCAACCGCGCACCGGACAGCATGCAGCTTCCCAGCACCGCGTTAAGGCCGAAGACATGAAACAGCGGGAGCATTGTCAGCACCGCGTCGCTGCGGTCCAGGATTTCAAAGGAAGCGACATTGCGCAGATGGCTCAGCAGGGCGCGATGGCTTAGCATCGCGGCCTTTGGTTCACCGGAGGTGCCGGCGGTGTAGAGGAGGACCGCGAGTGCCTCGCGATCTCTAGGAGAGCTCACCGGCTCGGCTGCTGACGCGGATAACTCGGCGAGTCCATCGGGGCTGAGGGCTATCTGATGGACTCCCTCGACTGACTGGTTCTCAGCGGTGAAGAGCAGTCGCGCCCCGCAGTTGTTGATCATGCCGCGCAGCTCACTGGCCGTGGATTCCGGATTGATCGGCACTGCGACGTAGCCGGCACGTAGGGCCGCGAGATACGCCACGACGAATTCGATGCTATTCGGACCGCAGATCGCAATTCGATGTCCTGCCAGCAGCCCGTGTGCAGACAATTCGGCCGCCACCGAATCCACTTGGCGATCCAGCGCTACCCAGGTCACAGTGCGACGTACCGGCATCGGCTGAACCAAGGCCACGCCATCCGGCTGAGCCTCCGCCTGCCGTGTCACAAGATCGGCAAGGTTTGTTTCCAGCAATCCGGTGCCGCCTTGCCGGGCCCTCCCCTCCTGGTCGTTCACCCACCTGAGTCTGGCACGAGGATTGCTGATCCGGACACTATGGTGATGACGTGAGCGGACCGGAGAGCACGATGAGCAACTCTGAGCAGGCGCCCGTCGAGCAAGTCGGTCACGTTGAGTCATTGCCGGGGAGCGACGCATCGGCAATTCCGGTCGACCAAGAGAGTCCGCTGAGTGCGGCGGGGCCGCTCCAGGAGGCACCGGAGGAGCTTGAGGAGGTTGCTGCTCGGCAGGAACCGCTGATCCGTGAGGATCCCACCGCGGCAGCATTCTTTGATCTTGACAACACGGTGATCCAAGGCGCGTCGCTGTTCCATCTAGCCAAGGGTCTGTATCGGCGCGGCTTCTTTCCAACCAGGGTGATCTTGAAGGGCTTGTGGGTGCAGGTTTACTTCCGCCTGGTGGGGAGAGAGAAGGCCGGCCATATCGACGACGCCCGCAGTGTGACATTGGGATTCATCGAAGGACACACGGTCGAGGAGCTGGCCGAGATAGCAAGCGAGGTCTATGAGGAATCCATCGCCGAACGCATTTGGCCCGGGACCCGAGCACTCGCTCAAATGCATCTCGACGTCGGGCAGCAGGTCTGGCTGGTAACCGCGGCTCCGGTGGAGGTCGCTGGGATCATCGCCGCCCGCTTGGGACTGACCGGTGCACTGGGAACAACTGCTGAGCACATCGACGGCGTGTATACCGGCCGGTTAAAAGGTGATCTGTTGCATGGCCCGGCCAAGGCCCAGGCCATCCGTGCGCTAGCGCACGAACACGGATTAGATCTTGCGCACTGCTTCGCGTACTCCGACTCCTATAACGACCTCCCAATGCTGTCCCTGGTCGGTCACCCGTGCGCGATCAACCCCGACGGCAGGCTGCTCTCCCATGCCGAGGAACAGGATTGGCAGATTCAGGACTACCGGAGCGGCCGGAAAGCGGCGCGGCTCGGCCTGCTTGGTGCTGGAGCGGCGGGGGCTACGGCCGGCGCAGTGGCTACCGGTTTGGCCGTCCGGCGCATTTTCAGGGGCTGACGCCACAGTTTTTAGCTTTTGCGCCTCATGACGTAGAGGACCAGGATTGCCGCAGCAAGATAGGCCGCATAGCCGAAGAAACCCAGCACGGCTAGACCCTCGGCGCGACCGCTCCGGTTCGCGAACAGCCCCATCAAGATCACGGTGATAGCGAGCAGCGCCAAGGCGCCGGCGCCGACGTACACGAAGCCCTTCAGTTGCTCGAGGTCAATGCGCTGTCCCGGACTGGCCCGCTTCGTTACCTCACTGGAGTCCTCTGTAGCGCGTACCGGCCGACGGAGTTTGACCACGACTACGGTGAAGCCGGCGAATGCCAGCAAGATCACCGCTAGCGCCCAGAACACGTGGCACAGAGTAGTTGGGTGTTGGTCTGCACAGGTTCCTTGCGGTCTGCACAGGTTGCAACCTAGGCAGAGCGTGAGAAACCTACGTGCACGTAGGTTCCCGCACCGGTGAGGGGGATGCGAGGAGGTTGGGACGTTGATCAGTAGAAGGCGCTACGACGTTGCATAAGCAGCGCGTACAGCGTCTGCTGGATCGTCTCACGTACCTGATCGGTGATATTGAACATGATCATGGGGTCGTCGGCGGCACCGGGTCCCAGCTCATCGGTAGTAATCGCCTCACCGAACTGAATAATCCATTTGCTCGGCAACGGAATCATGCCGAGCGGCCCGAACCACGGGAACAGCGGAGTGATCGGAAAGTACGGTAGGCCGAGCGCCCGGGCCAGCGCTGGTGCTTTGGCGATCAGCGGGTAAATCTCCTCGGAGCCGACAATCGCGGTCGGGACAATCGGCACCTGAGCCCGGAGAGCTGCCGCAACAAAGCCTCCTCGACCGAACCGCTGCAACTTGTAGCGATCGGCGTACGGCTTGCCGAGACCCTTGAACCCTTCCGGAAATACCGCGACGAGTTGATTGGATGCCAGTAGCCGTTCGGCATCCTCCTGACAAGCAAGTGTGGTGCCGGTTTTCCGAGCAAGATCATGTGAATAGGGGGTCTTGAAGATCAGATCAGCGCCGAGCATCCGGACATGCCTGCCGATCTCGTCATACACCACGGTGTGCAAGATCATCCCGTCCAACGGCAACGTGCCGGCGTGATTGGCCACTAACAGTGCTGAGCCATCCATCGGTAGGTTTTCGGCCCCTCGAACCTCGACCCGGAACCAGGAATCGGCAAGACGGCGCAACAGCGGCAGATAGATCTTGGTGGTGAACTCCGGATCGAATCCGAACTCATCGACGGCATAGTCGCCCTGCAGCCGGCTACGGATAAAGGCGATCGTCTCCTCAAGCGATTCCTCCCGGTCGACGCCCATGGCCTGCGCCAAGGAAGTCAAGGCATGAACCGGATCAGCGGCGAGGCCAGCCAGCTGGGCAATCGGCGCCTTGAGGCCACCAAGCGAGCGGGAAGCGAGTTGAATCAGTTCGCTCAGCAGACCGCCAGGCCCTGAAGTATCAGGTTCGTCTGCTGAACCGGCGGTCGGACCGGGGCCTGGGGGAAACGGTGGCTCATTTCTCGCCGAAGCCCGGTCCTCGTGGGACGTTCGGGGACCGCTGCGAGGTGTGGTTGGCGGAGCGTCGGCACTAGCTTGGGATCGACGGCCGGCGCGCGGCGGTGCCAGCCGCCGAGCGGAGGCCGACGGCGGGGTACGACTGCCCCGGCCGGCCGGGCCATTGCTGCCAAGCCTAATGATCTTGGCGTCAGCCATTCCGCACCGCCGTAGTCTTAAGCACCCGGCTCACCGCCTCGAGTGCGCTGTCAACGCGTTCCGGGCTCAGTAAACCCGGGTTGGCGGCGCTCACGAACTCCTCCAGGGCAGCCAGGCTGCTGTACTTCGGGACGAATCCGGTCTCGGCGGTGAAACGAGAGGTGTCCATGACGCGACCATAGGTGAGCGCATCAATCTGATCAGCGGAGAAGTCGATGAGGCGAGCCCGGCGTACCAGCGCAGCCGCCAAGGGCGTCGCCGGTTGTGGTACCCCGACCGCCGGTCGACCCATCTTGCTGAGTGCCTGGCTGAGGGTGACGATATCCGGCGCGCCGACATTGAAGGTGCCGGGCACGTCACGATGCGCCACGAGCAGCAAGGCCGCGACAGCGTCGCTGGGATGCAGAAACTGCAGCCGAGCATCGAACCCCATTACTCGCGGCACCACCGGGAGCGACAAGTAGCGAGTGACCTGGCTGTCGACACCGGCGCCCATGAGATTCGCGAGACGGAGCGTCGTAACGACTACATCGGGCCTACGGCGGGCCAGCCCACGGACATAGCTCTCAATCTCGAGGGAATCCTTGCCGAAGCCGGTACGTGGCTGGGCGCGAGCCGACATGTCCTCAGTGAACTTCGCCGGATCCCGGGACGATGCCCCATAGACCGAGATCGAACTCTGTACCACGAGCTTGCGGAACGTCTCCGCCTTCTGGCAGGCAGCGAGCAGCTGCATAGTGCCAATGAGATTGATCTCCTTCATAGTGGAGCGGCCACCGGCGGTCTCTGGAGCCGCCACCATCGCCAGATGTACGACAGTGTCGACCCCACGAGTAGCAATCACCTTCGAAATAACGGGATTGCGAATATCGGCACGTATAAACTCGGCGCTGCCCAGGTCATGGCGAGGCGGGATTACGTCGATCCCGACGACCTCTGGGCCGTCCTCCGCGGCAAGCGAGCGGGCGAAGCGGGCACCCAGGTCACGCGAGACTCCGGTGACGAGGACGACCCCTTCCCCGGCCATCAAGGTGTCCGGTCCGTGAGGCTACTTGCCGGCGCGGCGGCGCTGGATCCGTGTGCGCTTGAGCAGCTTGCGATGCTTCTTCTTCGCCATCCGCTTGCGGCGCTTCTTGATGACCGAACCCACTGACGTAACCTCTCGCTTCCGAGACGTCACTGTGGTCCCGGACTTGATCACTCGCCCGGCGCCTGTCGCCGGGCAACTCCCGCATGCTACCGGGCAGTTCCAGATGATGCGAGTCGAGCCGCGAACCCCCATGGCATTCTGAGCACTCGCACCACAAGACTGGTGTCGTGACCAGTTACCTCGATGACTTTTCTGCTGGGAGCGGGCGGCGCTGCCGACCCCGAGCCTGGCTAGCGACCGATGCACCCATGCTGAGCCTGAATGGGAATTGGAAATTCCGCTGGTCACCGGTTGCGTATGGCCTTGATGATGCCCCAGCCGATCCCGATTTCGACGACTCGGCCTGGGACACCATTACGGTGCCGTCGCATTGGGTGCTTCCGACTACCTCTGCGAAGGCCGCGGAAGGCGCTTACGGGCGGCCGATCTACACCAATATTCACTATCCGTTTCCGATCGACCCGCCGCATGTTCCCGATCAGAACCCAACCGGTGATCATCGCCACAGCTTCGAATTGCCGGACTGGCCGACTGAGCGGGTTCTGCTTCACTTCGACGGGGTGGAATCGGTCTACCGCGTGTGGTTGAACGGCATCGAGATCGGGATTGGCAAGGGCAGCCGACTGGTTCAGGAGTTCGACATCACCGACGTCGTGCGCCCCGGCCAGAATGTCATCTTGGTTCGGGTCCATCAGTGGTCTTCCATGAGCTATCTAGAGGACCAAGATCAATGGTGGCTGCCAGGCATTTTCCGTGACATCACCGTACTGGGGCGCCCCAGCGGGTCAGTTGATGATCTCTGGTTGCGCACTGAGTATGCGCCGGACGGCACGGGATCCATCGATCCGGAGATCATCGCTGGGGAACAGGCGTTTCCGATTGAGATTGATATTCCCGAGCTCGGCGTACAGCGGCGTCTGCTGAGTGCTAACGACGTCGCCGCGTTCTCGGTCGGGCAAGTCGAGCCGTGGAGCGCGGAGATCCCCCGACTGTATGGGACACGAGTCAGATCCGCGGGCGAGACGCTGCTGCTACGGCTGGGATTTCGGCACATCGAGATTGCTGGTGACATTCTGAGCGTGAATGGCAGACAGCTGATCTTCCGCGGCGTGAATCGGCATGAGATCAACCCCGTCAAAGGCCGGGTGTTCGACGAGGCGTACGCCAAGGCTGACTTGATCATGATGAAGCGGGCCGGCGTCAACGCTATCCGTACTAGCCACTATCCCCCGCATCCACGGGTACTTGATCTTGCAGATGAGCTCGGGTTCTGGGTGATCGATGAGTGCGATTACGAGACGCATGGGTTCCAGGTCTGCGATTGGCAGGGAAATCCCAGTGATGACTCACGGTGGGAACAGGCGTGCTTGGACCGGATTGTACGCACTGTCGAGCGAGACAAGAACCACCCGTCGGTGATCATCTGGTCTTTGGGCAACGAGGCAGGGACCGGCCCGAACCTGGTCTCGATGTCCGAGTGGGTACACAACCGCGATGCTGGGCGACCGGTGCACTACGAGGGTGACCACAGCTGCGCGTACACCGATATCTACTCCCGGATGTACCCGAACTACCTTGAGACTGAGGCGATCGGTACCGACCGCGGGGTCATCTTTTACCTCAGCAGCGCCGACGACGCTGAGCGGGTCCGCAGCAAACCCTTCCTAATGTGCGAATACGCCCATGCCATGGGCAATGGCCCTGGTGGCATGTGCATCTACGACGACCTGACCGAGCGCTATCCGCGGCTGCACGGCGGCTTCATCTGGGAGTGGCGTGATCATGGACTCTTGACACGAGCCGCCGACGGCACCGAGTTCTATGCCTACGGCGGTGATTTCGGCGAGGTGTTGCACGATGGCAACTTCGTTATGGACGGGATGATCTTGCCCGACGGTACGCCGACACCCAGCTTGGCCGAATTCACATCCGTCAACCAGCCGATCCTTTTTGATCTTGACCGCAGCCTGCTGGCAATCCGCAACCGTTACCACACTCTGACCACCGAGCACCTTCGCTTCGTTGCGGTCAAAGAAGTGGATGGTTATCCGGTTGCGGAGGCGACACTTCAGGTGCCAACCATCGCACCAGGCCACCATGATGCGGTGGCAGTGCCCGATGATCTTGTGACGCCGGGCGCCGGCGAAACTTGGCTAACCGCAAGAGCGGAGCTGGCCGAGGGCACGGTCTGGGCCGAGCCCGGCCATGAGGTGGCACTCAGCCAGTTTCAACTGACGGCGCCTGTCGAAACGCGCCCTTCGACAGGCTCAGGGCGAATGCAATTGCCGGAGCAGCCAGTGGTCACACTCGGTGGTGCGCAGTTCGACGCTCGGACGGGCCGGCTGCTCCAGCTCTACGGGCTGCAGGTCGACGGTCCGCGGCTCGAGCTGTGGCGCGCGCCCACGGACAATGACCGGAGCAACTTCCGCGGCTCCTTCGAACTGGCCAGCCCTAATGCCACCGACGGAGAAGGCATACCCGGACCCTCATCCGAACAGCGCTGGCGTGAGCACGGCCTAGACCGGCTGGTACATCGGCTTACCGAGATCCGCTGCAACCATGATCAATTGCGGGCGCAGGTACGAGTTGGAACCGCCGGCAGCAATCTCTTTGTCGATGTGACCTACCACTGGTGGCTGAGGGACGGCCTTGTTCTGCTGGTGAACGTCGTGCCGTCACCGGGTTGGGCATGCACCTGGCCGCGGGTTGGCGTACGTTTCGACCTGCCAGCGGAGCTGCGAAATGCCAGTTGGTTCGGCACCGGTCCCAATGAGTCTTACCCCGACACTCGGCAGGCTGCCCGAGTCGGCCGATTTGTGGCTGACATTGATCAGCTCAATGTCGCGTACTCCCGGCCGCAGGAGACTGGGCATCGCAGCGAGCTGCGCTCACTGGTGATCTCCGACGAAAGTGCGGCGCGGCTACGCGTCACCACCTGGCTGAACCAAGATCAGCACCGTCCCGGCTTCACGTTGACCAAGTACACTCCGCAGCAGCTAGACCGGGCTCGCCATCCTTATGAGCTCAGCCCCAGCGATCGTGTCTATCTCTTTTTCGATGACGCGGTGCACGGAATTGGCTCGCGCGCATGTGGCGTAGACGTGTTGCCCGAGCACGCGCTGTGGCCGAGTGCCCGGCAGTTCGCGGTGAGCTTTTCTGAACCTTAGCCGGCGCTGAAGTAGGCGTGCTCAAGGTAGGTGTTGAGCGCCTTCTCAGTCACGCGAAAGCTGCGGCCGAATTGCACCGCTTCGAGTTGGCCGGAGTGGATCAGCCGATAGACCGACATCTTGGAGAGCCGGAGGATCCCGGCAACCTCGGCCACGGTGAGGAACTTACCGGCCTGGAGATTGCTGGCCAGCGGCGTAACGCCTCCCGGATCTGCTGACGTGGACTCGTCGGTCATCGTGCACTCTCAATTTTCCGTAGGTACAGAAGTGAGAATAGTGGCAATCGGGGCTGCTGGTACAGCAGATGCCTCAAGAATCTTCGCGACACGCCGCTTGGAATCATTGACGCTCGCTCTATCTTCGCTGAAACTTCGTCGCCTTGAATGGTTAAAGGCTTGGATCAAGACCCAGCTCGGGAAACACAGCCTGTCGCGTCGCAAGAATTGCCTGGTCAACCCGGCTTTGGGGGGTAAAGCCCTCCTCGAAGTGGCGGAAGGTGGCAGGGGCGCCGTCAGACATTGTCAATGGGGCCGCTTCACCGGCCTCGGCTCGCCAGGCCTCCGGAACGGGCGTACTCGGATCGAGCGGCTCACCGCTGACGATGGCAAGCAGATGAGTCCATGCTCTCGGCACCACGTTGAGCACCGCGTACCCGCCGCCGCCAGTTGAGACCCAGCGCCCCTCGCACAGCTCGTCAGCCAGCTCCGCCAGTGCCAGGTACGAGGCGCGTTGCCCATCGAGGGTGAGGTTCAGATCAGCTAGCGGATCCCGCCGGTGCGAGTCACAGCCGTGTTGGGTGACCAGGATTGTTGGTTTGTGTACTCGAAGCACCTGTGGCACGACGGCATGGAAGGCGCGTAGCCAGTCGGCGTCGGTTGAGCCAGGAGGAAGTGCGATGTTCACCGCGGTGCCCTCTGCTCCTCGGCCACCGATTTCGTTGGGGAAACCTGTACCCGGGAAGAGGTAGGCCGGGGTTTCGTGCAGGCTGACGGTCATCACCCGTGGCTCGTCGTAGAAGATCGCCTGTACGCCGTCGCCATGATGGACGTCTACGTCGACGTAGCCCACCCGGTCGCAACCATTGTCAAGCAGCCAACGGATGGCGACGGCTACGTCGTTGTAGACACAGAAGCCGCTGGTGTAGCCCGGCATTGCGTGATGCAGCCCGCCGCTGATGTTGCTCCCGCGCAGCGCGTCACCTGACCAGACTCGGCGAGCCGCCTCGACGCTTGCCATGGTGACCAAAGCCGCGATCTGGTGCATTCCGGGAAAGACCGGGTTGTCGCTTGTCCCGAGACCGTACTGCTGGTTGGGTTCGCCGCGCTGCACCGCAGCGATGTAATCCGGTGTGTGGATGGTCGCCAGCAGCGCAAGATCAATGTCCGGGGGCGGCACGATCTTGAGCCGATCAAGGACGCCGAGCTGGCGGGCCAGAGACACGGTGTTGGTCACCCGGCCCGGCGCCATCGGGTGATGAGGTCCGAAGTCGTACCTGGTCAGATCGTCAGAGAAGACAAATAGCCCGCTCATCTGCCTGGCTTGTCATCTCGGGCTGCGGCGGCAAGTTCACGACTGCGATCGCGTGCGGCTTCCATGGCGACTAGGAAGGCAGCGCGTACCTTGTGATCTTCGAGTTGGCGCACCGCCGCTGTTGTCGTGCCACCTGGTGAGGTGACACGCTCACGTAGCACCGTGGGATGCTCTCCGGTCTCGCGCAGCAGCTTGGCCGACCCCAGCATGGTCTGTACCACCAGCTCTGTGGCGGTGCTGCGCGGCAAACCCAGATGCACTCCTGCCTCGATCATGGCCTCAACAACGAAGAACAAGTACGCGGGACCCGTGCCAGAAATGGCGGTCACTGCGTCCTGGTATCGCTCCGGGACAGTGATCACCCGGCCGGTCGCCGACAAGATCTCGGTCACCCGATCAAGATGATCTTGTGTGCTGTGTGATCCGGGAGAGATGGCGGCCATCCCTTCATCGACCTGAGCCGGCGTATTAGGCATTACCCGCACCACGGCAACTCCTTCTGGCAAACGGGATTCAATGAATGCGGTGTCGACGCCGGCCGCAAGCGACACGACTAGCGCACCAGGCTTGATCGCCGGCGAGATCTCTGCGAGCAGGTCGCGCATGTCTTGCGGCTTGACAACCAAGATCACCGTCTCGGCATCGGCAACGGCTTTGGTGTTCTCCACCATCTGAATGCCGTACCGGACAGTCAGTTCTTCTCGCCGCTCTAGCCTGCGGTGGCTGGCAACGATCTGGTCAGGATGCCAGCCGGCTCGGAGCAGACCCGACAGCACGGTCTCACCCAACACGCCTACGCCCAGGATGGCCAGCGGATGACCGCTGGACGCCAACTCTGTTGCTGTCACAGGGTTCCAGCCTGCCCACCGGCGACGAGCTGGCTGCTCACCAGCTCAGCAATCTGTATCGCGTTCAGTGCGGCACCCTTACGCAGATTGTCGTTGGAAATGAACATGATCAAACCCTTGCCAGCTGGCGCAGCTTGATCAGCCCGAATTCGGCCGACGAGACTGGGGTCTTGGCCGGCCGCATCAAGCGGCGTTGGTACCTCCATGAGCTGTACGCCCGGAGCACCAGATAGCAGCTCAGTTGCCTGCTCGGGGCTGATGTCGTCGGCGAACTCAGCATGGAGCGCTAGCGAATGGCCGGTAAACACCGGGACCCGTACGCAGGTGCCCGAAACCCGAAGATCAGGAATGTGCAAGATCTTGCGCGACTCATTGCGCAGCTTCTGCTCCTCATCGGTCTCACCGGTGCCGTCGTCGACGATCGATCCGGCGAGCGGAAGGACATTGAAGGCGATGGGCTTGAGGTATTTGTTCGGCTTGGGGAAGTCAACCGCTTGGCCGTCGAAGGCTAACTCGCTGGCGCGCTCAACGACCGCTTTGGCCTGATAATCGAGCTCCTCGACCCCGGCGCCACCCGACCCTGAGACCGCTTGGTAGGTCGCCACTTGGAGGCGTACCAGGCCCGCGGCCCGGTGCAGCGGGGCCAGTACCGGCATGGCTGCCATGGTGGTGCAGTTGGGATTGGCAATGATGCCCTTGGCCGGACGAATCGCGTCCTCTGGGTTCACCTCGGCGACCACCAGCGGAACGGCCGGATCCATGCGCCATGCTGAGGAATTGTCAATCACGATGGCGCCGGCGGCCACCACCTCAGGTGCGGTAGCTAAGGAGGCTGACTTGCCCATGGAGAAGATCGCAAGGTCGAGGTTGCTGAAGTCGGCGGTGTCGGCGTCCTCCACGACGACCTCGTCATCCCCCCACGGGAGGCGCCGGCCCGCAGACCGAGATGAGGCGAAGAACCGTACGTCGTTGATCGGAAATGGGCGCTGCTCAAGTAGCGTCCGCATAACGCCGCCCACCTGACCGGTTGCGCCGAATACCCCAACACGCATGACGCCCAGCCTAAGTCCTGGATTTGGACAGATTCTCCAGACTGGACCCTCCCTGAGGGAATTGGGACGAACTCAGTCACGCAAGCGTGGTCACGAACGACACGCGGCCGGGCCGAAAATGATGTCATTCTCGACCACTTTCGCGAAAGCGTCGTAGCTGCGGGGGCCGCGTCGTCATGCAACGCATTGCCGTTGGAGCAGGATGGGCGTCGTGACACAGCAAGACGCGCCCGCTCTTGATCGGACGCGTCTAGGTCTTGAGGTCGTGATCGTCCTCGGCCTTTCGCTGGGGCAATCAGCCTTCTATGCGGTGCTACGCATCATCGAGCGGCTGACGCGTGAGGTGCCGTTGGCCCAGCAAACCTCTACATTGAATGCCTCGGTCACTCCAGACCGGCCCTGGCTGGACCTGACGTACCAGCTGGTCGGCATTGCCTTTGCCCTAATGCCGGTACTGCTGGCCTTATACCTGCTGAATCTGACCGATCCCCCTGGCGGCCGTACCATCGGACTCGATCTTCAGCGGCCACGATTCGATCTTGGTTTCGGAGCACTGATCGCGATTGCCATCGGTGTGCCGGGACTGGGCTTTTACGCCTTAGGTCGCGTTATCGGGATTAACACTGAAGTCCAGGCATCCGGTCTTGGTGATCACTGGTGGACGGTACCAGTGTTGATCTTGTCTGCGGTAGAGAACGCCCTGCTGGAAGAAGTCGTGGTGATCGGCTATCTGTTCACAAGACTCCGTCAGCTCTCCTGGAATGTGCTAGCGATCATCACCCTGAGCTCGGTCATCCGCGGTGCCTACCACCTCTACCAGGGAATCGGCCCCTTTATCGCGAACCTGATCATGGGTGTGATATTTGGCCTGATCTATCTGCGTTGGAAGCGCGTCGGCCCATTAGTCGTTGCTCATAGCCTGCTCGACATCGCAGCCTTTGTTGGATACGCCCTGGTCGCTCCTCGCGTTGACTGGCTCTGACGACCTAGTTCTTGGTCAGCAAGCTTCGAGCGAAGAATCGAAGATTTGAAGGCCGCTCGGCCAGCCGGCATATTAGGTAGCCGTACCAGTCGGTGCCATAGGGCGTGTAAATCCGAACCGCGTGACCGAGCTTGGCGAGCCGCAGTTGCTCGGTCGGCCGAATGCCGTACAGCATCTGAAACTCGAAATCTTTCGGCGCGCGTCCGTGCTGTTTGGCCAGCTCCAGACCGATCTCGATCAAGGTAGGGTCATGCGTTGCCAGCATCGGGAAGCCGTTGCCCGCCATCAAGATCTTCATACAGCGCACGTACGCCTTGTCGATTTCATGTCGATCTTGGAATGCCAGCCACTCGGGTTCTGCGTACGCGCCCTTGCAAAGCCGTACCCGCGAGCCAGCCTCAGCCATGTCCCGACAATCGGACTCGGTTCGATACAGGTATGCCTGCAACACCGCGCCGGTCTCGGGAAACTCCTTGCGTAGTGTGCGCAGAATTTCCAACGTCGAGTCGGTCGTGGTGTGATCCTCCATATCAAGGGTCACAGCGGTGTCGGCCTTTCGGGAGGCTCGGCAGATCAATTCTGCGTTGTCCAGCGCGAGTTGCGGGCCGTCCCGAAGGTGCAGACCCAACGCGCTCAACTTGATCGAGACCTCCGCAGAGGGGCTGAGACCCGACTCGCGCAGTTTTGTCAAGAGATCGAGATACGCCACGACCACTGCATCGGCGTGCGCCGGGTCAGTGGTGTCTTCGCCTAGGAAGTCGATGGTGACCAGCAAGCCTGCGTCGACGAGCCGGCGTGTGACGGCCACCACGTCGTGGGAGGTGTCACCTGCGATAAAGCGCTCGACAACGCCGGAAGTCACCGGTGCCGTTGTCACCAGATCCTTGATCTTGTGACTGCGAGATAGTCGAAGCAAGGCGCCACGCAGCATTCGCTTCCTCCCTTCGCGGAGGGCTCGGTGATCGAGGTGCACCTTCTGCAGGTTGCCCTGACTCTAGCCTTGTGGCCATGAGCATCGCTCACACGGTTGTGCTGTTGCCAGGTCTGGGGGACACCAGTACCCAGACCACTGCTCAAAAGGCAGCTTTGCAGCAGCTTGCGCCGGTGATCATTCCAGACATCGAAGTCAGCCGGACCGGGCCAGTGATCTTGGAGGATCCAGCGCTTCGGGTGCTTGCCGCGATATCGGCGGCCAACACCGATCAAGTAGTATTCGTTGGCCACGGCTTGGGCAGCATGGTGGCGCTGCACATCGCTGCAACTCATGGCGAGCGGGTAGCTGCACTCATGCTGAGTACCAATGCCCGGCCACAGATGATCATGGTTCGCTCCATCTTCCACGGCGTCCTCGGCCTGCTTCCGGCGACAGCGGTACAGCGACTCGGAGGCAAGCCCGCCGATGTCGCCGAACTCTTCGAGCAAGTACGGCCAGCAGACTTCAAACCGCTTGCTCAGCAGGTTCAGGCACCGGCGCTCGTCGTCGTTGGGGAACGAGATGTCGCCAACCGAGGTCCGAGCGCGGCCCTGGCCAAGTCGCTGCCGCTGGGCAACCTGCGGGTGGTGCCACAGGCTGGGCCGGACTGGCAAGCTGAACGCCCGCAACTCATTGCTGAGCTGCTCAACGACTTCTTGTCCGGTGGGATTTGAGCTCCAACGACTCAGCCCCCGCTCTCGCTCAAGGCCTTTGCCGTCCCCAGGCGGTAAACGAGTGTTAAATCGGCCTCAGACACACTCGTCGGCCGTCTGCAGACGAGGGATGTCGGACGGTCCGCGCATAGGAACCGAACGCTGGAAGGCATGCTCCCGTCGGACCGCAGCACAGGCACTCAGAGTGCGCTGGCCACCCCGGCGGCATCCACCGCGTACGAAGGTTGGATCGGTGCCGCGAGATGCAACCGTGCGAACGCCAGTGACTCCGCCAGATCAGCCTCCCGCTGCGCCCGTGTGCCACTCTTCCGCGAATTGACCTCAAGCACCACATGCCCGGAGAAATTGCGCTCTGCTAGGTATTGCAACACCCGCCCGGCCTGCTGATCGCCCCTTCCAGGCACCAGGTGCTCATCCTTGGCCGACCCTGCGCCGTCGGTGAGATGGATGTGCCGGAGCCGGGACCCCCAGGCACGGACAAGATCAATTGACTGCTGGTTCGCGGTCGAGGCGTGCGAGAGATCCAGCGTCAAATCGTCGTAGTCGAGATCAGTGGGATCCCAACCTGGAACGTACGCCTTGAGCTCTCCACCTGGTGTGCGCCAGGGATACATGTTCTCCACCGAAACCAGGACGCCGCTGCTCTCCGCTAGCTGACGGACTCTTTCCACAAAGCGCCTGGCGTAGTCGCGTTGCCAGCGGAATGGCGGATGCACCACAACCACGTCGGCATCCAGCCTGCGCGCCGCCTCGACTGATCGCTCCAGCTTCGACCAGGGATCGGTTCCCCAGACCCGCTGAGTAATCAGCAAGCACGGTGAATGTATCGAGAGCACAGGCACGCCGTGATAGTCACGAAGCTTCTCCACCGCATCAATATCGGCGGCTACCGGATCGATGCCGACCATGATCTCGACCCCGTCGTAGCCGAGCCGCCGCGCAAGCTCGAATGCGCTGGAGGTGCTCTCTGGATACACCGATGAGGTGGAGAGTCCGACCCGAGCCGGTGGGATCTTGATCAGCTGGCCTTCGGAATTTACCCGCACCGGCCCGGCTCCCCGCCCTGTTCTAGGTGATGAGTCGTCTGCGGGCACGCGCCCAGCCTAACCGCGGGCGCTGTGATGCCGTTCGCGCATCGCGCGCAAAATCCGCCAGCTGAGCGCCAGGCATACACTGGCGCGCGTGCCAGAAGTGCTGATCGGCTTTCCCCGCGCGTTTGTGGAATTCGCAGATCCAGCCGATGACAGCCAGGTATTTCGCTGCGATCTCACTTGGCTCACTTCGCGATGGGCCTGCATCTACGGCAAGGGCTGTCGCGGGATCTACGCCGACCGGCCTAACGATGGCTGCTGCACCCTCGGCGCCCACTTTGCCGATGCCGAGGACGAGAAGCGGGTCGCTAAGGCAGTACGTCAGCTGAAAGGCAGCCAGTGGCAGTACAAGAAGGATGCCCGAGTCGGCGGCTGGGTGGAAGAGGAGCATCCAGATCATGTAGCCGAGGGCGAACTCCCGGGCCGAAAGACCCGGGTTATCGATGGTGCTTGCATCTTCCTCAATCGCCCCGGTTTTCCGGCCGGCCAAGGTTGCGCCCTGCACCTACTTGCCCTGAGTCAGGGTCGGGATTTCTTGGAGACCAAGCCAGACGTCTGCTGGCAGCTACCGATCCGCCGCCAATTCCGGACGGTGACGCGCCCTGACGAATCGACCTATACCGAGATCAGCATCGGCGAGTACGGCCGCGACGGCTGGGGGCCCGGCGGGGCGGATCTGCACTGGTACTGCTCATCCAACACCGAGGCACATCACGGGGTCCAGCCGGTCTATCTAGAGAATCGCGCCGAGCTGATCGCGCTCATGGGCCCGGCGGCATACCAGATCCTGGTCATGATGTGTGAGGACTTCGAGTCCCGACGCGGTGACGCCATGCGGCATCCGGCAGATCCGAAGTCGTAGAGCACACCAGGCCGGCGGCCAGTCATGGACCCCCTGCTTTCAGCGGAGAACCCCCCGACACAATGTGGGCATGCACTTGGACCACCTCTCGTTCGCAGCCGGACCGGAGGGTCTGGAGGCTACGACGCAGCGACTTGGAGCGCAGTTGGGAGTGACCTTCCTTGACGGTGGACTCCATCCGCGCTTTGGCACGCGCAACCGAATCCTGCCGCTGACCGACGGACATTATCTCGAGGTGGTCGGCGTTCTTGATCATCCTGCGGCCGATAAGGCACCGTTCGGTCAGGCGGTCCGGGCGCGTTCAGTGGAGGGTGGCGGCTGGCTCGGCTGGGTGGTCGCAGTCGATGATCTTGCTCCGCTCGAGCGGCGCATCGGACGCCCCGCGATCGAGGGTCACCGGCACCTACCGGACGGGACGGTGCTGACCTGGCATCAACTCGGGGTGAAGGACCTTCAGGTCGACCCACAGCTGCCCTTCTTCGTGCAGTGGTCCAACGATGCCATCCATCCATCGGCTGGCGGTCGTGAGGTGGAGCTTCTCAAGATCGAGATCGCCGGCGATCCGGCCCGAGTTGACGAGTGGCTCGGCGGCCGGAGCAAGGAAGTCCTGGCGGACGTCGACATTGGTTGGTGTCAGCCGCGGGACCGTCCCGGACTCGCTGCTGCGATCTTCAGCACGCCGCGCGGTGAGGTGCGGATTTGATCAAGATTCGGTCGGCCGTCGCGGGATTGCCGAGTTACTCAGCGATCAAGACAGCACCAAAAAAGGATGGGGGGCTGATCTTCAAGCTCGTCGCCAATGAAAACCCGTTTCCACCCCTTCCAGGCGTAATCGAGGCGGCTGCCGCGGCGGTTGCCTCCCAGATGAACCGTTACCCCGACATTGCCAACACGGAAATGACGTACGCCCTCAGCAGTCGACTGGGCGTGTCCGCTGAGCAGCTTGCTTTCGGTACCGGCTCGGTCGCTGTGCTTTATCACCTGCTGCAGGCTGTTTGTGAGCCCGGTGATGAGGTGGTCTATGCCTGGCGCAGCTTCGCGGCTTATCCGATTGCGGTATCTGTAACTGGTGCGACCCCGGTGCCGGTGCCGTTGGGTCCGGGCGCTGTACATGACCTCGAGGCGATGCGACGGGCGGTCACTCCGGCTACTAAAGCGATCGTGATCTGTACGCCGAACAACCCGACGGGCCCGGCGCTACAGCATCAACCAGTGATCGACTTCATCGACTCGCTGCCTGATCACATCATGATCGTCCTGGACGAGGCGTACGTAGAGTTCGTCACAGACCCGGAAGGACTGCGGGGTCTGGAGGCAGCAGCAGGGCGACCCAATGTTGTGGTGCTGCGGACCTTTTCGAAGGCGTACGGCCTTGCGGGGCTCCGGGTTGGCTATTGCGTGGCCGATGCTGATCTTGCTGGCGCCGTGCGAGCTGTGTCGCTGCCGTTTGGGGTGTCGATTGCTGCTCAGGCGGCGGTGATCGCCTCACTGGAAGCAGAGCCGCAGCTGCTCGACCGGGTGGCCGATCTGGTCAAGGCGCGCGACGCGCTGGCCGGAGGTCTTCGTGATCTTGGCTTCGACGTTCCAGACGCACAAGGCAACTTTATTTGGCTGCCTGGTGGTCCAAACACCAAAGGCTACGCGGCAAGCTTCGAAGGGGCTGGGCTAATCGTACTGGCGTACGCCTTCGGTAGCGACTGGGATGGTCTACGGATTACCGTCGGTGAGCCAGCTGCTAACGCGAGGGTCCTAGAGGTGGCTGCAACGCTGCCGCGGGCCAGCTAACTCCCCCAGGCCGCTCGTGATCCCTCCGCGGCCGACAATTCAGCCAGTGATCGAAACTACCTGCGGCTGAGGGTGCTTGCGTGCCCACAGTGTCATCCAGATCACTCCAGCGCCGGTGAGTGCCAAAGTGAGTGCGGTACCAATGCCTAAGTATCGGGGCACACCCGTTGCCGCTTGGTCGGTCAGCGCCAACAGGATGAACTCCGCGGACTGGTGCATGGTGCCGAACGCAGTCACGCCGAAGAGCAAGACCACCAGCCGACGTGTGATGTACAGATTCACCGCCTGCCGACTCATCGTGGCGAAAACCAGGAAGCCGATCCCAAGAAACTCCGAAATCGTGCCAATGATGATCCACGCACCGCCGTTAGCGACCCAGCCGGCGACAGACCACACGCCATACCAGCCCGCAAGGCTCATGATCACCAAGGGCACCGCCACAACTACACCGAAGATCTTGATGCTGCGAGCCAGCGGCGCCAAGATCAAGAAGGCGATCCAGGCGGCGACAGCAAGCGTCAAGCCCAATGCGGCGAGCGGAGCCGCCCAAGCCACTCGCAGTTCCATGGTGTCGGCTTGGATCGGCAGCATGTTCATGGTTTCCTGCAATGTCACGCAGGCTTGCGATGGCGGGCTTGAGCCACAAACTGACCATTGCAGCATCACCGAGACCGCCGTTGTGACACCAGCAGCAAGCAGCAATGCTCCGCCCGCGAACCAGCCAGTGTCGTTCGACGTGGCCTGGTCCCGGGCTTGTGCCGGCTCGATGGTCATGATCGCTCCCAGGAAACAATGCTTGCTGCGGTCAGGGTAGTCGAGCAGCCACGGGGCTCTGAGGGTGTCCAAGGGCACATTCCAGTAGCACTACAAGATGCTTCGACAGGCGCGGTCCTGAGCTTGTGGAAAGGCGCCGTCCTGAGCTTGTCGAAAGGCGCCGTCCTGAGCTTGTCAAAGGGCGCCGTCCTGACCTTGTCAAAGAGCTCGCCCCGCATGATGTCAGACCCTTGTTCTAGCTTCTGCGGCATGCCTAAGACGAGCGCTAGACCGAGCCACAGCTGCACCGAATGCGGCTGGAGGTCAACTCGCTGGGTCGGCCGATGCGGGGAGTGTCAGACCTGGGGCAGCGTCGTCGCCGAGGCTGTCCCAAGGCTGAGCCAGATCTCCGCATTGGTACCAGCCAGCAAGGCGGTGCCGATTGGCAAGATCGACGCCGTACTGGCCACTCATGCCAGCACTGGAGTTACCGAGCTTGACCGGGTGCTAGGAGACGGTCTAGTGCCAGGGGTCGTGGTGCTGCTCGCCGGTGAGCCCGGGGTAGGCAAATCCACGCTGCTGCTCGAGGTTGCGGCTCGCTGGGCGCGTCATGGGCACACCACGTTGTATGTCACAGGTGAGGAATCGGCGGCTCAGGTCCGGCTGCGGGCCGGTCGCACCAATGCCGTGGCGGATCAGCTTTATCTGGCGGCCGAGACCGATCTCGGTACCGTCCTTGGGCACATCGAAGAGGTCCAGCCATCCCTGATGGTGCTCGACTCCGTGCAAACGATTGGTACAGCTGAGGCCGATGGTTCACCGGGCGGCGTGACGCAGGTCCGAGAAGTGACGAGTGCGTTGGTCCGCGTAGCCAAGCGGCGTGGCATGGCAGTGATCATCGTCGGACATGTCACTAAGGACGGGTCTGTCGCTGGTCCCCGCCTGCTGGAGCACCTGGTCGACGTGGTGCTGGCGTTTGAAGGTGATCGGCACTCAGGCTTCCGCATGGTCCGGGCCACCAAGAATCGATTCGGGCCGGTCGACGAAGTGGGCTGCTTCGAAATGGTCGACTCTGGGATCTTGGAGGTGCCCGACCCCTCGGGCCTGTTTACCTCCCAGCACGGCGAGCCGGTACCAGGTACGGCGGTAACGGTGACGATGGAGGGCCGCCGCCCGCTGCTCGCGGAGATTCAGGCCTTGGTGGCCAAGTCGTCCTTGGCGCATCCGCGTCGCATCGTGAACGGCGTCGAGTCCGGCCGACTAGCCATGATTCTCGCGGTGCTGGACCGGCGCTGCGGCGTACAGCTGGATGATCGTGACATCTATGTGTCCACCGTCGGCGGAGCAAAGGTGAGCGATCCGGCAGCTGACCTGGCGGTCGCCTTAGCAGTCTCCTCGGCCGCGGCTGACAAACCTGTGCCGCAACACATAGTGGCCCTTGGTGAAGTAGGGCTAGCCGGTGAGCTGCGCCGAGTACCCGGAACCAGTCGGCGGCTTAGCGAGGCGGCTCGGCTGGGCTCCACCGAGGCGGTAGTACCTGCCGAGACCAAGGCGTCGCAGGGGCAAAGCATGACCGTTCAAAACGGCATGCTGGTGCACTCGGTAGCCACCGTTGAGCGAGCGCTGGCCGCTCTTTCACTCGCGCCTGGAGGCCGTACGTGACACTGGCGCTCAGGGAGACGACGCGATTGATACGGTCGGCCGAGGGAGTGGGTCTGGTCGCAACGGCGCGGCAGGGCCCGCCCCCGTTAGCTGCGAGCGTCGGCATTGCGCGAGCAGCGCAAAACACCGAGTCTCTGACGCTGATGGAGGGAGCGATTGTGGCGTCAGATGCCAATCGGCACCGCCGGTTGTTGGATTACCTCGCGATGATGGCACCCGGAACTCCGCTGCGTGATGGCTTTGAGCGAATTCTCCGCGGCCGTACCGGAGCATTGGTCGTGCTCGGGCGAAACAGAACCATCTCTCAGATCTCGACCGGAGGCTTTGCACTCGACGTGGTCTACACACCCACGGCGCTGCGGGAGCTCGCAAAGATGGACGGGGCGATCATCTTCGATTGGGAGGACGACCGTATCGTCCGCGCCGGGGTGCAACTCATGCCCGACGCAAGCATCGACACAGTGGAAGCCGGGACTCGGCATCGTACGGCCGATCGGGTTGCACGGCAGTCCGGGCTGCCGGTTGTCTCGATCTCCGCGTCAATGTCAACGATCGCTTTATATCTTGATCATCGTCGCCATCTCGTTGAGCATTCCGATCAGATCTTGACGCGGGCCCATCAAGCGCTGCAGACCTTGGAGCGATACCACGGACGGCTTTGGGAAGTAACCACCAAGCTGTCCTCATTGGAGGTCCAAGATCAAGTAACGGTCCGGGACTTTGCCCTGGTGGCACAGCGACTGGAAATGGTACGGCGGCTTGAGGAGGAGCTGGACACCTATGTCGTTGAGCTGGGAACCGACGGCCGCCTCCTCACACTGCAGTTGCATGAGCTCCGGGCTGGGATTGATGAGTTGCGCTGCCTGCTCGAGCGGGACTATCGCCCGGCTGGCTCGTCGACGTTTGGCCTCGCTGGGCTCCAGCATCTGAATACTGATGAGCTGCTGGATCCGCTCACTGTTGCGCGCGCTGCCGGCTTCCCTCACAACATGCATCTGGAGAGCCATGTGACGACCCGGGGATTCCGGCAAATGGCGCAGATCAACCGCTTGCCGTCCTATCTCGGGGATCGGTTGATCGAGCACTTCGGCACACTTCAAGCACTCTTTGGGGCCAGTGCGAGTGATCTGCAAGCGGTCGAAGGAGTTGGCGAGGGCCGTGCCAGGGTGATTCGTGACGGCCTGGTGCGGCTGGCGGAGTCGGCCTACACCGAACACCTCACCTAGCGCGCTGGGCGCGCAGCGAGCGGAGCGAGGAACTGAGCACGATAGCGTGAAGCTCGTGTCTCTTGCGGTTCATGATCGGCAGATCTCGGCGCGCAGGGCGCAGGCATTGGTCGGCCGCATCCTGAACTGGTATCTCGAATACGCGCGGGATCTGCCGTGGCGACGACCGGATGCGACACCGTGGGCGATCATGGTCAGCGAATTCATGTTGCAACAGACGCCTGTGGAGCGGGTACGAGGGCCGTGGCAAGAATGGTTGGAACGATGGCCCACGCCGGCTGCGCTTGCCGCTGCTAGGCCAGGGGATGCGGTACGTGCTTGGGGCCGCTTGGGCTATCCGCGCCGGGCGCTGCGGCTACATCAAGCCGCCCAGATGATCACAAGCGACTTCCACGGCCAGGTGCCGGCGGATCGTGAGTCGCTGCTCAGGCTGCCCGGAGTTGGCTCCTACACCGCCGCGGCGATAAGCAGCTTCGCGTACCGCAAGCGGGAGATCGTCCTGGATACCAATGTTCGGCGCGTGCTCGCCAGAGCCGTGATGGGCGCCGGCTTTCCCGATTCCGTCCTAACGACACGGGAGCGAGCATTAGCCGAAGAACTGGCGCCGCGTAGTCCAGTGCGTGCGGCCCGTTGGGCCATTGCCTCGATGGAGCTCGGTGCGCTGGTGTGCCGGGCTCGCAATCCGAGGTGTGACGCTTGTCCCATAAAAGATCTTTGTGCCTGGCAGCGAGCGGGTCATTCCGGATGGGCGGGTCCACCGCGCCGCGGCCAGCCATACCTAGGGACCGACCGGCAATGCCGCGGTGCCGTGCTTGCTGTGCTTCGATCCAGCGACGACCCGGTTGAAGATCACGAGCTGGCAGCGGCGTGGCATGATGTGGCGCAACGCAAGCGCGCGTTGGCCTCGCTCGTACAAGACGGGCTGGTGGTGCCCGTCGGCGACCGATGGTCGCTGCCAGGCTAGGTCAGAGATTTCGATAAGAAAGGGCACTGCTGTCATGACTGCGCTCGCTCCGACCCGCCAACTCCGCAATGGTGCTGAAATCCCGGTGCTCGGCTTGGGCACAGCGCCCCTGGTTGGCGAGGAGTCCCTTCGTCAGGTGCGTGCGGCTCTGGACGCCGGCTATCGGCTGATCGACACGGCGGAGAACTACCACAATGAAGAGGCCGTCGGCCAGGCCATCAGGGAATCGGGCATTGATCGGTCGGAAATCTTCATTACGACAAAGTTCAACCGCCGCTGGCATAGCGTCGAGGGGGTTCGGCAGGCGTACGAGGCCAGCTTGAAGCGACTGGGCGTCGACTACATCGATCTCATGTTGGTGCATTGGCCGAATCCGGACCAAGATCGCTACGTCCAGGCCGTGCAGGGTCTCCAGGCGATACTCGATGACGGCGGATTGCGGGCCATTGGCACTTCGAACTTCAAACCCGTCCACTTGAAGCGGGTGCTTGACGAAACTGGCATCACCCCCGATGCCAACCAGATCGAGCTAAACCCTTACTCGACAAGGGCTGCCAGCCGGGACTATCACACCGCACATGACATCATCACCGAGTCGTATAGCCCGCTTGGCGCATCGAGTACCGAGCTGAGAGACGACCCAGTGATCACTGGAATTGCAAAAGATCATGGCAAGACCCCCGCTCAAATTGTGCTGCGATGGCACATACAACTCGGTCTTGTCACAATTCCACGATCGTCGAATCCAGGCCGTATCGCGGAGAACATTGACATCCTCGACTTCGAGTTAACCGAGGAGGAAATGACCGCGATCAGCGCGCTGGATCGTGGGGAATCCGAAGTCACCGACTCCGATGCATTTGGGCATTAGCGCCTTAACACCGGCTCCAAAAGTGCGGTCCATCCGGCGCCGCAAGTAGGGGCGAAGCCGAGTCCAGCGAATGTGACCCAGACAGACCTAGCAGGGCCACCCCAGAATCTTGAGGCAATTGCTGCCAACCTGCACTGACAAGATCCCGGCCACCACCAGCCACACGCCGGAATCCTGCCGAGACCAGGCGGCAGCGGCCCCTCTCGGCGTATCTCCTCGGGCGCCACTGCGTTGATCGGAGGGAGTTCGGCGAAAGGACAACCTGGCAGGGAGTTGCGGTGCTACCGTGCCCGGGTTGTTCATCGATGCTCGGGGGCGCAGCTCTGCATAGGTTTCTGACGGTCTACACAGGTTGCAACCTGTGTAGAGCAACAGGAGCCTGCGTGAACGTAGGTTCCCGAATCGATAGTTGGGGACATAGAACCGGCCGCACCCCATGGGATGCGGCCGGTTTTTCGTATTGGATTAGGCCGGTTCTCGGATCGAGCTACTCGTTAGCGGGTTCAGACCCCTCGTTGAAGCCCTCTACGATTCCGCCGAACTCGACCGGCGGCACGTCCGGGGCCGCCGAACGCGGTGTCCCGGTGAAGGTGAACGGGTGCTCAGAGCCAGGGTCGGCGACGTCGACGACGACGATCTCGCCCGGCTTCAGCTCCAAGAACAAGATCTTCTCCGCAAGTAGGTCCTCGACGTCGCGCTGGATCGCGCGGCGCAGCGGACGAGCTCCGAGCACAGGGTCGAAGCCGCGCTTGGCGATCAGCGTCTTCGCCGCCGGCGTGAGTTCGATGCCCATGTCCTTGTCCTTCAACCGGATCTCGATCTGGCCCACCATCAGGTCAACGATCTTCTCGATGTCTTCCTGGGTCAGCTGGCGGAATACCACGATCTCGTCGACCCGGTTCAAGAACTCTGGACGGAAGTGCTGCTTCAGCTCATCGGAGACCTTGGCCTTCATCTTGTCGTAGCTGCCCTCGGTATCAGTGCCCTGACTGAACCCGAGCGTCACACTCTTGGCAATGTCGCGGGTTCCAAGGTTAGTGGTCATGACGATCACCGTGTTCTTGAAATCCACCTGACGGCCCTGAGCGTCGGTTAGCCGACCCTCGTCAAGGATCTGCAGCAGCGAATTGAAGATGTCCGGGTGCGCCTTCTCGATTTCATCGAAGAGCACCACGCTGAACGGCTTACGGCGTACCTTCTCGGTGAGCTGGCCGCCCTCCTCGTAGCCGACATAGCCAGGAGGCGACCCGAAGAGCCGCGAGGCTGTGTGCTTCTCGGAGTACTCGCTCATATCCAGCTGGATCATCGCGTCTTCGTCGCCGAACAAGAACTCCGTCAGCGCCTTGGTCAGCTCGGTCTTCCCGACACCAGAGGGGCCCGCAAAGATGAACGAACCGCTAGGCCGCTTCGGATCCTTTAGGCCTGCCCTGGTACGCCGGATCGATCGAGAGAGCGCCCTGACCGCATCGTGCTGGCCGATGTAGCGCTTGCCGATCTCCTCCTCCATCCGGAGCAGGCGGGCCGACTCTTCCTCGGTCAGCTTGAACACCGGAATGCCGGTCGCGGTCGACAGCACCTCGGCGATGATCTCCTCATCGACCTCGGCGACCACATCAAGATCACCAGACTTCCACTGCGCCTCACGCTCGGCGCGTGCGGTCAGCAGCTTCTTCTCGTCATCGCGAAGGCCCGCGGCACGCTCAAAGTCCTGCGCGTCAATCGCAGCTTCCTTCTCCAGGCGTACGCCGGCCACCTTCTCGTCGAATTCCCGCAGGTCCGGCGGAGCGGTCATCCTCCGGATCCGCAGCCGGGCACCCGCCTCGTCGATCAGGTCGATCGCCTTGTCGGGTAGGAACCGATCAGAGATGTACCGGTCGGCCATCTGAGCGGCTGCCACCAGCGCCTCGTCGGTGATCGTGATCCGGTGGTGGGCCTCGTAGCGATCGCGCAACCCGCGCAGGATGTCGATGGTGTGGGCAATGGACGGCTCTGCCACCTGAATTGGCTGGAAGCGCCGCTCCAGCGCAGCATCCTTCTCCACGTATTTGCGGTACTCGTCCAAGGTGGTGGCGCCGATGGTCTGCAGTTCACCACGGGCGAGCATCGGCTTGAGGATGCTGGCGGCGTCGATGGCGCCCTCAGCTGCGCCGGCGCCGACGAGCGTATGGATCTCATCGATGAACAGCACGACATCGCCGCGGGTCTTGATCTCCTTCAAGACCTTCTTCAGACGTTCCTCGAAGTCGCCGCGATAACGGCTGCCGGCAACCAGCGCACCTAGGTCGAGGGTGTAAATCTGCTTATCGCGCAGCGTCTCTGGAACATCACCACGGACGATTGCCTGAGAAAGACCCTCAACAACTGCAGTCTTACCGACACCCGGCTCGCCAATCAGCACCGGATTGTTTTTGGTGCGCCGTGACAACACGGTCATCACGCGCTCAATCTCAGTCTCACGACCGATAACCGGATCCAGCTTGTTCTCCCGAGCCGCCTGGGTCAGATTACGGCCAAACTGATCAAGCACCATCGATGAGGACGGAGTGCTGCCTTGCTCGGGAGCTCCTGCAGTCGCTGCTTCCTTACCTTGGAAGCCGCTGAGCAATTGCAGTACCTGATTTCTGACTCGATTGAGATCGGCTCCAAGCTTCACCAAAACCTGAGCAGCGACGCCTTCACCCTCTCGAATCAAGCCGAGCAAGATGTGTTCGGTGCCGATGTAGGAATGATTGATCTGGAGTGCTTCGCGCAGACTTAGTTCTAGGACCTTTTTTGCGCGAGGCGTGAATGGGATGTGTCCACTAGGAGATTGCTGGCCATGTCCGATGATCTCTTCTACCTTTTGCCGAACAGCTTCTAAGGAAATACCAAGAGATTCCAAAGCTTTGGCAGCAACGCCTTCGCCCTCATGGATGAGTCCCAGCAAGATGTGCTCAGTGCCGATGTAGTTGTGGTTCAGCATGCGAGCCTCTTCTTGCGCCAACACGACGACACGACGGGCTCGGTCAGTAAACCGCTCAAACATATTCGTTGCTCCTCGCTCTCGGCGCGGCTCTGCCCTGCTGGCTCGGACCGAGCACCGACGTCTCTCACTCTAGTCGGCCAGGCCCTCAGTTGCCTTGTAGATCATTCGGCGCCGACCACACCGTTGTTCGCCCGACCCGTTGGTACTAGGCATCGGCGACCAGAGTGCGCTACCGACTGACAACCGTCCGTGGAGCACCGAATATTCCCCCTTGCCGACGCCAAGTTGGCAAGATCGACTAGGTACTGGTTAAAAGGCAATCCGAGGGCCAAAAACCCTTGCTGGCATGGCCCTAAGCAGCAATGAGCCCTGGGCAGCTGTTCGCCCAGGGCGCAATGCGCGGGGTAGCGGGACGCCGATGCGGCTACCGACAACCGTTGAGACGAGCCATTGGGGCAGACGACTCGTGGCTCAGATCAGGACGCGTGAGCCTTCTCATACGCCTCCCGAACGTCTGCTGAAACCCGGCCGCGGCTGCTGACCTCAAGGCCTTGGCCCTGCGCCCAGGCCCGGATGTCGCTGGTGCTAGAAGAACCGGAAGCCTTGGACGCTCGCTTACGACGGCCACCTGTTTTACGCGCCTTTGCCAGCCAAGGTGACATCGCTTCGCGGAGCCCAGCGGCATTCTTGGACGAGAGGTCGATTTCATACTCGGCGCCGTCCAGTGCGAAACTCACCGTCTCGTCGGCGGTTCCCCCGTCATAATCGTCTTCGAGAATGATCTGCACGCGCTGTGCCATACGTTCCTCCATAAGCAAAAGTGAGAGTTACCTGACGGTAGCGAGGTTACTCGCATTGCTCAGTTTTCAGAAGCAAAGTCGAGCGCAATATCTAAGGCGAGCACTGAATGTGTGATAGCTCCCACCGCGAGAAAATTCACACCAGTCTGCGCAACTTCGGTTGCGTTCTCTATTCTCAGGCCACCGCTGGCTTCGAAAGTCGCCCGACTGCCCAACTCCGCCACGATAGCTGCCATCTCAGCAGCCGTCATATTGTCTAGCAAGATCTCTGTAGCACCTGCGCTGACGACTTGATGCGCCTGCTCTGCCGATGTCACCTCGACTTCGATCGGTACATCGGGAAAAGCTTGTCGAACGGCCCGATAAGCAGGTACCACTCCCCTGGCGGCGATCACATGGTTGTCCTTGATCAGCGCAGCGTCAGCCAATGACATCCGGTGATTGATACCGCCGCCAATACGGACCGCGTACTTTTGCAGCATTCGCAGACCCGGAATGGTCTTACGCGAATCGCGCACCTGGGTATTGGATCCAGCAAGTGCATCAACCCAGGCGCGGGTGGCGGTAGCCACACCCGACATCATGGTGATCAAATTGAGTGCCACGCGCTCCGCCGCAAGTAGTGCCCGCGCATTGCCATCAACTGCTATCAGCACATCGCCACGCGCCACCCGATCACCCTCGGTCGCATGCAAGGAAAGTTCGAAGTCACCTGCAGCCGAGCAGACCGATGCGACGGTGTAGGCGGCAACGGGCAGGCCGGCGACGGTGCCCGGCTGGCGTACCACAAACCTGCCATGGGCGGTATCCCCGGCCGGAACCGTCGCGTACGAGGTGATGTCAAGTCCGGCGCCGGCGCCAGGTGGCAATACGCCGCGGCCGCCCAGATCCTCATCGAGTGCTTCCGAGACGATCAACGACAGTGCATCCAGGTCAAGCCCGGCGGCCTCCACGAGTGCTTCGATCTCGGTCAGTTTGGAATAGCTCATCAACGCTTGGTTCGCCCACCGGTATGCACAGCTCCCGCACGAGCTGCGAGCGTCGGCTTTGCGGAAGCAGCTCCGGAGAATTCGGCTGGCACAAACCGATGCCGCAAGCCTTGCCGAAGATCGTTCTCGACAATGAGATGGCCGTGCCACTCTTCGCGCCGGCCCTCAAAGTCATCACGCCAATGCGCTCCACGCGATTCCTCCCGAAGCCGCGCGGAGGCAACAATTGCGGTTGCCACCGTCATCATGTTGGTGCCCTCCCACGACTCCAGGCCGGGCTCGGCTGCCTGCTGTGCTGCCAGTTCCACCAATTCGGCCGCGCAGCGATCAAGTCCTGGCGCATCGCGCAATCCACCCGCATGGCGGCTCATGGCCTGCTGCATGGCCGGTACCACTGATCGATCGACTAGCCCGGCTTTCCGATGATCGTGGGCCGGCGGTCGCCGCGGCGGCGGCTCCTCTTGGAGCTTTACTGCAATGCGGCGAGCGAAGACCAGGCCTTCGAGCAGGGAGTTGGAAGCCAAGCGATTGGCGCCGTGTACGCCGGAGGAAGCCACCTCGCCGCAGGCGTAAAGCCCGAGCAAGTTAGTAGCACCGTTGATATCTGTTTCCACGCCTCCGCAGAAGTAGTGACAGGCCGGCGCTACCGGGATCAGATCGGTAGCCGGATTGATGCCGGCGCGTCGACAGCTGTGCCAGATTGTTGGGAATCGGACTCGCCAGGTCTCCTCCCCCAACATCCGGCCATCGACGTAAACATGATCAACACCGGCCACCATCATTTCTTTCATGATCTGTTTGGCGACCACGTCGCGCGGCGCAAGTTCGGCCAGCTCGTGCTTGCCGAGCATGAAACGCTCGCCGCGCGAGTTGACCAGTAGACCGCCCTCACCGCGTACCGCCTCGCTGACCAGCGGCAGCTGGCCGCGGGCGCCCGCACCTAGATAGAGCACAGTTGGATGGAACTGAATGAACTCTATGTCTCGAAGCCGAGCCCCAGCGCGCAGAGCGGCGGCAATGCCGTCTCCGGTGGAGACTGGTGGATTTGTGGTGACAGCGTAGATCTGGCCGACACCGCCGGTAGCCAGCACAACCGCCCTGGCGTGCACTGCGCCGACGCCGCCCCGGGTGCCTTCGCCAAGGACATGCAGCGTTGCCCCGGCGACCGCCGGGTTCTCGCCAGGCTGGACCTGGGCAGGAATGAGATCGAGGACCAGGGCGTGCTCGACGATCTCGATTCCCCGATCGGCGGTCACCGCGGCTATCAGCGCACGTTCGATTTCCGCGCCTGTGGCGTCACCGCCCGCATGCGCAATGCGATGCCGCATATGGCCGCCCTCTCGGGTGAGTTCCAACGCGCCGGCAAGATCACGATCAAACTCTGCGCCCCGCTTGATGAGCTTGGCCACCTCATCGGGGCCTTCGGTAACCAAGACCCGTACCGCATCCTCGATGCAGAGACCAGCGCCGGCAATCAGGGTGTCGTCGATGTGTTGCTGAACGGTGTCACCCTCGGCCTGTACCGAAGCGATGCCACCCTGAGCCCAATACGTGGAGCCGGCGGATACTTCATGCTTCGTGACGACCATGACCGTGCCTAGGTGACGGCACTCCAGCGCGGCGGTCAAACCTGCGATTCCCGATCCGATCACCACAATGTCCACCTCGCGGACCCAGCCGGGCGGCTCGGCTGATAGCCGCTGCGGCAGGGATGGCAATGGAGGCAAAGCAGGGAAGGAAGGCTGTGAATTTGCCTGGACGGGGCTGGCCGGAATCGACGCACCATCAGGCACCATAGGCCCATGCTCCCGCATTCGTCGGAGGGTGGCGCAACGCCCCCTGCGCGGGGTTCGCGCTCCTGGTTCGACGCCTGGATGGAATCGGCCTACGGCGCCGAAGGATTCTGGCGCTTGCACAGTCCTGAGGCCCATTTCCGCACTGCAGCGGCGAGCGGGCCCATGATCGCTGAGATGCTGGCGACGCTGGTCGATCGCCAGGAGGGTGTCAGCAGCGTGATCGATATCGGCGCGGGCGACGGTCGACTGTTGCAGCAGCTTTCGGCAATCCGGCCGGATCTGCAGTTGATCGGAATTGATCTCCGAACCCGGCCAGCAGACCTGCCACAGCAGGTTGGCTGGGCCCAGGATCTGTGGGACGTGCGGTATGGCTGCTGGACCAGTGGCGAGGCCGGGGCTGCACTTGGCAAGCCGGAGCCGGTGATGATCATCTGCTGCGAGTGGCTGGACGACCTGCCCTGCCCAGTTGTCAGCCGTCACGCCGACGGCTGGCGGGAGGTGATCATGAATGACGATGGTCTGGAGCAGCCGGGTCCGCGACTCGAGTCTGAGCAGCTTGCCTGGGCGGACCGCTGGTGGCCGGGTGGTGAACGTGCTGAGATCGGCCTTACCCGTGATGTGGCCTGGGCCGAGCTAGTCAAGATGATCATGAAACGCGGCGGCTGCGCTTTGATGATCGACTATGGCCACACGGCGGAACGTCGGCCGGTCACTGGCTCGCTTGCGGCGTACCGGGACGGCCGTGCCCTTGAGCCGGTAGCTGGATCTGGGGTCAATCTCACCGCCCACGTTGCGGTCGATGCGGTACGCGCCGCCGGTGAGGCGGCGGGAGCCACCACGACTTTCTGTGGTCTGCAAA
>DATFBI010000115.1:0-17617 GCA_035253925.1 Propionibacteriaceae bacterium
GTCACTCGGGCGTTGGGAAATCCACCTTGGTCAACGCCTTGATTCCAGGCGCCGATCGGGCGATCGGCGAAGTCAGTGCTGCAACCGGACGGGGCCGGCACATCTCTTCCTCAGCCATCGCGCTACGACTGCCTGACGCAATCGAATCTTCCTCCGGCGTTGCGGCTGATGAGCCCTCGGGGGGGCGTGGGGGCGTCGTCCCCCCCGATCGGCCTTCGGGGTGGCGTGGGGGGGTCGTCCCCGCCGATCGGCAGAGCTGGGTAATCGATACCCCCGGAGTCCGCTCGTTCGGGCTGAGCCACGTCAGCCCTGACCGAATCATCGCCGCTTTCGATGACCTGCGGGCCTTCGCCGAGGACTGCCCACGCGGCTGCCGGCATGATGACTCGGCGCCCGAGTGCGCGTTGGATGTGGCTGTCGCGAAAGGCGAGCTGGCAGCCAGTCGGCTTGAGTCTTTTCGCCGGATGATCGGTTCCGGCCAGTAGCGTAGGGCTCATGCCTGTGCCCGATGCCGCGCGAACAAGGCCTGACGATGCGCTACATCGAGGTCTGACCGATGACCTTCGGCTCGCCCATTTGCTTGCCGACGATGCCGACTCGATCACCATGAGCCGCTTCCGATCGCTCGACCTGCGTGTCACGTCCAAGCCCGATCTCACGCCCGTCTCCGATGCGGATACCGCAGCCGAGCAGGCCATCCGCCGTACGCTCAGCCGGGCCCGCCCCCGCGATGCGGTACATGGGGAGGAATTGGCCGATACCGGCTGGGGCCCGCGTCGCTGGGTGATCGACCCTATCGACGGCACAAAGAACTTCGTCCGTGGTGTGCCGGTCTGGGGAACTCTGATTGCCCTGATGATCAATGAGCAGCCGGCCGTCGGAGTCGTGAGCGCACCAGCCTTGGGCCGCCGCTGGTGGGCAAGTCTGGGTGGTCGGGCATTTGCCGGTAAGTCGCTGATGTCGGCTACCCCAATCCACGTTTCCGATGTCGCGACCATCGAGGACGCCTCAATGAGCTACGCCTCGATCTCGGCCTGGGTCGAGTCCGGACAGGGCCAGCAATTCGTCGACCTACTACGGCGATGCTGGCGGACCCGCGCGTATGGGGACTTTTGGTCCTACATGCTGCTTGCCGAGGGTGGAGTGGATATCGCCTGCGAGCCCGAGCTCGAGCTGCATGACATGGCAGCCTGTTCGATCATCGTCACCGAGGCAGGTGGAAAGTTCACCGATCTTGACGGCCGTCCGGGACCACACGGAACTGGCGCATACGCCACCAATGGTCGGCTGCATGATGCTGTCTTGTCGCAGCTAGCCCTCAAGCACGACGATGGCTTCAATGATGGGGGCTTCAATGATGGGGGCTTCGATGATGGGGGCCTCGATGATGACGATGATCACGACAGCGGTGATCAATCCCGAATCTGATCAAACAGCGGTGACCACTGTCGGCCGCGTGGTAGGCATACTGCTCGCAGCCGGTGCCGGACGTCGCGCGGGCGGACCGAAAGCGCTGCGGACCGATGCCGATGGTACGTCCTGGCTGTTGCGCTCGATTGCGGTGCTGCGCGACGGCGGCTGTCACGCGGTGTTCGTAGTGCTGGGCAGCCAGGCCGATCGGGCACGGGCTGTGATCACAAGCGCGGCTCTTAATGACGACCTGGCTATCACCATTGTCGATGCGCCTCACTGGGAGGAGGGCATGGGCAGCTCGCTGCGCACAGGTCTGCTCGCTGCACAATCGGCGTCTTGGCGTGCGGCATTGGTACATCTCGTCGACCTGCCTGACGTGACAGCTGAGGTGGTACGCCGGCTGATCCGACAGGCGCCGTCTGGATCTAAGACACTGGCCCGCGCAACGTACGGCGGCCGTCCAGGCCACCCCGTTCTGATTGGCCGTGATCATCTGGAATCGATCATGGTCGGCCTGGCCGGAGACAGCGGAGCCAGGGATTATCTCGTCCGGCATCGTGCTCATAGTGTGGAATGTGGTGATCTGGCAAGCGGCCAGGACCGCGACACGTAGGGGCAGTCAGGAAAGGCGGCAGCGAAGCGAGTGATGTTGAGCTCCGCCACCCTCAGTCCAGCAGCGATCGGCGATGCGCTGCGAAGCACTGGGTACCTTCCCAGCGAGGGCCTGTCGACCGTATTGTTCCTGGCAACGGCCATGAGCCGGCCGCTATTGCTCGAGGGCGAACCCGGTACCGGCAAGACCTCCCTTGCCGAGGCTTGGGCCACCGTTACCGGGGCTGAGCTGATCCGACTTCAGTGCTATGAGGGCATCGAGGCCAGTCAGGCACTGTATGACTGGGATTTCGCGCGCCAGATTCTTCACATCCGGGCGGTCGAGGCGGTAGCCGGAGATGATCTTGATGCGCGGGCACTCGAGGAATCACTGTTCGATGAGCGGTTCTTGCTGGAACGTCCGATCTTAAAGGCGTTGCGGTCACCGAACGCCGTGTTACTGATCGACGAGATCGACCGTGCCGACGATGAGTTTGAGGCTTTCCTGCTGGAGGTACTGTCAACCTTCACCGTCACCATTCCCGAATACGGGGAGGTACGGGCAGCCATTCCGCCGATGGTGGTGCTTACCTCCAACCGAACCCGCGAACTGCACGACGCGCTCAAGCGACGCTGCCTCTACCACTGGATCGACCATCCACAGCTGGCGCGCGAGATCGAGATCATCCGGACTCGGTTGCCGGAGGTAACTGCCGAGCTGGCGATCCAGGTGGCCTCGGCGGTCCAGCGAATCCGAGCCCGTGACGACATTCTGAAGCCACCCGGCGTTGCCGAGAGTCTGGATTGGGCTCGCGCTCTGGAGAGGCTTGGCTATGAACAGCTGGATGTCGACGCTGCTGCGGAGACGCTGGGTGCAGTGCTGAAGTACCAAGAGGACGCCGGTCGGGTACGACGTGCGCTGGAGACAATCCTTGACCGCTGACCGGCAATGACTACCCTGAGAGGCTCAGCGCCTGAGGATCTGCTCGTCGGCTTCGCTCATGCATTGCGGGCGGCGGGCATGGCTGTGACCCCCGACCGAACCAGTGCCTTCGTCGAGGCTGTCGCACTGACCGGCTTCCATGATCGAGCGGCGACCTACTGGTCTGGCCGCGCCACGCTCTGCTCCTCCCTCGACGACAGTGAGCTTTACGACCGGGCCTTCACCGCCTGGTTCGCCGCCTCACCTCCTGAGCCCGGGCCGCTCCGCGGTCCGGCGCCTCGTCAGCCGCAAGCCTCATTGAGCACCGAGTCGGGTACGGGCGAACCGGCCCCAGATCTCTTTCTCCCAGCGCGTGCCAGCACGGTGGAACTTCTGCGGCACCGCGATATCGGAAGCCTTAGCGAACAAGAGCGGGCCCAGCTGGCGATGCTCTTCGACAGCCTCGACGTGGTGCCTCCGTTGCGGCGCGCACTTCGACGACGGCCCCATCATCGCGGCTCAGTTGATCTGCGACGAACGCTGCGCGCCCAGCTACGCTCGGTTGGCGAGCTGACTCGTCTGCACCACCGACGACCCGGAGTACGACGCCGACGAGTCGTCCTGCTGATCGACGTCTCCGGCTCCATGCAGCCGTACGCGGACTCCCTGTTACGTCTGGCGCACCGAATCGTCCGTGCCATGCCGCATCAAGTCGAGGTCTTCACTATCGGCACCCGGCTGACCCGGATTACCACTGCCCTCCGCGTAAGACAGGCTGACGAGGCGCTGGCGGCAGTGGGGCGGCTGGTGCCCGACTGGTCTGGCGGCACCCGACTCGGCGAGGTGATAGGCGCGTTCATGAACCGCTGGGGCCGGCGCGGGCTGGCCCGGAGCGCCATCGTGGTAATTGCCAGTGACGGCTGGGAACGCGGCGATGCGCGACTGCTCGGTGAGGAGATGCGGCAGCTCCGGTTGCTCGCCTACGCAGTGATCTGGATAAATCCGCATCGTGGAAAGGCGGGGTACGCTCCAATCCAGACCGGTATCCAGGCCAGCCTGCCTCATCTTGATCAAATGGTCGCAGGGCATTCGCTGGCGACATTCGCTGAACTTCTGGAGGTACTCGGCGATGCCTGAGGAGCGCACCGATGCGTGATGTCCTCACCGATCTGCTGGCATGGTGGCGCTCCGGCGAGACGGTCGGAATGGGTACCGTCGTCGGCACCTGGCGTTCGGCGCCTCGGCAACCCGGAGCGGCGATGCTGGTTGGGCCCGATGACTCGGCGGTGGGCTCGGTCTCTGGGGGCTGCGTGGAATCTGCGGTCTACCAGCTCGCACAAGAGGTGATGGCAGACGGCAACCCGGTGCTCCAGCGCTACGGCGTCAGTGACAACGACGCCTTCGCCGTTGGCCTAACCTGCGGCGGGATTCTTGATGTCTTCGTTGAGAAGATATCGCAGCAGACGTTTCCCGAGCTTGCTGAGGTTGCAGCCGATATTGACGCCAGCCGGCCGGTGGCCGTCGCTACCGTGGTGGAACATCCTGACGCCGAGCGGGTGGGTCGGAGGATGATCATCCGGCCGGCTGAGGACTCACCGATCAGCGGCTCGCTCGGCGGCCCGCGCGCTGACGCCGCCGTTGCCGACGACGTCCGTGGCCTGCTGGCATCAGGTAAGACCGAATTACTTACCTACGGTCCGGAGGGCCAGCGGCGCGGTGAAGGGATGCGCGTTTTTGCAGCCAGCTTTGCGCCACCTCCTCGGATGCTGGTCTTCGGGGCAATCGACTTTGCAGCCGCTGTCGCGCGAGTGGGCAGCTTCCTGGGTTATCGGGTGACGGTGTGTGACGCGCGACCCGTGTTCGCAACCCGGACGAGGTTTCCCGTCGCCGACGAAGTGATCGTCGACTGGCCCCATCGCTATCTTGCAGCTGAGGTTGACGCTGGCCGGCTTGATGCCCGCACAGTCATCTGTGTGCTGACCCACGACCCGAAGTTCGACGTACCAGTCCTGCAGCTTGCGCTGCGCCTGCCTCAGGTCGGCTACATCGGGGCTATGGGATCACGGAAAACCCATGAGGAACGCCTCCAGCGGCTACGTGAAGCTGGGCTCACCGATATCGAGCTCGGACGGCTGTCCAGCCCGATCGGCCTTGATCTTGGAGCGCGTACGCCTGAGGAAACAGCCGTCTCGATCGCCGCAGAGATCATTAGCCAGCGCTGGGGTGGTCAGGGCCGTCGGCTCGCCGAGCTCACGGGTCGCATTCATCACTCAGCCTCTTAAGAGCGCTCGCTTGTGGACAGAGAGTGGTCACGAACAACCCAATTCCCGCCGGAAGCGTTGTCGTTTATAACCACTTTCCGGGACGGTAATCCGGGCTATCTGATCACGCGCTGGGAACCGCGGCAAGCGCCTCGATTTCGCACAGCGCGCCCGGAACTCCGAAGCCGCTAACGAAGGCACTCGTGGTAGTCGGCGGGTTAACCCGCTGGCCCCAGACCTCCATGAAAGCCGCAAAGCCCTCCATCAGCGTGCGCCATCCTTGATCAAAATCGTCCAGTGCACAACGTGATCAAGGTCGGCGTTCGCCTCGCTGAGGCAAGCCTGCAGGTTGATGAGGGCTTGCCGAGTCTGGCCTGCGATGTCTTCGGACACGACGCGGCCGGCGCTGTCAACGCCGTTCTGGCCGCCGATCACGACCAGATCATGTCCAGCCGGAGTGCGTACGGCCTGGGTGAAAGCCGGGTTTCTGTGTATCTGGGCGGGATTGAGATAGCTGACTGGGTTCATGGGCGAGATTCTCCATGGCCCGGCGGGCGAAATACCAGCTTCCGCATGATCAACTGCGAGAGTTACATTTTGCTTAGGGCCAGCACAGTCGCCAGTCTGTCGCGCATTAACGCGCTCCTGGGACGGGGCGACATTCCACCCCAAAGGAGTGGCGTATGGAAATTTCGGTTGTCGTCGACGGAGTCAGCTACACAGATGATGTCGAGCCGCGAACACTGCTTGTGCAGTATCTCCGCTACGGGCTAGGCAAGACCGGCACGGTAGTCGGATGTGACACGACAAACTGCGGCTCGTGCACCGTGCTTCTCAATGGGCTGAGTGTGAAGTCGTGCACCGTGCTTGCGGTCCAGGCCGACGGATGCGAGGTAACCACCATCGAAGGCATGGCCAGCGATGGTCAGCTGCATCCGATACAGCAGGCCTTCCATGAGAACCACGCCTTGCAATGTGGGTTCTGTACGCCGGGAATGATCATGCAAGCGGCATCGCTGCTGAAGGAAAATCCTGATCCGTCTGATGAAGAGATTCGCCATGGGCTCGAGGGCAACCTGTGCCGGTGCACCGGTTACCAGAACATCGTTAAGGCCGTGCGCCAGGCAGCGGGGAGCCTGCAATGACCATCACAGAGGAATCTCCCGAAACCACGTCCGAGGTTGGCCGTTCACGGCTCCGCAAAGAGGATCAGCGGCTGATTACCGGCCGGACTCGATTTACCGACAATCTCTCCGTCCACGGCATGCTGGTCCTCGGT
Source organism: Propionibacteriaceae bacterium (assembly GCA_035253925.1). Classification (GTDB taxonomy): domain Bacteria; phylum Actinomycetota; class Actinomycetes; order Propionibacteriales; family Propionibacteriaceae; genus Microlunatus. The sequence goes on from DATFBI010000115.1 coordinate 6,467, forward strand.
ATGGTGCGCAGCCCCATCGCGCACGCGAAGATCACATCAATCGACGTTGCTCAGGCGAAGGCCTCACCCGGTGTGATCGCGGTCTTCACCGGAGCTGATCTAGCCGACGATGTGGGCCCGATGCCATGTGGCTGGCCGCTCTCGCCCGAGGACAAGGTCCCGGAGTACTACCCGGTCGCTAGAGACGAGGTCAACTTCGCAGGCGAAATCGTCGCGGTGGTCGTGGCTCGGAGCGCCCAAGCTGCCCGCGACGCGGTAGAGCTGGTCGATGTCGAGTACGAAGATGAGCCGGTTGTTCTCGATCTTGAGGGGGCCGCGGCTGGACCTCCGTATGTCCATCCCGAGTGGGAGACCAATGTTTCGACCCATTGGATCTTCGACTCCGCCGAGGCAGGCACCGGTACAGATGTCAGGGAGGAGATCGAAAAGGCTCGCCAGGACGGCATCGTGCTGGAGCGGACCTACCGGCAGCAGCGCCTGATTCCGGCATTCATGGAACCGCGTTCCTTCCTGGTCGACCCCACTGGTGACCAGATCGTGTTCTGGTCATCGACCCAGGTGCCACACTTCCTCCGCGTCTTCACAGCGCTTGCGACGAACACCCCGGAACACAAGATCAGGGTGATCGCACCCGATGTCGGCGGCGGCTTCGGAGGCAAGTTGCAGGTCACGCCCGAGGAGTTCATTACCTTTACGGTGGCCAAAAAGCTGGGCAGGCCAATCAAGTACACCGAGACGCGCAGCGAGTCTTTGCAGGGTGCCCACCATGGCCGGGATCAGGTGCAACGGTTGACGCTGGCCGCGACAAAGGAGGGCAAGGTCACCGCGCTCCACGTCGACCTGCTTGTCAACATGGGCGCATACATGGGTCTGGTGGGCCCGGCCGTTCCCATCCTCGGTGCCTACATGTACAACGCGATCTACAAGTTCGCCGCCTACCGCTTCGAGGTCAAGAACATCTTGACCAACATGGTGCGCACTGACGCTTATCGCGGGGCCGGCCGCCCGGAGGCGACGTATGCCATCGAACGGCTTATGGATGATCTTGCAGTCGAGCTGGACATGGATCCCTTGGAGCTGCGGGCCAAGAATTGGATTACCGCCGATGAGTTTCCCTTCACGACCGTAGCCGGATTCGAGTATGACTCCGGGAACTACGAGGCAGCGACCGCAAGGGCTAAGGAGCTAATCGACTACGACGGGCTGCGGACTGAACAGGCCGAACGCCGTGCCCGCAAAGACCCCGTACAACTTGGGATTGGCATCTCAACCTACACCGAGCAATGTGGGCTAGCCCCATCGCGGATACTCGGCAGCCTGAACTACATCGCCGGCGGCTGGGAACACGCTGAGGTGCGGATGCTCCCCCTTGGCACGGTTGAGGTGGTTGTCGGAACAAGCCCCCACGGACAAGGACACGAGACATCCTGGAGCCAAATCGTGGCCGACAAGTTAGGGGTGGCATTTGAGGATGTAGAAGTGCTGCACGGCGACACCCAGATCGCTCAGCGTGGCCTCGACACCTATGGCTCCCGATCACTTGTCGTCGGCGCGACCGCGGTGCTCAAGGCCGCCGACAAGGTGATCGAGAAGGCCAAGCCCATCGCGGCCCATTTTCTGGAGGCTAGCGAGGATGATCTTGAGTTCCGAGCCGGCCACTTCTGGGTGAAGGGCACTGATACCGGCAAGTCGTTGGCTGAGATTGCCTTTGCCGCCCTGCAAGCGCACGTCTGGCCTGAGGGGATCGAGCCGAACCTGGATTCTACGGCGTCCTTCGACCCCGAGGTCTACTCCTATCCGCACGGCACCCACCTCGCAGCCATGGAGGTTGACACCGAGACCGGAGCTGTGTCCATCCGCAAATATGTTGCCGTCGACGACATTGGGAAGGTGATCAATCCGCTGATCGTCGAAGGACAGGTACACGGCGGACTGACTCAGGGGATTGCACAGGCACTCTTCGAGGAGGCCGTCTATGACGAGAACGGAACACTGACCACCGGGTCGTTCGTGGACTACCTCGTGCCGTCAGCGCCTGATTTGGTTGACTTCGTCACCGACCGCACCGAGTCTCCGGCGCTGTACAACGAGCTCGGCGCTAAGGGGGTTGGTGAGGCCGGAACGATCGCCTCGACTCCGGCCATTGTGAACGGGATCCTCGATGCCTTGCGACCCTTTGGCGTAAAGGACATCGAGATGCCATGTTCGCCAATGCGGGTCTGGAAGGCGATTCGCGGAGCCGAGGTATCGGAAACGCCTAGTGAAACTCAACCCCACTTCGATGCCGAAGGAGGGCAGGCATGATCAAATTGCCCGAGCGCAGCGAAATTGCGCGAGCGAAGCGAGCACCAGCCCCAGCGGCGAGTTGTGACAGCGAGCACCAGCCCCACCGGCGAGGTGTGTCATGATTCCGGCGGCTTTCGACTACAAGGCACCGACCAGCCTGGCGGAGGCGCTGCAACTGCTCGCGGATGGCGGTGACGACGCCAAGATCATCGCTGGTGGACAGAGCCTTTTACCGGTGCTGAAGCTCCGGCTCGCGGCACCCGAGCTGGTGATCGACTTGGGCAAGATCGATTCCCTGAAAGGCGTGCGCGACGACGGCGATGCGATCGTCATCGGAGCGATGACCCCACACTTTGAGGTAGTGGAGAACCCGCTCGTCAATGCGCATGCCTCGTTGCTCGCCAAGTGCGTCGCGACGGTAGCCGATTCGCAAGTTCGGCATCGCGGCACATTTGGCGGCGCCTGTGCCCATGCCGACCCAGCGAGCGACATTCCGACTCCAACCGTCGCGCTCGACGCAGAATTCGTGATCGCTGGCCCAGGTGGGCAACGGCGGGTCGCGGCGACGGATTTCTTCCAAGATTTCTTCACTACCGCAATGGAAGATGACGAGATCTTGATCGAGGTCCGAGTTCCGAAGTACACCGGTTGGGGCTCGGCGTACGAGAAATTCGTCCGGGTAGCTCAACAGTGGGCAATTGTTGGCGTGGCAGCAACGGTCCGGGCCGCCGGCGGCAGAATCGCCGAGGCACGGATTGCCTTGACCAACATGGGCCCGACGCCGATTCGTGCAGGTGCAGCCGAGCAAGCGCTGGTTGGCGTAGCGATCGAGCCGGATGCTGTAGCGGCCGCGCTGACCAATATTGCGGATGGCACCGCACCACCGACCGATGTGAATGGCGATCCCGAGTACCGCAGGCATCTGGCGTCGATCTTGGCACGTCGCGCGGTACTAACGGCCGCCCGCGGGTAGGACATGATGAGCCATGGACCTGACGCATCGCTTTAGCGTGCCCGCCCGCATAGACGAGGCCTGGAGCGCCTTCAACAACCTGGAAGCACTGGCTCCCTGTTTTCCGGGCGCCACTATCAGCAGCATCGAAGGCGATGAATTCGCCGGTTCGGTGAAGATCAAATTGGGTCCGATTGCCCTTATGTACAACGGATCTGGCCGATTCGTAGAACGTAACGATGCCGATCGCCGAGTCGTAATAGAGGCCCGTGGCAAGGACAAAAGAGGAAACGGGACGGCAACTGCCAGGGTTTCTGCCTCGTTCGCCGAAGATGGCGAGCAGACCGAGGTCCAGGTGCTGACCGATCTAGCGATTACTGGGAAGCCCGCTCAGTTCGGCCGCGGTGTGATCTCCGACGTCAGCGACAAGCTGTTAGAGCAGTTTGTCACCTGCCTGTCCGGGCGCTTCGCCGATGGCACTGCTGCGGCTACCGAGACGGCGGTGACATCAGAGGTTGCGGCTGCTGGCACTGGATACGACCAGGCCGACACCGAGCAGACCATTGAGCTCGAGGCGGTGTCTGCCGTTAACGAAGCGGCAGTTACCGCCCCGGTTGCCGACAATGCTCCGCCACTAGCCGAGCCTGCTTCTGCCACCGCGCCACGAGCACCCACGGCGCCGCGAGCTCCCGCAGCGCCTACTCAGGCTGCGGGAAGCGCCGAGGAGAGCACCGTCGATGTACTCCGGACCGTTGGGCCAGTGCTTCTGAAGCGGTACGGCCCAGTGCTTGCCGTCGTCGGCCTGCTGCTGTTTATCGTGATCAAGATCGCGCGACGCAAATCTTGATCGTTTGTGGATAGCGAGCTTTACGCAGTCACCGTCTGCGTGCTGATCCAGCGCGGCGATAGCTGGCTGCTCGTCATCCGGGCGCCCAATGTGACGTACGCGCCAGGCATGATCGGAATGATCGGAGGCCATGTAGATGTCACTCGTCCTGTCGCCGACGTGTTGGAGGCGACTGCGCGACGAGAGCTTGCTGAGGAGGTTGGACTTGATCTTTCCGAGACACGGCTGCGATATCTGGAGTCGGAGTTCTTTGTTACCGATAGCGGCGAGCGGCAGATTACAGTGACCTTCACAGCGCAGGCGCCGCCAGCGATCGAGCCTTACGTCAATGCGCCGCATGAGCTGGTCGAGGTCGGTTGGTGGACGCTGAGTGATCTTGAAGCCGATCCGCGCTGCCCCGCGTGGCTGCCGCCACTCATCCGCCGGGCAAGCTATATGCCTAGGCGCGCCAGCTAGTCAAAGACTCGGAGGCGTACGGTCTCCGGCATGCTCTGCAGCTTCTCGATCAGCTCGGTTGTCAGGCCACCGGCGACGTCGGTGATCACGTAGCCCAGCTCGCCGCGAGTTGAAAGGACCTGGCCCTCGATGTTCACCTGAGCGCCTGCTAGCAGCCCGTTCACCGTGGCAAGCACTCCTGGGACGTTCTGATGGACGTGCAGCAGCCGGCTACGCCCAGACACCCTGCTTTCGGTCTGTACCTGCGGCAGGTTGACAGACATTGTGGTGTGGCCGCTGTCGGCAAAGTCGCGTAGCTTGCCGGCCACGAAGCGGCCGATATCGATCTGCGCCTCCTCTGTTGAGCCGCCAACATGTGGTGTCAAGATCACGTTCGGGAGGCCTTGCAGGCTATCGCTGAACGGGTCTCCGGCGTTCTTCGGTTCATCGGGGAATACGTCCAGCGCAGCGCCCGCGATGTGTCCGCTCAACAGGTGGTAACGCAGTGCCTCATGATCAACGATGAAGCCGCGACAGAGATTGAGAAACAGGCTCCGGCGACGCATCTTGCCGAACTGCTCGGCGCCGAACAGGCCAGCGTTGCCGGGACGCCCGTCAACGTGCAGGCTTACCGTCTCGGCGACTTCCAAAAGCTCATCAAGGGTCTCGCAGCGCTGAGCATTGCCAAGCGCCAGCTTGTCGGCGATGTCGTAGAAGTAGACCCGCATGCCTATTGATTCAGCAACAACGGAGAGCTGGCTGCCGATATTGCCGTAACCGACAATGCCGAGGGTTCGGCCGCGTACCTCGTGCGCGCCTTTGGCGGACTTGTCCCAGATTCCGGCGTGCATCAGCGCGTTCTTGTCGGTCAGGTGCCGGGCTAACGCAATGATCTCCGCAATGACGAGTTCGACCACGCTGCGGGTGTTGGAGAACGGTGCGTTGAAGACTGGAATACCCCGGCTGGCAGCAGCGGCCAGGTCGATTTGGTTGGTGCCGATACAGAAGGCACCGATCGCTTGCAGGTCCGGAGCGGCGTGCAGGACGCTTTTGGTGACGTTCGTCTTGGAGCGAATGCCTAGCAGCTGCACACCGTGCAGAGCATCGGTCAATTCGGCCTCGTCGAGCGCTCCTTTGACGGTCTCAACGTCGATCCCACGTTCGGTGAGGAGCCGAACGCCCTCGGGATGGATGTTCTCCAGCAGTAATGCCTTCATGGTTCCTCATGGTCACGGGCTGAATGCCGCCACCAGTGTAGGAATGCTGCCGCGTGAGAAAATCGATATCTCAGCTGACTACCGAGGGCGCCAGCTCGGTGTAGCTCTTCCAGGAACCTCGTCCTGTCGCCGACACAATCCCGTCAAGGCAAGCGTCAGCGAACACATCTGCGGCCGCGGCCAACAGCGCATTGAAGGCGAGCAGTGATTGAATCTGATCTTCTGCTAGCGATCGGCGCGACGAAGCAAGACAGAAGACCGTGTCGCCATCGAACATCGTGTGCACTGGTCGGATGGCGCGCGCCATTCCGTCGTGGGTGACTGCTGCGATCTTGGTGGCTTGGACTTTGGTCAGGATCGCATCTGTCAGAACTACCCCGATCGTCGTGGCCCTGGACCGCTGGGCTTGGGCGTAGGCAGCGGCAAGCGCCTCTCGTTCGCCATCCCTTGGTGTCGCAAGCCGTTGCATCCGATCTCCCCAGAGTCGGCCTGTCCCCGGGTTAACGAGTGACCCCGCTGCATTCACGACGACGGCAGCTGCAACCGAGACGCCCGACTCGAGCTCGGATTCGGCATACCCAAATCCGCCTTTGATACCGCCGCAAACGGCTCCGGTGCCGGCTCCCACGGTCCCGGTGTCAGGTTGCTCTGTGGTAGCGGCTGCCAGTGCCGAGGCTCCAAAGTCATCTGTCGGCCGGTTGCCAAAAACACCACCGCGACCGAGGTCGAAGATCACCGCCGCTGGCACAATCGGGACCACCTGATGAGACTCAATACCGACTGGCCAGCCAATTCCTGCCGCCTCGAGACCGGCCATGACGCCATTTGCCGCCGCTAGCCCGTACGCGCTGCCGCCGGTAAGGACGACCGCATGTACCCGGTCAATCGCTGTTGTTGGATCCAACAGGTCAGTCTCGCGGGTTCCCGGGCCGCCGCCGCGTACGTCCACCCCACCGACCGCGCCCTGCCGGGCCAACACCACCGTGGTCCCGGTCAGCCAACCCTCCTCGTCAGCAGTGTGGTGCCCGATCTCAAACCCCTCGATCACCCGCTCATTCTCACCGACTTGTCAGCGGCGGTGGTGCTCTGGCAGCCACAGGTGCTGACAAGTCGGTAACGCCCAGCGCCTTAACGACCTCGATGAGGGCATCCGCCGAATGGCCGCTATTGAATGAGTCGATATGTGGCAACGCGGCCGCCATGCCGCCGGCCAACGGAGCGAAGCCGGGCGCGGCCGCCCGCGGATTGGCCCATACGATGCGATGCGCATGCCGGCCGAGCGCGGCCATCTGTCGGGCGAGGATGCTCGGATCATCGCGCTCCCAACCGTCGGAGACGATCAGTACCACGGCGCCGCGCGCCATGCCCCGCCGGCCGTAGAGGTTCAAGAAGTCGCGCACTGCGCAACCGATACGCGTGCCACCCGATCAGTCAGGCATCAATGCCGCGGCGCGTTCCAGCGCGAGATCGGGGTTGGCGTTTGCGCAGCGCGCGGGTCAGCCGAGTAAGCCGCGTGCCGAACACGAACACCTCGGCTTGTGCTTGCGTTGCCGTACCCCAAAGCAGGTGCAGGTAGGCGCGGGCGTACGGCTCCATCGACCCGTAAATGTCGAGAAGGGCAACTAGGCAACGCGGTGTCCATCTGCGAGTACGTCGGATCGGCACGGCTGGGTCACCGCCAGAGCGCGTGCTGTGCCGAAGTGAAGCGCGCACCATCGAGCGGTCACCACGACGATGTCGGCGGCGCCGCCGGGATAACCGCTGCGGTGGATTGACGCTGTCGAAGGCAATGACCTCCATCAGCGCCCTATAGGTCAACTACGTTCTGACAAGTCGGTGATCACGTAGAGCGAAGAACGCAGGCCGAGCATGCGTTGGAACGTTGTTCCAGAGACAGTCGCGGTCCGCAAGCTCCCAATGATCTTGATCGACTTGACGCGGCCGCCCCAGGCACCGGCGCCGTCACGACTGGTGATCTTTAACTGCTGCACTGTCCCCACCGAGGGCCAGGCCCGGCTGATGCTGCTCGCGGCGATGGTACGCGTCCAGGACTGAGACTTGATCACTCCGTCGTAAGGATCGGGACGAGCGGCCAAATAGGGATAGTCTCCTTGGGCGCTGTGACCACCATTGGATGACGCGTACTGGGTTAGCGCAACCTTGCCTCGGTAGGTGACGATCTTGCCCGCAGTCGCATTCACCGCCGCGTTGCCGTCGCGGGTTTCGCGGCCCATTCCGCCATAGACCTGACAGGCAGTGGTGTCGCAGATGTCGAATCCGGAGTAGCGGCCGAAATCCCGCAGTCGTACGGCGTACGAGCGTGCCGCAACGGCCTGTGCCCGTACCGCGTCAGCTGCCCACGAGGTGGGCATCTCGGTCGGCACGACGCCTTGCAGGTACTGCTCCAGCAGCACAGTGTTGATCGTCCGGGCGCCGGATCCACTCTTGATCAACGCCACACTCCCCCGGTACGGACGCACCGAACCAGTTGGCAGCACGACTCTCACGATCTTGGAACGGGTGGAGAACGACCAGGTGCCTGTCGTCAACGGAGTCGACCTCGTCACATACTTCCCGATGTTGTTCCGGTAGCTCAGTCGATAGCCGGCGCTGGAGCGGCTGATTCGCCAGGAGTTGTACTCCGGGCCCGTGGGCAACGTATAGCGATGGCCTGCTGTGTCACTTACGGTCAGACCCGGCGCCGGCAGGACCCTCAGGCTGTTGTCGTTGTCGGAGGTAATCCAGACTTTGATCTTGGTGCCACTGGGCATGGTCTTGAGCTGGGTGCCCCGGTAGTAGAAAGCCAGAATTTGCTTCCAGGACAGACCTTTGCGAGCGCCCCCATACGCGCCGTACTGGGACATTCCCCAGCCGTGGCCCCACCCGACACCGCGGATCATGAAGCTTCCGGATTTGGACGAAACGGCGGGGTCCGCATGGGCCGGCATGGTTGTCAGGATTGCCGAAATGCCGACGACGGCGAGGGCCAGTGAGGCTCCTAGCAGGCGTCTAAGCCAGCTCAACAAACAAGATCGATGTATTGGGGAACCAGACATGACCAGTCCAATCACGGGAAGTGGCCCTAGCCTGGTGCATGTCAAACGCGACACGCAAGTGAACAGAATTAATTTCTGTGACGAATGTGATAGATGGGTTTAACCGTCCTACCAGTCAAGCTGAATTTCACCGCCCTTCTCCGCAGAGGCGTAACAGGCATCGATTACCACCGCACGCGCCAATGCTTGCTTGCCGCGATAGTTGCTGTAGTCAGCTGACCGCACCTTGGTAACGAAATCCCTGACAGATTCGGCGTGCTTTCCGTCAGGAGGGATCATCGGATGCAACGTGGCCGGCACGCCTTCCTTCTCGGTCCAGATATTCAGAGTTCGATGCGGATCGTCGGGGGCACCCCACTCGATGCTGGCACCTCCATCGGAGCCGTACATCGTTACATAGCACCGATCTTTGGGGATCCACTGCGCCCAGCTCGACTCCAGCAGCAGCGTCTCGCCACCCTTGAGTCGTAGGAAGGCGGTCGAGAGATCCTCAACGTCAAAGGCACCAGGCTCGATCCCGGTCTTACGCATGAACTGCGAAGTCGAGCTGCCCTTGCCCCGCGGCCCGAACTCCGCGTACGTCGCGGCAGTGACCGCATGAACCGTTGGCTCATCCAACAAGTAGAGGGCGATGTCCAGCATGTGCACGCCGAGGTCCATTAGCGGCCCACCACCCGCGGTCGCCCGGCGGGTGAACCAGCTGCCCAGGCCCGGAATCCCCTCCCGCCGCAACCAGCCGACTTTGGCGTAATAGATGCGGCCCAGCAGCCCGGCATCGATAAGCCCCTTCAAGACCTTGACGTGGCCGCGCTGCCGATGGTTGAACGAAACATCTAGGACGCGATCATTACGCTCCGCCGCCTCCACCATGAGCCGAGCGGTATCGGCATTCTCAGCGATCGGTTTTTCAGAGAGCACATGCATGCCGGCATCGAGCGCTGTAACCGCTATTGGCGCATGCAAGGTTGTCGGGGCGGCAATGCTTAACAGATCGACTTGGTCGTGATCAACAAGATCCTGCCAGTTTGCGTAGCGATGTTTCTTCGGGACGTCGTAGCGATCTCCTAGCCACTGCAACGCATCGGCCTCCATTCCGGCCAGCGCTACAAGATCAACATCAGTAATCTCGGCGTACGCAGCCATGTGCTGCTGTCCGGCCCAACCAAGACCGATGACACCGGCCCGAAGCCGATCACTGCTGTTCATGAAGGCGGCACCTCATTGGTGATCGCGCGCGCGTCGAAGTACGGTGCTGGACTGCTGAGAACCGAGGGCGGATCGAAGTCAGCGATGTTGTCCGGCCGAGCCCACTGCACGGCGTTGGCTACCACTCGCTTGATGTCGGGGTGGCGATAGATCGGATACTCCTGATCACCCGGCGAAAAGTAGAACACCTTGCCCTTGCCACGTCGCCAGCAGCAGCCGGACCGGAAGGCCTCACCACTGCTGAAGGTGGAGATGAAGATCAACTCCTCGGGTGCTGGAATGTCGAAAAACTCTCCGTACATCTCATGCTCGTTGATCATGATCGGTTGCGGAACGCCGGCGGCGATCGGATGGGATGGGTTGACGGTCCAAACCAGCTCAGTGTCAGCGGAATTGCGCCAGGCAAGGGAACACGTAGTACCCATGAGTCGGCGGAAGATCTTGGAAAAGTGTGCCGAATGCAGAACCACCAGACCCATGCCGCCCAGCACGCGCTGCTGTACTCGATCAACTACGGCATCGTCGACACTGCCATGGGTGGCGTGACCCCACCAGGTCAACACGTCGGTGGAGTTTAGGACCTGCTCAGTTAAGCCGTGCTCAGGTTGATCTTGAGTCGCAGTCGTCACCGCCACAGACGTACCGAGCAACTCGGTGAGTCCGTCGCTTATGGCGCCGTGCATGCCACTCGGATAGCGCTCAGCCATGCCAGCGCGATCTCGTTCGGATTGCTCGTGAAAGTTCTCGCCCCACACCGTGACGCGGATCGGTGAAGTCACGTCTGCCAAGTGTGCCCGAAGTGACACGAGGAGTTGGACACGGCCGACGCTCTGGTACGCCGATATGAGCTCGAACGTATGAATGCAGAACGCCGGATCCCTACCACCGCGAGTGATTTGGCTTGGTTGGACAGCTGACGTAAGGTAGTTCACTGCCGACGCGGGGTGGAGCAGCTCGGTAGCTCGCTGGGCTCATAACCCAGAGGTCACAGGTTCAAATCCTGTCCCCGCTACCATGAGACACGGATTAGAACCCCGAACCTGTAAAGGTGCGGGGTTCTTTGATTCCCATCTCAAGCGGCCGTGCGGCCGTTCCCGCCGCACGTAGTCAGTCAGATATTTCACATTCGTTGCTTCAGACCGCTGTTCTTGA
>DATFBI010000116.1:0-59219 GCA_035253925.1 Propionibacteriaceae bacterium
CACGGCGGACGTAACTAAGGGATGACCGCTAAGAAGAGGAAAGCTGCCAGCAAAACCAGGTGTACCGCGCCCTGAAGCCGAGTTGCCCGCCCCGGAACAACGGTAAGGATCGCGACGACGACGGTCACCGCAAGCAGCACCATCTGCGTGGCATTAAGTCCGAGCACGAGTGGCCCCTCAAGCCAGATCGAGGCGACTGCAATAGCCGGAATTGTCAGTCCAATGCTTGCCATAGCGGAGCCGAAGGCGAGGTTCAGGCTGGTCTGGATTCGATCCCGGGCTGCGGCCCGGGCGGCCGCCAGCGTCTCGGGCAAGAGCACCAGCAACGCGATCACCACGCCGACGAACGACGGAGGAAACCCGACCGCGGCAACACCAGCTTCAATTGCGGGCGTCTCCACCTTGGCCAAGCCAACGACGGCGACCAATGCAACCACGAGCAGTCCGAGGCTGGCCAAGGTCCGTCTATTGCTGGGAGGATCGGCATGTTCCTCGTCCTCGACGACCTCGCCGGCTGAGGTTATGGGCAGGAAGAAGTCTCGATGCCGAACCGTCTGCGTGATGACGAATACCACGTACAGGGCCAGTGATGCGATCGCCGCGAAAGCCAGCTGCCCCGGAGTGAACTCAGGCCCTGGCCGACTGATCGAAAACCTCGGCAGCACCAAGCTCAAGGTGGCCAATGTCGTGACTGTGGCCAATGCGGCGCCGGTCCCCTCCGCGTTGAAGACTGTTAAGTGATATCGCACTGCCCCGATGAGTAGAGCGATGCCGACTATGCCGTTGCAGGTAATCATGACTGCCGCGAACACGGTGTCGCGAGCCAAGGACTCGCTGCCCTTGCCACCTGAGATCATCAGCATCACGATCAAGCCGACCTCAATGACGGTCACAGCGACGGCTAGCACAAGTGAGCCGAATGGCTCACCGACCCGGTGGGCAATGATCTCGGCATGATTGACCGCGGCCAGGATGGCGCCGGCTAGCGCCAACGCCCCGAGAATTTGCACAAAGAATGGGAGATCGCGACCCCAGGCGAGCGCGAGTAACACCGCCGCGAGTATCGGAACAAGCACGGTCCACGACAGGGCCTTGGGAAGTCGACCGGCCGTCATGGGGACAGGCTTCCATAGGACTGCGGCCAGGTCAGGGAACAGGCCCGCAAAAAGTGTCTGAGCCTGGCGTTAGCGTCGAACCATGGATTTCAAACTCGAACTCGTAGGAGTGCCGGTCAGCGACGTCGACCGTGCCAAGGCCTTCTACGTTGATCAGGCTGGTTTCAATGTCGATCACGACCACACCGTCAATGAGCAGGTGCGCTTCGTCCAATTGACGCCGCCCGGTTCTGCATGCTCGATTGCCATTGGGAAAGGACTGACACAGCTGACGCCCGGCACGCTGGACAACCTCCAGGTCGTGGTGAGCGACATTCACCAAGCCCGAACAGAGCTCGCGGAGCGAGGCGTCGATGTCAGCGAGGTTGACGTGCAGCCGTGGGGGTCGTTCGTGTTCTTCTCCGATCCCGACGGCAACCGATGGGCCGTGCAGCAGCTGCCTGACTATGCACAAGCGCTGGGCGGCTCGGGAGATGTCAGCGAAGGCTGGACCGGCTGAGACTTGCTCGAGACTCTAGCTACTTGGGTCCCGCGCTCTCATCGGAGCGACGCCGCACTGCCAAGAAAATCAAAAATAGGCCAGCGACGAGACAAAGTAGTCCGATACCCAGCCAAGTCGGACTGCCTGTCATGAAACTGCCCTTGATCCAACCGGCACCCTGGCCAATCCAGAGTTCGCCGGCCAGCACTGCGAGCCCGCCAATCATCAGAACGATCGTGCGTAACGCCCCAGACTTCATGTCAGGAAACTCGTCTCAAATTCATCGCTAGCGGGTGATTCGGAACAAGCGGTCGTCGTCACCCGTTGGATCACCTCTGCCATCGGTGTTGGAATTGCTGAGCAGCAAGCTGTTTCCATCCATTGCGACTTCCACAGTCCGCAACCGCCCATAGTCACCTCTAAAGTGCGCACGTGGGTCACCGGCATCGGTGCCATCCAGCGGGATCTGCCAGAGCCGTTCGCCACGCAGCCCAGCCATCCATAGATCGCCCTGCCAGAACGCCAAACCGGAGGGTGAGGCGTCGTTTGTGCGCCAGACGACCTTGGGATTGGTCATTCCATTGACGTCGCCGGAGCCCTCGACCTCCGGCCACCCATAGTTGCCGCCCCTCCTGATCAAGTTCAGCTCATCCCAACTCTGCTGGCCGAACTCGCTAGCCCAGAGGCGGCCTTCAGCGTCGAAAGCAAGCCCCTGAACATTGCGATGGCCGTAGCTGAAGACCTCGTTGTCGAACGGGTTGTCTGGCGCCGGTCTGCCGTCAAGTCGGAGCCGCAGGATTTTGCCGCCGAGTGAGTCTCTGTCTTGCGACAGTCGTCCGCTTCCGCTTTCTCCGGTCCCCACGTAAAGAAAGCCGTCCGGACCCACCACCATGCGGCCACCGTTGTGGACGAAGCCCTTGGGAATGTCGTCGAGAATCACCTTGGGTGAGCCGAGATCGCGGCCGTCCCAGCTCATGGAGACGACCCGATTGTCGTTGGCTGCGGTGTAGTACGCGAAGACCGTCCTCTCGTCCTGGGTAATCGCCAGACCAAGGAGGCCGCCTTCCCCAGCCGGATCGGCTTGTTCGATCGTCCGGACCGTCGAAGTCGAGTCATTCCTGACACGGACGATCTTCCTGGTGTCGCGTTCGCTGATCAGGAAACTGCCATCCCTGAGCGGCACCACACCCCAGGGCGCCTCAAGATTGGAGGCAATCTCCTGGGCGCGGGGATCGCGGCGCGCCTGGACAGGGCTGGGCGATGGACTGGTGGGCCGTGGGCTGATCGAATCCGGGCTTGGTGGCGGCGCTGAACTTGCCGGAGTCGCGCCAGCCGTGCGGGTCTCCGAGTTCGGTTCATTGGCCGCGTTCGTGCAACTGGTCAACAACGAAAGGGCAGCGCAGGCAATGAGGACGCTTGATCGCCGGACGCGATACTTCGGCAGCATCGAGGTCGCGGTCACCACCAAATTATCCGCGGGAGCGACGCGACCTCCAGCCCCAGCGGCGAGCTGTGTCACAGTCTGGCCTGAATAGTCAAACCACCTCTCAAGTCCGCAAATCCGATGAGTTCAAGATCTCTATCGCATCAGGCTCACCGACCAGCTTGATTTCGGCGACACCGGTCCTGCCGTGGGCGTACAGCATCAGCTCGCTCGGATTGCCAACAAGAGTGACGGTCGAGGTGCCGCTCACCGCCCGGATTGTCTCGGGCGCTCCGTCTGCGGCGGCTGAGCCGAGGCGCTCTAGGACGACTCCTACCTGGACTCGTCGGAACCATGCTCGACCGAGCAACTTGAGCCGTCGCCACATCCATTCTTCGACATCGTCATCGAGGTGCCGAGAGGTCTGTGGGGAGTCACCAGCCCGGCGTACGTCCTCGTGATGGATGAAGAACTCCGTAGTGTTCGCACCCTCATCCACGCCAGGGATCGCGAAAATCGAGAATCGTGCAGGACCCCGTCGAACCCGGTCGACCAGCTCGGAGTATTCCCACCGCTGCTTGATTTCGGCCATCCGACGCCCGTACAAGCTGGAGAGCGGCTTCGCGACGATGCCGCTCGCCCCAACTGGGTCGGTCTCGCGAATCCACAGGTGGGCGGCGAGGTCATGGGCGTTCCAACCCTCACATAGCGTGGGTGCGTGCGGTCCGACCTTATCGAGCAGGTCGCACAGCTCTGCTCGTTCGGACCTGGCAAACGTCACGAGCGTCCATGGTAGCGGTACCGCCTGGCAGCCTCCGTGCCGTCGCGGTGCCCAAAGCAATGCGCGAGCCAAGACAACTCGATGCCACTCATCACTGCTCGAGAAACCTGACGATCCGTGCGCGTCGATGTTGGAACAATGGGCGCGTGACAGACCCAGTCCCGGCTTCCGCCGCTAGCACCCTTGATCCCGCCATCGCTGCACTGCTCAAGCGCGATCAGGCTGGACTGATCACGGCCGTCATTCAGGAGGACGCCACCGGAGAGGTCCTCATGGTGGGCTGGATGGACGACCTGGCGTTGCACAAGACCTTGACCACCGGACGCTCCACCTTCTTCTCGCGAAGTCGAGGGGAGTACTGGGTGAAGGGAGAGACAAGTGGTCACCGCCAGTGGGTGCGCGAAGTCCGGCTCGACTGTGACGGCGACACCGTACTGGTCAAGGTGCATCAAGATGGACCTGCATGCCATACCGGCGATCGCAGCTGCTTCGACGGCCGTAGGCTGCCCGCGCTGGTCACTCAGCGATCTGAGGGTCTGTGACCGAGCTATCTCCAACACTCGAGGAGTTCCGCAAGCTGGCGGTAGAGCGGCGGGTAATCGCGGTCTACCGCCGGCTGCTGGCAGATGCCGAGACCGCAATCGGGCTCTATCGGAAGTTGGCAAGAAACCTCCCCGGTACTTACCTGCTGGAGTCGGCTGAGCAGGGCGTCTGGTCGCGCTACTCCTTCGTCGGGGTTCGCGCTGCAGCAACGCTGACCGAGCGGAACGGCCAAGCCGTATGGACCGGACACGCTCCTGTTGGGCTACCGACCGGCGGAGACCCATTAGTTGCGGTACGCGAGACGCTCCGGCTGCTACACACGCCCGTCGGTGACGACTTGCCACCGTTCACCTCGGGCCTCGTCGGTTATCTGAGCTATGACGCGGTACGCCGGGTAGAGCGGTTGCCTGATTCGTGCATCGATGACTTGAAGATTCCCGAACTTGCCTTTCTACTGGCGTCCGATCTGGCCGTTCTTGATCATCACAACGGCGAGGTGTGGCTGGTTGCCAATGCGATCAACTTCGACAACACCGATGAACACCTCGATGAGGCCTACGCCGATGCTGCTGCTCGGGTTACAGCCATGACAGAGCTCCTCACCCAACCCACGTCAGCTGGCGTTGTTGCTGCCAGCTTCGATCACCCCAACCTTCCGATCCGTCGGCAGCGCACCTCTGAGGATTATCAACAGGCGGTCCGCGCCGCGGTAGAAGAAATCAAGGCTGGTGAGGCATTCCAGATCGTCGTCAGCCAGCGGTTTGAGGTCGATACCACTGCCGATGCACTTGACATCTACCGGGTGCTGCGCCTGACCAACCCGAGCCCCTACATGTATTTGCTGCGGCTCGAAGACTTCGACATCATCGGGTCTTCTCCCGAGGCGCTGGTCACCGTGAAAGGAACCACAGCCGTCACACATCCCATTGCTGGCTCGAAGCCGCGCGGCGCCACTCCGACCGAGGATGCCGCCTTGGAGGCCGAGCTACTGGGAGATCCCAAGGAGCGCGCTGAACATGTCATGCTCGTCGATCTCGGTCGTAATGATCTTGGTCGGGTCTGCCAGCCAGGCACTGTCGAGGTAGTGGAGTTCATGGAGGTCCGCCGCTACAGCCACATCATGCACCTCGAGTCCACAGTCACCGGCAACATCGGCCCGGACCGCACGGCGCTCGACGTGGTGCTCGCGGCCTTCCCGGCTGGAACACTGTCTGGGGCGCCGAAGGTTCGCGCGATGGAGATCATCGACGAACTGGAGATCTCCAGGCGCGGTCTCTACGGCGGGGTAGTGGGATATCTCGACTTCGCCGGCGACGCCGATGCCGCGATCGCCATCCGTACCGCGGTGTTGCGCGACGGGGTGGCATATGTCCAAGCCGGTGGCGGCATCGTGGCCGACTCCGATCCACGGACCGAAGATCAAGAAACCCAGAACAAGGCAGCAGCTGTGGTCCGGGCGATCTCGGTAGCAGGAAGTTTCGCAGCGGTTCGGCCAGCGGCATCACTGACCGCGGCAGGGACTGGCCTGGGATGAAAGTGGCCGGATGAAGAGCGGCTGGCTAAAGAGCAGAGGGCTGGCCCTCGGCTGCCTCGTGGTTGGTGGAGCGCTAGCGATGTTGGCGAGCACGCAGCCGTGGTGGCGTGGTCTGGGCGAGGCCGTGACCGTGAAGTTCACCGGAACCCAGGCCACCGCTGGACTGAGTCAAGCGCTCGCGATCGTCGCACTCGCCGGAACGCTGTTGATGCTGGGACTGCGCGGCCGCGGCCGCCGGGTGTTGGGCGGGGTGTTGCTGCTGGTGGGCATTGGTGCTGTGCTGATCGGCGGATTTTGGATGCAGCCTCGGGCCGACGCTGTCCGTGGCCAGTCCGGTCATGTCGGCTGGCTGGAAAGCTTCCGTCTGATCGCGACGGTATGGCCCTGGATCTTTGTCCTGGCTGGGGCATTGATCGCTGCAGGTGGGGCCTTGACCATGATCACCGCAGGCAGCTGGGCATCGGCAGCTGACCGCTTCCAACCGGAATCGGGCAGAGCACAACACGCCACCTCTGACGAGCCGGCAGAACAGTGGAAGGCTATGGATGCCGGACTCGACCCGACAGCATCCGAACAGACGGATGATCACGACACGCTGTTGGTGCCGGACCCCAAGATGCGCGATCGAAGTGCAGGAGACACAATGGATGGCACCGAACAGGCGCAGCAATTACCCTGGGCGCCGACGAGCCCCCATATTGGCAACAGCATGGGCCGGGTGCAGCAAGGGCGCGGGGAGCGCGAGGTGTAGCGCAGCCCTGGACGGTACGTGCTCGGAATGCAGATCCCGATCAGCAGAAACGAGGGAACGATGGCAGGCACAGCACAGCACTCAGACGTGGTACATCCGAAGAACCGGCGCGGCAAGCATGTGCACCACGGCCGCACCGTCGCGGCGTGGGCAGGATCAAGCATCGGGCTGGTTGCGTTCATCGTCGGCGCGATCGCGATCGTAATGCGACCGCAGAACTGGACAATGTTTTGGGTGGCGGTCGGATTGGCCGTGGTGGCGCTCATTGCGACCGTGGTGCTGCAGCGCATGGGCTACGGCGCACACTGATCGGACTGATTGTGGGTGCTTTAGACGACATCATTGCCGGGGTCCGGCAGGATCTGGCAGATCAACAGCGCCGGGTTCCGCTGGACCGGCTCAAGGAACGATGTCAACACATAGACCCGGCCATCGATCCAATGCCGCGGTTTAGGGGTCCTGGAGTTGCTGTGATTGCCGAAGTCAAGCGGTCCAGTCCCAGCAAGGGCGCTTTAGCGGAAATCACAGATCCTGCGGCGCTCGCAGTGGAGTACCAGGCTGGCGGTGCTGCCGCGATTTCGGTGCTGACCGAGGGGCGGCACTTCTCAGGGTCCTTGGATGATCTTGTCCGGGTCCGCTGCGCTGTCGATATCCCCGTCCTCCGTAAGGACTTCATTCTGACCGCCTATCAGCTCTTCGAGGCGCGGGCCGCCGGAGCCGATCTGGTGCTGTTGATTGTCGCTGCTTTGTCCGACCCGGAACTGGTATCGCTGATTGAAAGAGCCCGTTCCATCGGGCTCACTCCATTGGTGGAGGTACACACCGCTGAGGAGGTACGGCGAGCCGTAGACGCCGGCGCCTCCATCATTGGAGTCAACGCTCGAAATCTGCAGACCCTCAAGGTCGATCCCTCGATCTTCGCCCAACTTGCGCCGCTGATTCCCGACAGCATTGTCCGGATAGCGGAGTCCGGGGTACGCGGACCGCACGATGTGATCGACTTGGCCCGCGCCGGCGCAGACGTGGTGCTGGTCGGCGAGGCACTGGTTACGGGTCGGGATCCCCGCAGCGGCGTGGCGGACTTGGTGGCCGCGGGAGCGCATCCGGCGGTGCACAAGCCCTAAACGCTGGTCTTAGTGCCTTCGGAGATCACAGTAAGGAACCGAGTTGTCAAGGCAGTCCATGGCGACCTCGGGGCTGCCGCCGCAGCCTGGCGCAAGCTCGGGCCTCGGACCCCAGCCGGAAGCCTCTTTGCCAGACGCAGCGGGCCACTTCGACCGATTCGGTGGCAAATTCGTCCCTGAGGCGCTGTACGCGGCGCTGCAGCAGCTCGAGCAGGAATTCCATGCAGCCCTGGCGGACCCAGCTTTCAAGGTTCAGCTCAGTGAGCTGTTAGCCGATTACACCGGGCGGCCAAGCCCAATCACCGAAGCAAAAAGGTTCAGTCAGCACGCGGCGCGCACCGCGACCGGACAACTCCCGATCATCGTGCTCAAGCGCGAAGATCTGAATCACACCGGCTCGCACAAGATCAACAACGTGATCGGTCAGGCACTGCTGACGACACGGATGGGAAAGACCCGCGTTATAGCCGAGACCGGTGCGGGTCAGCATGGGGTAGCTACTGCTACCGCGGCGGCACTGTTCGGCCTGGAGTGCACCATCTACATGGGCAAGATCGACACCGAGCGGCAAGCGCTCAACGTTGCCCGGATGCGGCTGCTCGGGGCTGAGGTGATCGCGGTCGAGTCAGGCACTCAGACGCTGAAGGACGCGATGAACGACGCCATGCGTGACTGGGTCGCCTCCGTCGACAGCACCCATTACCTGATTGGCTCGGTCGCCGGACCACATCCCTTCCCCATGATGGTCCGGGAATTCCAGCGGGTGATTGGCGCAGAGGCCCGCAGCCAGGTCCTTGATCGCTACGGCCGGCTGCCAGATGCAGTGGCCGCATGCGTTGGAGGCGGTTCTAATGCGCTCGGCATCTTCGCCGATTTTGTCCCCGACAGCGACGTCGCGCTGTACGGATTCGAGGCTGGCGGCGAAGGCATTGAAACCGGGCGGCACGCCGCGACGATTTCGGCGGGGGAGATCGGCGTGCTTCACGGCATGCGGACCTTTGTCCTGCAAGACGAGGACGGCCAAACCAAAGCTTCTCATTCCATCTCCGCTGGACTGGACTATCCGGGGGTCGGACCCGAACACTCCTGGCTTGCCGAGGCTGGTCGGGCGCACTACGAGCCGATCACTGACGCCGAAGCCATGGATGCCTTCCAACTGCTATCTCGGACCGAGGGAATCGTCCCGGCGATCGAGTCTGCGCATGCATTAGCGGGGGCGCTTAAGTTGGGTCCGCGCTTGACGCCGACCGTAGCCGGCGAGCCGCCGTTGATCTTGGTCAACCTTTCTGGGCGCGGCGACAAGGATGTCGATACTGCGATCTCCTGGTTCGGCCTGGATACCGCCGGCACCTCATCGGAGTCTGTCTCGACCGACCCCGGGCCCGGACAGTGATGCTCGATCCCGGGCACACCGGGCGGATGCTGCTGAAGGTCCGAGACCAGGGTCGTGGAGCACTGGCAGGCTTCCTTCACGTGGGTTACCCGACGGCTGAGATATCACTGCGGGCCATGAAGGCACTCACCGGCGAAGGTGAGTTCGAAGGCGTAGACCTCGTCGAAGTCGGAATTCCTTATAGCGATCCAGTTATGGATGGGGTCACCATCCAACGCGCCGGAACCAAGGCGCTGGAGCGTGGCGTACGAACCCGCGATGCATTTGCCGCTGTGGAGGCGGTAGCGAGCACCGGAACGCCGGCGGTGGTGATGACCTACTGGAATCTCGTAGAGCACTACGGCGCTGACCGGTTTGCTCGCGATCTTGCCTCGGCCGGCGGTGCCGGCGCGATCACACCGGACCTGACTCCGGATGAGGCAGCAGAGTGGATCTCAGTATCTAATGATCATGATCTAGATCGAATCTTCTTAGTCTCGCCATCTTCAACTGACGAACGCCTAGCCTCGACAGTGGCAGCCTGCAGAGGATGGGTTTACGCCACCGCACTAATGGGGGTCACCGGCACTCGCGCCCAGACTTCAGCTGCTGCTCCGGAGCTGGTCCGGCGGATTCGCGAGGTCGATCCTGCTGCCCTGGTCGGAGTAGGGCTTGGGGTTTCCAATGGCGCCCAGGCTCGTGAAGTGACGACCTTCGCCGATCTAGTGATTGTCGGTTCGGCGTTAGTGAAAACACTGCTGGATGCCGAGGACGCCGGCCGAGCCGAAGACTTGGCCGGCCTCCGAGCGCTAGTCGCCGACCTTGCCGCTGGGGTACGCGGCGGCCTTGGTGAGCACCAGACTGAACTGCCACCTGCCGCCCCGGCTGGTGCTACAGAATCGGGAACTTCACAGCGATCGCCAGGGTTAGTCGGGACGTGAGCCGCCCCGCCCAATCCGGCCCCATTGCGAGCACGGTACGGATCAGCACCGCGGCCTATTCGCTGATGGCTTTGGTTGCGCTGTTGTTGGTTACCAGCTGTGTCTCGGCACCTAGCGGTCCGACCGGCCAGCGGAACGCCGATCCAGCGGGCTACACCGGCGGATCCTCGCTGCCCGAGCCGTACACGATGCCGGAAGTTTCTCTGACCGACACCTCCGGTCGGCCGTACAACCTGGCCACAACGCCGTCCAAGCCGGTCACCTTGCTGTTTTTTGGCTACACCAATTGCCCCGATGTGTGTATTGCAGTGCTCTCTGATGTGGCACTGGCTTTGCAACGGCTATCAGCAGCGGATCGAGATCAAATCCAGATGATCTTTGTGACTACGGACCCGGCCCGGGATAAGGAGAAGCAGATCCGGCGCTATCTCGATCGCTTCAATCCGTCATTCGTCGGCCTTACCGGTCCGCTGTCGATGATCAAGAGGGCTGCGACCGAAGTCGGAGTTGACATCGAGGGCGTAAAGAAGCTGCCCAGCGGGGGTTACGAGGTTGGTCACTCGGCGCAGGTGATTGGTTTTAGGCGCAACTCCGGAGTCGTGATCTGGACGCCCGGTACTCCGATCGCTGCGTTGAAGCATGACTTTGCCCTCCTGGTGGAACGGTCCCGGTGATGTCATTCGTCGCCACCAAACCGCGGTTTGCGGCTGCTGCGCCATGGGTGTCAACTGCTGCGCGGCTCGTTCTCGGCGGTGTGTTTCTCGTGGCTGGCTGGTTGAAGGTCATCGATCCGCAGTCCTCGGTTGCCGCGGTGCGCGCCTACCGTCTGCTGCCGGACTCGGTCGCCACCCTTGTCGGCTGGGGGCTGCCGTTTGCCGAGATCGCGCTCGGGATCTTGCTGTTAGCAGGCATCGCAACCCGAGTCGCCGCAGCAGTGGCTGCCGTGCTGCTTGTTGTCTTCATGGCTGCGGTCGTCTCCGCAGCGGTGCGGGGCCTGAGCATCGATTGTGGATGTTTCGGTGGTGGCGGTGAGGTGGCACCTGGACAGACCGCGTACGGCATCGAGATTGTTCGGGATCTCGGCTTGCTGCTGCTCGCTTTGTGGCTGGTGTGGCAGCCGCGTAGCCGGTTCTCGCTTGATCGCCTGACAACCGGGCACCCGACGGAGGCATCGCCGTGAGTAGTGGCCCAAAGAACATGAACGCCCGGGAGCGGGCTCGGTTGGCTTCCGAGCAGGCCGCCGCTCGGAAGCGCGACCGACGGATCTTGATCATGGTGATTGTCATCTTCCTAGTGGTCGTGGTGGCGGGCGGGATCGGATTCCAGGCCTGGCGTACCAGCCGAGCACCATCGGCTTCGCCTGCCGCCTCGGCGTCAGCCAGCCCAGTCGCCATCACCAGTGGTCGTCCGATCGCTCTCGGCTCAGCCGAGGCGCCAGTCACGATCACCTTGTATGAGGATTTCCACTGCCCGCATTGCGCTGATTTTGAAGAGCAGTTCGGACCGATCATTACCCAAGCCCAACAGGCCGGAACGGCGCGCGTCGAGCTCTATCCCATGGCCTTCATCGACGAAGGCTCGGTGGCAGCGGCCAATGCTATGGCGTGCGCGGCCGAGGCAGGCTTCGGTCAGGCCTACTATCAGGGGCTTTTCGCCAACCACACCTTGAAGTGGAGTGATCAGCAGCTGATTGACCTGGCAGCAAAGGTCGGCGGATCAGCTACCGAGACGTTCCGGAACTGCGTGGCTCAAAAAGCGCATGCCGCCTGGGTGACCTCGATCAACGCCGCCGCGGACAGCAATGGCGTCTCTCAAACCCCAACCATGTTCATCAACGGCAAGCAAGTCGACATCGCGGCGCTGACTCCGGAAACGCTCCAAACCATGATCAGCGACGCAGCTCAGAAGTAGCAGCAGAAGGTACCTGCTATTCCTGGGCTAACGTTGGTTGCCGATTGCCGGCGAGAGCGGAGAGACGGTAGGGAGTGATGGGGACCGTGCGGTGAGGACCACGTGGGCGCACGCTGTGCTGTCCATCCCGAGCCCTGGCACCAACGTCTGGTACCTCGGAGCAGTGCCGTTACGGGCGTATGCGCTGTGCATCATCGCCGGCATCATCGTCGCGATGATCATCGCAACTCGGCGGTGGCGAGCCCGGGGCGGTACCGCCGACAGCATGGAGTTGATGGTCATGGTCGGCGTGCCGTTCGGCATTGTCGGAGCCCGGCTGTATCACGTGATCACTGACTATCAGCTCTACTTCGGGGCAGGTCGGAATCCGTTGAACGCACTCAAGATCTGGGAAGGTGGTTTGGGAATCTGGGGCGGGATCGGGTTGGGTCTGCTGGGCGGCTATCTGGTCGCCCGACGTCGGAGGATTGCCTTTCCCGCTGTCCTTGACGCGATTGCACCAGCCATCCTGGTGGCTCAAGCCATTGGCCGGTTGGGCAACTACTTCAACCAAGAGCTCTTCGGCCGCCCCACCACATTGCCGTGGGCGCTTGAAATCGCACCGCAATACCGCCCGACAGGCTACGAGCAGTTCACGACATTTCACCCGGCCTTTCTGTACGAGATGGTGTGGAATCTGGCCGCGGCAGTTCTTCTGGTCTGGCTGGATCGCAGGTTCCGGCTCGGGCACGGAAAGGTTTTCGCGCTTTACGTTCTGCTGTACACCGGCGGCCGCTTCTGGATAGAGGCGCTCCGCATCGACATCGTCAACGAAATCGGCGGCTTCCGGCTCAATAACTACACCGCACTCATCGGCTTTCTGGCGGCGCTCATCTGGTTGATTTGGCTTATCCGCAACCGGCCTGGTCGAGAGGAGGTCGTCGAGGGAATTGGCCTGACTGCTGAGCCTCAGGGCGAAGACCGTTCGACCGGAACCCCGTCTACCAAAGAAATTGAGGCCGACGAGTCATCAGGCGAAAATGCCGCGACAGAGTCAACAAAGGACCCGACTGTCAGATCGTGATTTTCCTGCTCCGCCGACAGCCTCTGCAGAGCAATTTCACGTTCCACGATCTGTGCTGAGTGCGTTACCCTTTCCATCAACTTTGGGCCAATGGTGTCCTGCAAGCTCTGTGGCGTGCACGTTTGCCCCGACGCTGTGCCCGCTCAGCCGTGACCGTGGCAGAGGCCACCTACTCTGCGTACCGGCTTCGACGACGGGAGTTTGTCCATGACGGCCGCTCATGCGTTTTCTCGGACCCGCAAGGCTGAGGGTCTCTATGATCCGGCGTTCGAACATGATGCGTGCGGTGTCGCCTTTGTGGCGACCTTGACCGGAGTTCCTAGCAACTCGATCGTCGCGCAAGGGCTGGAGGCGCTGCGGAACCTGGACCATCGCGGTGCAGTGGGATCGGATCCGAAGACCGGTGACGGCGCCGGGATGTTGCTACAGATTCCCGACGGTTTCCTGCGCAGCGAGGTGGGCTTCGAGCTTCCTAGACAGGGGGCTTACGCGGTAGGAAATGCGTTCCTGCCCACCGACCGTGATCTCGCCGATAAGGCAAAGGCCAGCATCGAGCAGATCGCCGCCGAGGAAAACCTGCGTGTGCTGGGCTGGCGCCAAGTGCCGACCGACGATTCTTCGCTGAGCGAGGTTACGCGCTCCAACATGCCCTACTTCGAGCAGCTGTTCGTTACTGCCAAGGGCGCACCGCTGATGGGCATTGCGCTGGACCGGCTGGCCTACTGTCTACGTCGTCGAGCTCAGCATGAGACCGGCATTTACTTCGCCTCGCTTTCCGCCCGAACCATCGTCTACAAGGGCATGTTGACCACTCAGCAGCTGCCCCGGGTGTTCCCAGAGCTGTTGGACGAACGGATGGCGAGCGCACTTGTCGTCGTTCACTCTCGGTTCTCCACCAATACGTTTCCGGCCTGGGAGCTGTCCCACCCGTACCGGATAATCGCCCACAACGGAGAAATCAACACCGTCATGGGCAACCGCAACTGGATGCGTGCTCGGGAAGCGTTGCTCACCAGCGATGTCATCCCTGGCGATCTAGAACGTTTGTTTCCGATCTGTACGCCCGACGCCTCAGATTCGGCCTCATTCGACGAAGTGGTGGAGCTGCTGCACTTGGGTGGGCGTTCGCTGCCACACGCCATGCTGATGATGATCCCGGAGGCGTGGGAGAACAACAATCAGATGGATGCGGCGCGCCGCGAGTTCTACGCCTTTCACTCCTGCCTGATGGAACCATGGGACGGCCCTGCCGCGGTGGTGTTCACCGATGGCACGGTCGTCGGTGCTGTGCTGGATCGCAACGGCCTGCGACCTGGCCGCTACTGGGTTACCGACGACGGCCTGGTGGTGCTCGCATCAGAAGCGGGAGTGTTGGACATTCCGCCGGACAAGATCGTCCAGAAGGGCCGGCTACAGCCGGGCCGGATGTTCCTTGTCGACCTTGGCCGGCATCGGATCATCTCCGACGAGGAGATCAAGGCACAGCTGGCGGCAGCGGCACCGTACGGTGAATGGCTGGTTGGTGGCCGGATTCTGCTGTCTGACCTGCCGGATAGGGATCATGTGGTCCACACCCATGCCTCGGTCACTCGACGCCAGCAGGTCTTCGGCTATACCGAGGAGGAATTGCGGCTGATCTTGGCACCGATGGCCACCACCGGTGTAGAACCGCTAGGTTCCATGGGCACCGACACCCCATTGGCGGCGCTCAGTGACAAGCCGCGGCTGCTGTTCGACTACTTCTCCCAGCTGTTCGCACAGGTGACCAACCCCCCGTTGGACGCGATCCGCGAGGAGTTGGTGACATCGCTGTACAACACGATCGGCCCGGAATGTAACCTGCTCGACCCAGGCCCAGCCTCGTGTCGCCGTTTGGTGCTGCCATTCCCCGTGCTGGACGACGATGCGCTTACCAAGATCGTCAAGATCAACCGCGAAGGTGATCTGCCCGGATACCAGACCTATGTGGCCCGTGGGCTGTATCAGGTTGACGGTGGCGCCAGCGCGCTGACCGCACGCCTGGATGAGCTCTGTGCCGAGATCTCTGCGGCCATCGCCGACGGTGCCCGAATCATCGTGTTGTCGGATCGGCACTCCAATGCCGAGCTGGCTCCCATTCCCTCGCTGCTTTTCACCGCGGCCGTGCATCACCACCTGGTCCGGGAGAAGACCCGAACCCAGGTCGGACTGATCGTCGAGGCCGGCGACGTACGGGAGGTACACCACGTTGCGCTGCTCATCGGGTACGGCGCCGCTGCGGTGAACCCATATCTGGCGATCGAGTCGGTCGAGGACCTTGCGCGCCATCAGGTCTACACCAACGTCACCCCGGAGAAGGCGGTCGGCAACGTCATCAAGGCCCTCGGCAAGGGCGTGCTCAAGGTCATGAGCAAGATGGGCGTATCTACTGTCGCCTCCTATACCGGCGCTCAGATCTTCGAGGCGCTCGGCTTGTCTCGAGAGGTGGTCGACCGGTACTTCACTGGGACGACGAGCAAGCTCGGCGGTGTCACCCTGGAGCAGATCGCGGAGGAGGTTCGTAAGCGGCATCTCACGGCATACCCCCTCGATGGCATCCCACTGGCGCACCGCACGCTGCCGGTCGGTGGGGAATACCAGTGGCGTCGCGAAGGCGAGCCGCACCTCTTCGATCCCGAAACGGTCTTCCGGCTGCAGCATTCGACTCGTTCTGGGCGCTACGACATCTTCAAGCAGTACACCCATCACATCGACTCGCAGTCTGAGCGGTTGATGACACTCCGCGGACTGTTGAAGTTCTCCTCTGACCGCGACCCCATACCGATCGAGGAAGTCGAGCCGGTCAGTGAGATTGTCAAGCGCTTCTCCACCGGAGCCATGTCGTACGGCTCCATCAGCAAGGAGGCGCACGAGACGCTGGCTATTGCCATGAACAGAATCGGTGGCAAGTCCAATACCGGTGAAGGTGGAGAGGACAAGGACCGGCTGTACGATTCGGAGCGGCGTAGTGCGATCAAGCAGGTTGCTTCGGGCCGTTTTGGTGTGACCTCGGACTATCTGACCAACGCATCCGATCTGCAGATCAAGATGGCTCAGGGTGCGAAGCCGGGGGAGGGCGGCCAGCTGCCCGGCCAGAAGGTGTATCCGTGGATCGCCAAGACCCGGCACTCGACACCCGGTGTCGGACTGATCTCCCCACCGCCGCACCACGACATCTACTCCATCGAGGATCTCAAGCAGCTGATCCATGACCTGAAGTGCGCCAACCCGTCAGCGCGGGTACATGTCAAGCTGGTCGCCGAGGTCGGTGTCGGCACGGTCGCTGCCGGGGTGTCCAAGGCCAAGGCTGATGTGGTGCTGATCTCCGGCCATGACGGGGGCACTGGTGCAGCTCCACTGACCTCGTTAAAGCATGCCGGGGGACCATGGGAACTGGGTCTGGCTGAGACCCAGCAGACGCTGTTGCTGAATGGGCTGCGGGATCGGATCGTGGTGCAGGTCGACGGTCAGCTGAAGACTGGTCGCGACGTAATGATCGGCGCCCTGCTGGGAGCCGAGGAGTTTGGCTTTGCAACCGCGCCATTGGTGGTCAGCGGCTGCATCATGATGCGGGTTTGCCACCTGGATACCTGCCCGGTAGGCGTTGCGACGCAGAACACCGAGCTACGCTCCAAGTTCTCCGGGAAACCAGAATTCGTGATCAACTTCTTTGAATTCATCGCTGAAGAAGTGCGCGAACACCTTGCAGCGTTGGGTTTCCGGACGCTCGCCGAGGCGATCGGCCACGTCGAAGTGCTGGATACAACGAGGGCTGAGCAGCACTGGAAGGCCCACGGTCTCGATCTTCGACCGATCTTGCACAAGCCTGATCTTGGAGAAGGCACGGTGTTGCACAACACCACTGCTCAAGATCATGGGATAGCCGAGGCGCTGGACCAAGAATTGATCAGGATCTGCCGGCCCGCGATGGAGACTGGCGAGGCCATCCGGGCGTCGCTGCCGATTCGTAACGTCCATCGCACCGTGGGAACGATCTTGGGCCACGAGGTCACCAAGGCAACCAGGGGCGAAGGTTTGCCTGACGGCACGATTGACATCACCTTCGAGGGCTCGGCAGGGCAAAGCTTTGGAGCCTTTCTGCCCGCGGGAATCACACTGCGCCTGGAGGGCGACGCCAATGACTACCTGGCCAAGGGGCTTTCGGGTGGTCGGATTGTTGTTCGACCGGCGCGTACCGCACAGCTCGTCGCAGCAGACAACATCATTGCCGGCAATGTGATTGCCTACGGCGCGACATCAGGAGAACTATTCATCCGCGGCCAGGTGGGCGAACGGTTCTGCGTGCGCAACTCGGGTGCGACCGCGGTTGTCGAGGGCCTTGGTGATCACGGTTGTGAGTACATGACCGGTGGTATCGCTGTAGTGCTGGGCAAAACCGGTCGGAATGTCGCGGCCGGCATGTCGGGTGGTATTGGCTACTTCCTTGATCTGGACCCCACGCTGCTGAACACCGAGATGGTCGACGCCCTTGTGCCGTCGGAAGCTGATCTTGACTTGCTGAGATCGCTGATCGTTCGGCATCAAGAAGAGACCGGATCCGATCTAGCCGAGGCTCTGCTTGCCGACTGGCATACGGCTGCCAGGCGCTTCACCAAGGTGCTACCGCGCGACTTCGCCCGAGTCATTGCTGCCCGGCAGCAGGGTGAGTCGGAGGGTCTCGACGAGGCCATGATCACCAGCAAGATGATGGAAGCGGCTCACGGATGAGCACGCCGGTATGCGCCCTGAGCCTGTCGAAGGGCGTCGAGGAAGGCGCGAGCAATGGCTGATCCGCGAGGCTTTATGACGACGCCGAGACGGGTGGCGACGCGGCGGCCGGTCGCGGAGCGGATTCACGACTGGAAAGAGGTCTATCCGGGTACGCCGGGTCGGGCTGTGCTGCCGATCATCTCCGAGCAGGCCGGTCGCTGCATGGACTGCGGCATCCCGTTCTGTCACACCGGCTGCCCATTGGGCAACCTCATTCCCGACTGGAATGACCTGGTGTGGCGCAGTGATTGGGATGAAGCACTAGAGCGACTGCATGCCACCAACAACTTCCCCGAATTCACCGGCCGTTTGTGCCCGGCACCATGCGAGACCGCTTGTGTGGTGGGCATCAATCGGGAGCCGGTGACGATCAAGAACGTCGAAGTTGCGATCATCGACAAGGCGTGGGATGAGCGCCGGGTCGATCCGCAGCCGCCGGAGTGGCATACCGGCAAACGCGTGGCCATTGTCGGATCCGGGCCAGCCGGGCTGGCAGCTGCTCAGCAGCTCACCCGTGCCGGCCACACCGTCGCGGTCTATGAGCGGGCGGATGCGCCTGGTGGGCTGCTGCGTTATGGCATTCCCGAGTTCAAGATGGAGAAGTCGGTGCTGGATCGCCGGATTCGCCAGATGCTCGATGAAGGAACCAACTTCCATTGCGGTACTGAGGTTGGTGTCAAGATCACCGGCCCGGAAATCAAAGAGCGTTACGACGCCATCGTGCTGGCGATTGGGTCCACTGTCGGGCGCGACCTGCCAGTGCCAGGTCGGCATCTGAACGGCATCCATCAGGCAATGGAGTACCTACCGCAGGCCAACCGCGCCGCGCTCGGCCGCTACGTGGAAAACCAGATCAGCGCCAAGGACAAGCACGTTGTGATCATCGGTGGCGGAGACACCGGCGCCGACTGCCTCGGTACCGCCATCCGGCAGCAAGCGAAGTTGATCGTGCAACTGGAGATCATGCCAACGCCGCCGGAGGAGCGGCCGGCAAACCAACCCTGGCCGACCTACCCGATGATCTATCGCGTTTCCTCAGCACATGAAGAGGCTGGGGAGCGGGTCTACTCCGTGTCCACCTCAGAGTTCATCGGTGACTACCACGGCAACGTGGCGGCGCTGCGGATGTCGGAGGTCCGGTTTGAGGGCGGCAAGATCGTTCCGATCGAAGGCACTGAGAGGGAAATTCCGGCTGAGCTCGTCCTCTTGGCGATGGGCTTCACCGGCCCCGAGACGGATACCATCGTCTCTCAGCTCGGGGTAGGGCTTGA
Organism: Propionibacteriaceae bacterium; assembly: GCA_035253925.1. Taxonomy (GTDB): domain Bacteria; phylum Actinomycetota; class Actinomycetes; order Propionibacteriales; family Propionibacteriaceae; genus Microlunatus. The sequence goes on from DATFBI010000116.1 coordinate 19,099, forward strand.
TCAGCGCGGCAATGTGGCCCGAGACAAGAACTATGCCACCGATGTGGATGGCGTGTTCGTCTGCGGCGACGCCGGTCGCGGCCAGTCGTTGATCGTCTGGGCCATCGCCGAGGGACGCGCCTGTGCCGCTGGCGTTGATCAGTACTTGTCCGGTACCACCAAGCTGCCTAAGCCAATCCCACCCACCGCTCGGCCAATGCTGGTCTAGCTTGTGCCAGAGAACTGTCGGCAGATTGCATCGGATAGCGCCTTGGGGATGCAATCTGTTGACAGTTATCGAGCTGCTTGCCACCTGCGGATAGCTCGGACGCGGCCTGGGCGGCCGAACATTGAATCTGCGACCAGCGCATTCCAACGGCGGAGCCGTGCTGGATCCCAACTGCGACCCAGCAGCTTGTCGGTTGACGCAATGATCGAGGCGCCCTCATTGAGCAACTGAGCTTTGGTGAAGCCGAATCGCTGCCAACTGACCTCGATCAACCGTCGATCACGTGTCAGATCGCGGCGCTGGGTGTCTGGGTCACGATGTACACCGCCGTCGAACTCATGCACCCGGTTTGTTCCGACGATCCACAGATCCCCACGGGCGACGAAACGGCCCCACTGGTCGAACACCTCATGCTGCGGCTCCACCGGGATGTCTGCGGCTAGATGAAGTACCCGCATCACCGACTCCCAGGGTGACTCGCTCCGTTTGTCAAGCAGTTCAATGACCCGACGGAGCATGGGAGCACCGCGGCGACGCCGTGCAGCCGTTTCGACCAGTCCCTCGATGGTGCAGTGGCCCAGACGCAGCGCCGAGTCTCCCATTAACACGAGATCAAGTACGCCAAGATCGCGCGCGGCAGCGAGCAAGGTTTCGGCAGACGTGGTGAGCCGGATGCCTGATACCAACTCGGAGGGAAGACGCGAGGGATGACGGCTGACGAGCAGGCCTGCTCGGCGGGGACACGGGTCGCCCTCTTGGAGAGCTGCGAAGACCGGATGCGGGATTACTTGTGGCAACCACCAACCCCGAAATTCGGCTGCAGTGAGGTGAGTGAAGGCTGCCCGCGCGGGAAGCACTAGACCCCATGCTCTGAGCTGGCCGGCCATTTCGCCCGGCTCGTGATCCCGGAAATAGAGACCGTACGACAACCTTCGCCAGCCGACGAGCCGCCGATGGCCGCGGAATGCTTCTTGAGCTGGGTCTGTAACGGTCGTCACGCCTGAAGGATGCGTATGAAGGTAGGTGAAAGACCGATTGGCTCGACATCTGTGGATACCGCGAGAGCGCTCGTGAGTCTGGGGACAGCAACTGTCGAAAGGTTGCATCGGCCAGCACGTTCCCTTTGCGATCTGCCGACAGTTTCCTTGGAAGGCGCTATTCGACCGTCTTCTGAGCGTGTAGGTCGTTCTGGACAGGCACCAGGAGCCTGGCCTGCCGCTTACGTCTCGTTGCCCACTGAAGCAGGGATGTCGTCGGATTCGTCGGCCTGGTACGCGTCCAGTGGGGTTGACACCGCGATCCGACGTGTCCCGTCGGCGGCAGTCACAACCTGGTAGGCGTTGCGCTCGATACCAACGGGCTTCCCAGCGTGGTCGAGATTCTCCAAAACCAGGCGACCTACCCAGATGCCGGGCACTTCGATGTCGGTCACGATGTCGCGCGCGCGTACGCCGTGGATGCCGCGACTGCGGTAGAACTGCTGGCCCTGGCTGAAGAAGTCGCGTGATTGCTGAGGATCTGTGATCGCCAGGCAACCCATCGCGGTGACCGCGAGAGCGGGGTAGTTATAGATGCCTGCGAGTCCTTCGATGTTTCCGTCGGTGAGATAGCCGGTGTAGCGGGCAAAGAAATCCTCAATCGACTCGGTCGTAGTGCTAGCGGTCTGCATAGCGTCGACGCTAGGGCTCAATGCCGTCGCGCCGGTGGCGGGAATCGCGAGTAGCTTCGCGTTATGACCTCTCCGAGCGCGGCCGCTGTGCGCCTCGCCGCCGAGTCACGCGACAACCACCTCACCCTTAGGCGAGTGGAGCGGCAGCAACGTCTGGTCGAGCTGCTCGGTGCTGTACAGCAGCCTGTCCCAAGCTCGGTGCTGGCACGTCAACTTGGCGTAGGTCTGCGTACCGTGGAACGAGATCTGGCCCGGCTGCGGGAGTCCGGCGTGCCGATCGAGTCTGTGCCTGGTCCTTACGGAGGCAGCCGCTTGCAGCGAAATGCTGCGCCGGATCCGGTGCACCTCACATTCGAGGAAATCGCAGCTCTCATCGCCAGCCTGACCGCGCTCGGCCCGACGGCGACCCGCACCTCTGACTCAGCCATGCGGGCTTTAGTGCGCGCGATCATGCCGCGCTGAACTAATGCAGTCTGAATCTGTGCTGACCAGCCAGGGCCCTCGCCTGTGCCGCGACCGGCGCCATAGGCAAGGATTGCGCTGTGGCCACTTACGTCGCCTTTCTCCGCGGTGTCAACCTGGGACCCAACAACAAGATCTCGATGCCGGCGCTACGCGCCATGGCCGAAGACCTGGGCTACACCGATGTCGCGACCTATATCAACAGTGGCAACTTGATCATTAGTTCGCCCAAGAAGTCCGCGACAGTAGAGCAGGAGATCGCTGACGCAATCAAGAAGACGTTCGGACGCCCGATCGACCTCACCGTGCGGACACCAGCGCAACTAAAGAAGATCTTGGCCGACAACCCATACCCCGACGGCAATCCAAGCCAGGTTACGGTCGCTTTCCTGACAAAGGCGCCGCCCAAGGACGCGAAGGACAAGGTGGCCGCGGTCGCGAAGGACTATGAGCCGTTCACCTTTGCCAGCCAGGAGGTCTACGTGCACTACTCGCAAGGCATCGGGAGGAGCAAGCTGGCCGAGAAGTTCAGCGACATCATCGGCGTGAGCTCGACAGTTCGCAACCTCCGCACTGTCGAGAAGGTACTGGCCATGTGTGCAAACTAACTGCGTTGGGTCAGTCGAGCAGTCTCGCGCCGGATAGCTCACGCTTCGGTGGTAAGCCGGCGATGGTGGCAGTCGCGTTCAGGGAGTTCTTCTCGGACTGAGTGGTTCTCGTCTGTTCTGTCAGAGGCGCGTCGCAAACTGGTAGAGGGAGAGCAGCCGACTAATGTAGGCGTTTGCTGAGCTTCCCCGCTCGCGTCCGGACTGGGCGCGTCCAGCAGGGAACACAGCACAGCAGGGTTCGATTTTGGAGGCCTAGATCGCTTTGACTGGTGCAGGTATGCCGGGGAGCATCCAGCCTGGGGACGGTTCATTCGTCCACCTGCACGTCCATTCCGAATATTCCATGCTCGACGGGGCGGCCCGTATCTCCGACCTGTTTTCCGGCTGTGAGCGGATGGGCATGCCTGCCATAGCCGTGACCGACCACGGCAACACGTTTGGAGCGCACGAGTTCTACAAGGCCGGAAAGGCGTCATCGGTCAAGCCGATCGTCGGGATAGAGGCGTATCTCACACCGAAGACCCACCGCTCCGAACGCCGCCGGGTGCTCTGGGGTGACGGTGGCGCGGACGATGTCTCCGGAGGCGGCGCATTCACCCACCTGACTATCTGGGCCGAGAACACCCCTGGCATGCACAACCTGTTCCGGCTGAGCTCCCTGGCGTCTCTGGAGGGCTATTTTTACAAGCCGCGGGTCGATCGCGAACTGCTTGCCCGGTACGCCGCTGGACTGATCGCAACTACAGGCTGCCCCGGCGGAGAGGTGCAGACCTACCTGCGGCTGGGGCGCTACCACGATGCGCTTGCCAGCGCGGCGGAGTTCCGCGACCTCTTCGGGCCCGGTAACTACTTCGTTGAGCTCATGGACCACGGGCTGAGTATCGAGAATCGGGTCCGTGCCGATCTGCTAAAGATCGCTAAGGATCTGAAGTTGCCACTGGTGGCGACAAACGATCTGCACTACACCAATCAGTCTGACGCCGCCGCCCACGAGGTGTTGCTCTGCGTGCAGACCGGCTCAACCATGGCGGATGGGAACCGGTTCAAGTTTGAAGGCGACCAGCACTATCTCAAGTCACCTGCCGAGATGCGCGCGCTCTTCGCGGAACTGCCGGAGGCCTGCGACAACACCCTGGCCATTGCTGAGCGGTGCAACGTGTCGTTTACCGAAGGCAACGGCACGTATATGCCGCGTTTTCCGTGCCCGGTGGGGGAGACCGAAGACTCCTGGTTCCTTCACGAGGTAGAGGCCGGCCTGCATCGGCGGTATCCCGGCGGGATTCCCGAAGAGGTCCGCAAACAAGCGGATTTCGAGACCAGCGTGATCATCTCAATGGGCTTCGCCGGTTACTTCCTGGTTGTCGCGGACTTCATCAACTGGGCCAAAGAGCATGGCATCCGGGTTGGCCCTGGCCGCGGCTCTGGGGCTGGCTCGATTGCGGCGTACGCAATGCGGATTACTGATCTTGATCCGTTGGTCCACGGCCTGATCTTCGAGCGATTCCTCAACCCTGATCGCGTCTCGATGCCGGACTTCGACATCGACTTCGACGAGCGTCGGCGGGGCGAGGTAATCCGCTATGTCACCGAGAAGTACGGTGACGACCGGGTCAGCCAGATCGTCACCTACGGAACGATCAAGGCCAAGCAGGCCGTCAAAGATGCCTCCCGGGTCCTCGGTTACCCATTCGGTGTCGGAGAGAAGATCACTAAGGCGATGCCAGCGCCGGTAATGGGCAAGGATGTGCCGCTTGCCAAGCTCTTCGATCGTGATCATCCTCGCTACGGTGAGGGTGGCGAGTTCCGGGCGCTCTACGAGGTCGATCCTGACGTCAAAACCGTGGTTGATACCGCAAAGGACTTAGAGGGCCTCAAGCGGCAGTGGGGCGTACATGCCGCCGGGGTGATCATGTCGAGCGATCCCTTGATCGACATCATCCCGATCATGCGCCGGGAGCAGGACGGCGCGATTATCACGCAGTTCGACTACCCGACCTGCGAAGCGCTGGGCCTGATCAAGATGGATTTCCTGGGCCTGCGCAACCTCACCGTGCTCGACGATGCTGTCGCCAACATCGCTCTCAACCGCGGATTCGAGCTAGTCCTCGAAGACTTGCCGTTAGACGACGCGGCAGCGTATGCCTTGCTCGGCCGAGGTGAGACGCTCGGAGTTTTCCAGCTCGATGGCGGGCCAATGCGTTCGCTGCTGCGCCTCATGCGCCCAGACAACTTCGAGGACATCTCTGCGGTCCTTGCGCTGTATCGACCAGGCCCGATGGGCGCGGACAGTCATACGAACTATGCGCTGCGCAAGAACGGACGCCAGGAGATCACTCCTATCCATCCGGAGCTGGCCGAGCCGTTGGCAGAGATCTTGGGCACGACTCACGGCTTGATCGTCTATCAGGAGCAGGTGATGGCGATCGCCCAGAAGGTGGCCGGGTTTACCCTCAGCCAGGCCGACAATATGCGGCGGGCAATGGGCAAGAAGAAGAAGGAGATCCTCGACGCGGAGTTCGTGCCGTTCTCCAAAGGCATGCGGGCGAACGGCTACTCCGATGCCGCAATAACAGCCCTCTGGGACATCTTGGTTCCCTTCTCTGACTACGCCTTCAACAAGGCCCACACGGCGGCGTACGGGATGGTCTCCTATTGGACCGCCTATCTGAAGGCCAACTTCCCGGCTGAGTTCATGGCGGCCCTGCTGACTTCAGTTGCCGACGACAAAGACAAGATGGCCATCTACCTCAATGAGTGTCGCCGGATGGGTATCCAGGTGCTGCCGCCCGATGTCAACGAATCGGCAGCCAACTTCACCCCGGTCGGTGCTGACATCCGCTTCGGCCTAACCGCGGTACGCAATGTCGGGCACAACGTTGTGGAAGGGATCGTTGCCGCCCGCGAGGCCCACGGCAAGGCAGTGAACTTCCACGGCTTCCTTGATCAAGTGCCGCTAGTGGTCTGCAACAAACGCGTCATCGAGTCGTTGATCAAAGCTGGAGCCTTTGAGTCAATGGGCCACTCGCGCCGAGCGCTGATGAGCATCTACGAGGCGGCGGTCGACGCAGTGCTTGACCTGAAGCGCAACGAGGCCAATGGGCAGGACGATCTGTTCGGGGAGCTGGGGGAGACCGATCCGGTGCTTACCGGCAGCGTTCCGGACCTGCCGGACTGGGACAAGCGAACCAAGCTCGCCTTCGAGCGCGAGATGCTCGGCCTCTACGTCAGCGATCATCCACTACAGGGCCTAGAGCACATCCTGGCGGCAGAACGGGACATCGGCATCGGGCAGCTGCTTGCCGAGGACGGGCCACGGGACAGCACAGTGACCATTGCCGGAATGATCACCAATATCACCCGCAAGACCACCCGACGCGGAGATATCTGGGCAGTGATCACCGTTGAAGATCTAGAGGCATCGATCGAGGTCTTGCTCTTCCCGAAGGCATACGAGATGGTGTCCACGGTGTTGGCCACCGACACCGTGGTCAAGATCAAAGGCAAGGTCAAGGTCGAGGACGACGTGGTCTCGCTCAACGCCTCTGAACTGAGCCTGCCTGACCTTACGCAGGCCTCGAGCGGCCCGGTAGTCATCTCGCTGCCAGCAACACGGTGTACGCCGCAACTGGTCCAACAGCTGCGCGACGTGCTGGCCTCACATCCTGGGCTTACCGAGGTACGGCTCCGGCTTCGATCCGCAGACAAGACCACTGTCATGAAGCTCGACGAGCGGCTGCGGGTGACCCCGTCCCAGCCGCTGATGGCCGACCTGAAGGCTCTGCTTGGACCATCGTGCTTGGTGTCTTGATCAAGGCCCCCACGCCGCGGACCTGCGCCGCGGAGCTTCACATATCGCGGCAGACATAGACTTCCCGGGTGCCAACCTCGGTCGATGAGCCCGCCCTGAAGGGCCGGCAAGCTCCTCGACTCGCTGTTCAGCTATTCGCCTTCGCGGCCGCGTCCCTCGGGTTAGGCGCCGCCGCGGGGGTGCTCTGGTGGCTGGTCGTGAACCCGCCGGCGTATGAGTTGAACAGCAACGGCGGAGCTTCCACCTCAGAGCGCGGCCTTACCGAGTTCATCTCCGGCGATGCCTGGTTCTGTGCAATTGGCCTGGTTGTCGGACTGCTGATTGGTCTGGCGGCCTGGCGCTGGTTGCGCAGCATCGGCTGGACTGTGGTGCTGGTGGTGCTGGTGTGCGCTGTGGCAGCGGCGCTCACCTGCTGGCTGGTCGGCTACCGGCTGGGCCCCGGTGACTTCTCGGCTCGGCTCGCAGCGGCTCAACCAGGACAGCTGGTGCCCATCCCGCTGACGCTGCGGGCTCGTGCGTCCCTGCTCACCTGGCCGTTCTTCGCGGTCATTCCGGTGCTACTGGGTTCCTCGCTGGGCCGCGATGAGGACGAGCCGCGCCCATTGCTGCGTCGGCGTACCCGCTTAGGTGATCAGCCGCAATAAGGCTGTCACAGAGATTGCGATCAAGAACACCACCAGGAAGCCGCGTCGTAGCAGCAGAGCGATGACCCCTGCGGCAACACCGGCCATGACTGCCCAATCCAGCGAGTATCTGCCGCCACCATCGAAAAGCTCCACCGCGACTAACGCAGCGAGCATTGCGATAGGCAGGAATCCCGCAACTCGCTGCACCTTGGGATGGTTCAACATCGATTCAGGTAAAGAGACTCCGGCCAGCTTCAGTAGATAGCAGCCGACTGCCGCGATGATGATGGCCAGCCACAGCGGGGTCATGTGCGTTCCTGATCCTGGATCTGTTCAGCACCTTCCCGAGTTCGGCGCAGACCGGCAACCAGCGCTACACCAGCCGCAGCCACCACCGGAATGCCGGGCGGAGCCACCGGCAGCAATGCCAGCGCTACGACGACGCCGCCTAACGCGACCCAGCGCGCCTCACGGCGTCGCAGCGACGGCCAGAGCAGAGCCAAGAAGACGGCCGGGGCTGCAGCATCGAGCCCAACCGCGGCGGGGTCGACTGCTCGGCCAACGAGGGCCCCGGCCAGGCTGCCCAGTTGCCAGAGCGTGAACAAGATCAGTCCGGTGGCCCAGAACGCAAAGCGGCGCGCCCGAGCGGTTGCTTGACTGATGGCCATCGCGGTCGTCTCATCGATCACGAAATGTGCGGTCCAGATTCTGGCAAGTCCGCGAGGGTGCAAGATCTCCGAAACAGGCACGCCATAGAAGGCGTTGCGAACCCCGAGCAGCAGAGCCGCCGGTACTGCCGCCAGCGGCGAACCACCCGTTGCCGCTACGCCGACGAAAGCGAACTGGGATGCACCGGTGAACATCACCAGGCTCAGCACCATGGTCTGCGGCAGACTCAATCCGGAACCGACGGAGATCGCGGCGAAGGAGGCGCCGAAAGCCATGGCATAAAGACCGATGCCGATCGCGGCCCGTAGGATCGCGCCGCGTTCTGGCAGCGGCTCTTCCATGAACCTCCTCAACTGAACAGCACTCCGCCGGGTGAGAATATTAATCTGCCGCCCAGACCGGCAATTGATTATCGGTCGGCGCAAGGCTCTCGGGCCGTAGAATCTCCCCGTGCTTCGGGTGATCAACCTTCGCGGCCGGCGGACGGCCGGTGAGCGGCTGGATTACGCCGGCATTGTGCCTCGGGCCGATTTCGACGTGGCCGCCGCGACAGCCATTGTGCGGCCGATTTGCGAAGATGTCGCGCGTCGCGGCGCGGCAGCTCTGGCGGACTACTCGATGCGTTTCGATCGAGTGCTACCCACGACGTTTCGGGTACCAAGCACGGCCCTGGAAAACGCTGCAGCACGGCTGCATCCCGACCTTCGAAAGGCCTTCGCAACCGCGATCGAGCGGCGCCGCCGGGTCTGCGAGACCGAGCTCGGCGACACGGGCGGTGAGGTAAGTGTCGCTCCCGGCGCGGTAATTCGCCGCCGCATGATTCCAATCGGCCGGGTCGGCTTGTATGTCCCCGGCGGGTTGGCGCCGCTGGCCTCGAGCGTGATCATGAACGTAGTGCCGGCCAAGGTCGCCGGAGTACCTTCCATCGCGCTCGCCTCGCCGCCGCAGATCGAATTCGGCGGCCTGCCGCATCCCAATATCCTGGCGCTGTGTCACATCCTCGGCGTCGATGAGGTCTATGCGGTCGGTGGTGCGCAAGCGATCGCCATGTTTGCCTACGGCGTCCCAGACCTATGCCGGCAGGTCGACTTGATCACCGGCCCAGGCAACATCTACGTCGTCGCGGCGAAGCGGTTGCTCAAGGGTCGGGTCAGCATCGATTCCGAGGCCGGCCCGACCGAGATCGCCGTGCTCGCCGACGCCACCGCCGATCCAGTCCATGTGGCTGCCGACCTCATTTCCCAGGCCGAGCACGACCCGCTCGCGGCGGCGGTGTTGATCACCGATTCCGACGAGCTGGCCGAGGGCACCCAGGCTGAACTGTCGGCACAGGTTCCCTCCACCAAACATGTGGAACGCATCGTTCAGTCCTTGGCGGGACGGCAATCGGCCATTGTGATGGTGGACGACATCCAGCAAGCCATCGAGGTAGCCAATGGCTACGCGGCCGAACACCTCGAGATCCAGACTGCCGATGCGGAGCGGGTTGCGTCCATGATCACCAATGCCGGCGCGGTCTTCGTCGGACCTTGGTCGCCAGTATCGCTGGGGGACTACTGCGCCGGCAGTACCCACGTACTACCAACAGGTCGGTGCGCGTGCCACTCCTCAGGGCTGAACGTGCGTAGCTTTCTCAAGATGATGCATGTCGTCAGCTACACCCAGAATGCCTTCGAAGAGGTGGCGCGGAAGGTTGAGGTATTCGCTGATGCCGAGGATCTGCCGGCTCACGGCGCCGCCATCGCTCGGAGGTTCTTCCCATCGACACGCACACGTTGAACTCGCGGGCAGTGGCGAATAAGGGAGCTAGTCCGACGCTCGATGAGCTTCCGTTGCGACCGGAGCTGGTTGGTCAGAAGCCGTACGGAGCGCCCCAGCTGGACGTTCCGGTCTGCCTCAACGTCAACGAGAATCCCTACCCGCCCAGTGAGCAGGTGATCAACAAGATCGCTGCTGCTGTTGCGGAGGCCGGCAGGTCGATGAACCGATATCCGGAGCGTGACGCCATTGGGTTGCGTACCGACCTGGCCGGGTACCTCGGTCACGGGTTGACCGCCGACCAGATCTGGGCTGCTAATGGCAGCAATGAGGTGATGTTGCACGTGCTATTGGCCTTCGCCGGGCCAGAACGGCGGGTGTTGTCGTTCACGCCGACATACTCGATGTATCCCGAATACGCCCGCGATACGCATAGCGAATGGCACACGGTCCCCCGCCGTGATGACTTCACTATCGACCCAAATGCCGCCCGCGCGGCAGTTGGGCAAATCCGGCCGGACGTGGTCCTGATCACCAGTCCAAACAATCCAACCGGGACTGCCGTCAACTTGGACACCCTTCGGGCCATCTGTGACGTGGCGCCGGGTGTTGTCGTCATCGATGAGGCCTATTACGAGTTCGCACGGGCTGGCACACCGAGCGCGCTTGAGCTGCTCCCTGACTACCCGCGTCTGGCAGTCAGCCGGACTATGTCCAAGGCGTTTGCCTTCGCAGCCGGTCGGCTGGGCTATCTGGCCGCAGCCCCGGCATTCGTCGAGGCGCTGCGCATCGTACGGCTGCCCTACCACTTGTCGGCGCTTACCCAAGCCGCAGCCAGGGTCGCCCTGGCACATGCGCCCGAGATGTTGGCCAAGGTCGACCAGCTCTGCCAGGCCCGCGATGACCTGGCGGAATGGCTCACCGCCCAAGGACTGCTGGTTGCCGAATCAGATGCCAACTTCGTCCTCTTCGGGCGGTTTGCCGACCGGCATGCCGTGTGGCAGGCGCTGCTGGACCACGGCGTTTTGATTAGGGAAACCGGGCCTGAAGGCTGGCTACGGGTATCGGCCGGCACTCCCTCGGAGATGCAGGCCTTTAAGGAGGCACTTGTCGCAGTGCTCAACACTGAATCGGACACGGATCGCGCGCCGCCGTGCTGAGGAGGAGTGAGGGGACGCGTTTTTGGTCCCCGAAAGACGACGAAGTAGGCGGCTGCCAAGCGTGATCCGCGTGGAGCGAGCGTAGCGAGCGGAACAATCAAAAAGGAGATTGCATGACCCAGTCCCGTACCGCAACGCTGGAACGGCAGACTTCGGAATCCAAGGTCAGGGTCAGCCTCGACCTCGACGGCGCTGGCAGAGCTCAGATCTCGACCGGAGTCGGCTTCTTCGACCACATGCTGACCGCCTTCGCCGTGCATTCCCTGATTGACCTCGAGGTAGAGAGTGCTGGCGACTGGCACATCGATGCTCACCACACAGTCGAGGACACCGCGATCGTGCTAGGCCAGGCGATCCGATCCGCACTTGGCGATAAGCGCGGGATTCGCCGCTTCGGAAGCGCGCTGGTGCCGCTAGACGAGGCGTTGGCGCAGGCTGTGGTCGACGTGTCCGGGCGACCATACTGTGTCCACAGCGGGGAACCGGCTGGGCAGGAGTATGTGCTGATCGGTGGCTCGCCAGGAGGGAGCGGCGCTCCCGGCAGCGTTCCATTTGTCGGCTCACTGACCCGACACGTTATGGAAACATTCGCCTTCCATGCCCAGATCTGCTTGCACCTAACGGTGATTTCTGGTCGGGATCCGCACCACATCATCGAGTGCCAGTTCAAGGCCCTGGCCCGCGCGCTCAGAGATGCGATCGCCCTCGATCCACGGGTCACAGGTGTACCCAGCACCAAGGGAGCCTTGTGACGACCGTTGTCGTCCTGGATTACGGCTCAGGCAACATTCGGTCCGCCGAGCGCGCCATCGCCCGCACCGGGGCAGACGTCACCGTGACCTCCGATGCCGAGCGCGCTGCGGCCGCCGATGGACTGGTCGTGCCCGGCGTTGGTGCATTCGCCGCCTGCATGACGGGCTTGGCCGCTGTTGGCGGGCCGGAGATCATTGCGGCGCGCATGGCAGGTAGGGGGCCGACGTTAGCCATCTGCGTCGGCCATCAGGTGCTGTTCGAGGCCGGTATCGAGCACGGCGTCCGCGCCGAGGGTTGCAGCATGTGGCCAGGCTTGGTGGAGCGGTTACATGCCGAGCGGCTGCCGCACATGGGATGGAACACCATCGACGTGGCGGAGGGCAGCCGAATGTTCGCCGGAGTTGAATCAGAGCACTTTTACTTCGTACACAGCTACGGCGTACGCGAAATGCCAGCTGCCCCGGAACGGCGAGTCACCTGGGCTGACCACGACGGCGACAGGTTTGTGGCCGCGGTAGAGGACGGCCCCCTGTGGTCGACGCAGTTCCATCCCGAGAAGTCCGGTGCCGCCGGCGGTCGCTTGATCAGCAACTGGGTCGCGACCTTAGGAGCATGAAAGGCTTTCCGCATGTCACGGAGCACGCGGTGGCTGGACTACTGCCTCGCCAAGCCGGGCGCCTGGCAAGACGAGCCCTGGGAGGGTGATGTTGTCGTCAAGGTTGGCGACAAGATCTTTGCCTTCTTGGGCGCTGCTGATAACCAGACGGCGATCGGTTTGAAATGTGGCGATCGTGAGACTGCCGACCTACTGCTGGACCGCTATCAGGGTGCGGCGTCCAAGATGGCCTACATCGGCAAGCATGGCTGGAACACCTTCCAGCTGAACGGCACCATCCCTGCCGAGGAGATCAAAGAACTGATCGACACCTCCTACGACCTCGTTGTGGCCAAGCTGCCGAAGTCCAAGCGTCCGGCCTAACGCTGGACGGGCGATAGGGTCTTTTGGTGCATTCGGCAAGTCCTTCCCATGCGGCGCCAGGCGATATCGACCGGCTCGTGCTGCTACCCGCGGTCGATATCGCCGCAGGACAGGCGGTCCAGCTGGTACAAGGCCGCGCGGGGTCGGAGAAGCGGTTCGGAGACCCGCGGGCTGCTGCGCAACGCTGGCAGGACGCGGGAGCCGAATGGATCCATTTGGTTGACTTGGATGCTGCCTTCGGACGCGGCAACAATGCCGAGATCATTGCCGAACTCACCTCCCATCTGCATCTCAACGTGGAGTTGTCCGGCGGCATCCGAGACGATGAGTCGCTGGAGCGAGCTTTGGAGACGAAATGTGCCCGTGTAAACATTGGCACCGCCGCACTGGAGCGCCCGGAGTGGTGCGAAGAAATCATTGATCTATTTGGTGAGCGGATCGCTGTCGGGCTGGATGTCAGAGGCAGAAAGCTCGCCGCGCGTGGCTGGACCCGCGAGGGCGGTGATCTATTTCAGACCTTGCATCGGCTGGACAGTGCAGGGTGTGCCCGCTTTGTGGTGACTGACGTTTCGGCTGACGGCATGCTGCATGGGCCGAACCTGGAGCTGCTCCGGCAGGTGTGTGAAGAAACGGACAAACCGGTGATCGCCAGCGGGGGTATCTCCAACCTGGAAGACATTCTGGCGCTTCGAGACATGGTCGAGGTCGGCGTGGAAGGTGCCATCATCGGCACCGCGCTTTACCTCGGACGCTTCACGTTGGAGGAGGCTCTGGTGGCCGCGCAGCTCAGCAGCACGAGAGGGAGCAACCGGGTATGACTGCCGCGGTGCCAGTAGAAGCTCGCCGTTCCGAGGTGCAACGGCTTGCCGGCCGGCTACGTGACTTGCTGACTGACAAAAAGATCGTAATGACCGGCGTGACCGGTTTCATCGGCGAGCAGTTGCTGTGGAAGATCCTCACCGAGCTTCCCCAGACCACACCGTCGGTGCTGGTCCGAAGGAAGGGGTCAGCGAGTGCACGAGACCGCATGATCGCTGTTGTCAAGAAGCCGATCTTCACCGAGCTTCGTGAGACAGCCGGAGGAGCTGCGGAACTTCTCGATAGCAGGATTGAGATCATCGAAGGCGATCTGCCGAATGTGCCCCGGTTGCCTGTCGACCTCGACATTGTGGTGCACTGCGCAGGCGACGTCTCCTTCGACCCACCGATCGATCAGGCATTTACCACGAACGTGATCGGCACCAAGGCGTTGCTCGACCGCATGGTTGAGGCAGTGACCGATGATCATGGCAAGTGGCTCAAGGTGCCGCACTACGTGCACATCTCCACCGCATATACAGCGGGCCGCCGCCGTGGCGCGATCCCTGAAGCGCCGCAATTTCACGACATAGATTACGACACCGAGGCCGCCGCCGGTATCGCCATGCGAGACCTGATTGAAGAGGAGTCTCGTACCTCGGTTCAGCTGGCGAAATTCCGGAAGGAGGCTGAGCGCCAACATCGACAGGCGGGCTTCCTGACCACCGCAGCGGACACGGAGCGGCGCCGTATTGCCTGGGTCGAAGCGGAGCTTGTGAAGGCGGGCACCGAACGAGCCCGCTCGCTGGGCTGGACCGATGTGTATACCTTCACCAAGGCCCTCGGCGAGCGGGTAGTCGCCGATATGTGCCGTGATCTGCACGTCTCGATCGTCCGGCCCGCGATCGTCGAGTCCTCGTGGCTGCATCCTTATCCCGGCTGGATCGAGGGCTTCAAGATGGCCGAGCCATTGATCTTGGCGTACGGGCGAGGTGAGCTTCCGGAGTTCCCTGCGACGCCGGAAGCGGTCGTTGACATCGTGCCCTGCGATCATGTGGTGAACGCCATCCTCGCGGTGTGCGCGACCCGACCCGAGATCGGAACGCCGGAGTACTACCACGTCAACTCAGGCGCTCGGAACCCACTGACCTTCAAGAACCTCTACGACTACATCCGCGCCTATTTCCTGGAGCATCCCTTCGAGGGCGGTCCGCGCGGCGCGGCCCGGCTGCCGCAGTGGAAGTTCCCCGGAGGTTCGTCAATTGAGCGGCTGATGTCTACCTCGGAGCGTGCTCACAAGCTGGCCGAACGCGTAGTGTCCAGGGCACCGCGTTCAGATAGGACACGCAAGATCGCCAAGGACTTGGACCGCACCGGTGTCCGACTGGACTTCTTACGGCGCTATCACACGCTCTACAAGGAGTACGCGCAATCCGAGCTGCACTTCGTCGACGACAACACGCTTGCCCTTACCCGTGCCCTGCACCCCGATGATCAAGCAAGCTTCGCTTTCGATACCGCAGTCTTCGACTGGAAGATCTACATTCAAGAAGTGCACTGCCCATCGATCAGTGCACCCGTACGCCGGATGGATGCGATCCGAGGCAAGCGCGGCAACCGGCCGACCACGATGAAGGACTTGGACTCCGACACCACCGGTTCCGCAGCGCTCGCGATCTTCGACCTAGACGGCACGATCATGTCGACCAATGTGATCGAGCAGTACCTATGGGCGCGATTGCCAGAGCTAACTCGCACTCAGCAGCTAGCAGAGGTGGGCCAGGTCATCCGCCGCCTTCCGTCGTATCTGCGGGCCGAGCAACGAGATCGCGCCAAATTCCTGCGAGCGGTCTACCGTCGCTATCGCGGCGCTGACCTCGCCGCCTTGGAGCGTTTCGTCGACACAGCAATGGCGCCGCAGATCTTGAGCAGGCTTTCCCCGGAGGCGGTTCGCAGGATTCGGGAGCACCGGGTCGCTGGTCACACGACGATTTTGATAACCGGAGTGGTGCGACCGCTGACCCGGCCGATCCAGCCGCTGTTCGATGTCATCGTTGCCGCCGATCTTGGTGTTGATGAAGACGGCCGCTGTACCGGATTTCTCACCGGCCCACCGGTGGTGGGGGAGTCTCGAGCCGCATGGCTGAAGCACTACGCGACCCAACATGGCATCGACTTGGACCGTAGCTTTGCCTATGCGGACTCACATTCGGATCTGCCGATGTTGGAAACCGTAGGCAACGCCGTGGCGGTTAGTCCCGATATTGCCTTGATGCGGGCCGCAACGCGTAACCAGTGGTCAGTGGTGGAGTGGAAGATCAAGCCCATCATGCCGCGCTGGGCGCTGCCGAAGTAAGGAGATTGGTAGATGGGCAGACCCGGTTTCGTCCTTGAGGTCGATGAGCGCACCCCGCCACTTTTGGTGCCGGATGGTGATCGTTTTCGGCTCGAGAAGTTTCCCCTAGGTACCCGGGTGATCTATCCCGTGGAGTCCCTTCCTCGAGTCCCGGACCTAGGTGAGGCGATCAATACCGCACTTGATGCACCGCTGCAGTTAGAACCGCTGTCAGCGTTGCTGCAACCGACGATGCGGTTGACGATCGCGTTCGATGACATAGGCACTCCGACTCCGAAGATGCGACAACCCGACATCCGCGGCAAGGTGATTGAGGCCGTCTTGACCCGGGCGGCCGAGGCCGGGGTGGATGACGTCGCGCTGCTCAGTGCCAATGGGTTGAACCGCCGGATGACCTCCGACGAACTCGAGCGCATCGTAGGGGAGCGGGTCTTTCGGTCGTTCTACGCCGATGGCTTGCTGACCAATCACGACGCCGAGGATGCCGACAACCTGGTCTCCATCGGGAGTACGGCCGCTGGTGATGTCGCCCTGAATGCCCGTGCCGCCGGCTCGGACTTGCTGATCTTCGTACATCTGGCTGATTCGGCGCGCCGCCGAGGCGCAGCAGAGATCGCCGCTGGCCTGGGTTCAACCGCTACGATCCGCCAACTGTCCGGGCTGCGATCCCAGGGCAGCGATGCGGCTGCGGCTGAGCTTTCTGGTCTGGTCTCGGCTGCGGTACCTGTCTTCGAGATTGATGCCGTGTTGGATAACGACGTTTTTGCTTCACCCATGGAGTTTCTGGCTGAACGCGAATGGGAGTGGAGCTTGAGGGACAGGGCGACCTGGTTTGCCATAAGCCGTGGGCTGGAATGGACACCGCAACGCGTTCGCCGGCGGCTGTTGAATCGGACTGAAGCCGATTACCACGCCACATTGATCACAGCCGGTGCGCCTGCCGCGGTACAAAAGATCAGCTCAGCTCAGGTAACGGCGCAGCAGCTGGTCGAAGTGCCTGCGCCTGCCGATGTCGGTGTCCTGGGAGTGGGCGCTCAGACGCCCTACAGTCTCGACTCTGTGATCAACCCGATCCTGGCTGCCTGGAGCGGCCTTGCGGCCAGCTTCGGCTCACACACCGGCACGCCGTTCGTACGCCCCGGCGGCGCTTTGATCGTTTACCACCCGCTCCAGGCCGAGTTCTCACCGCTGCACCATCCGTCTTATGTTGACTTCTTCGCAGAGGTACTCACCGTTACGACCGCTCCGGAACCGATCTCGGCCGACTATGAAGAAAAGTTCGCCAGCGACTCCTGGTACGTCCATCTGTACCGCACCAGCCAGGCGTTCCACGGCGTGCATCCGATGCACCTGTGGTACCAGATCGCGGCAGCCAAGCAGCACTGCAGCGACATCGTCTGGGTTGGTGCGGATCGGGAGAGCGCAGCCCGGTTGGGCTTTCGTGCCGCGTCCACACTTGGCGATGCCCTTGAGATCGTGGCATCAACGGTCGGTCATACGCCCTCGATCAGCTATCTGCATGCCCCACCGCAGATCTTGGTTGACGTGAAATGAGAAACGGTCGGCCGGCGAGGCGGACCGGTTGGGCACGGTTGGCCCCGATACGTGCGCTTCGGGAGTTTGTCCAGGTCGCGGGCGTCAAGAATGTGGTGCAAAACGAGTTGGCGGTAGAGGTGTATGGACTCGATGAGCTTGGCCAGCTCAATGGGCCGGCCTTGATCGTGGCCAACCACGCCTCGCATCTGGACACGGCCGTGCTGGTGTCGACACTGCCTGCCAATCGCCGCCGCCGTACCGCAGTGGGGGTCGCTAGTGAGTATTTCTTCGAAAGCTGGGTGCGGACAAGTGCTTCTGCGATTGCCTTCAATGCTTTTCCGATCGGGGCCTTCCCGATCGAGCAAGGCGACGCATTGACGACTACACCTGCCAAGTTGCTGGCCAAGGGCTGGAGTGTAGTGATCTTCCCTGAGGGCACTCGGTCCAGCGACGGGTTCGTGCGTCCGTTTCGGCTTGGGGCTGCGCAACTGGCCGTCGAGTGTCAGGTTCCGGTAGTTCCGGTCGGGATTCTTGGAACGTACGCGGCGATGCCGCGGGGAAGCTACTGGCCGGTCCCGGGACGTCCCCGAGTGAGCGTGCGGTACGGATCGCCGATCCTGCCTGGGCTGGCTGAGGAGGCAACCGAGCTCGCGGCTAAAATCTCTGAGGCGGTCAAGCAGCTCCTGGCTGAGGATGCTGCCTCATGGTGGAAGATCCAACGCGGCATCGTGTCCGTACCGGAGGCGCCAGCCGCCAGCTGGCGGCGCATCTGGCAGCAAAGCGATCCGCCGGTCAAGGGTGGCAAGCTGCCCGAACTGCACATCTGGCGCCGCTGACGTCGGCATAAGATTTCGCATATGTCCGGTCACTCCAAGTGGGCTACGACCAAGCACAAGAAGGCTGTCGTCGATGCTCGCCGCGGCAAGCTGTTCGCCAAGCTGATCAAGAACATCGAGGTGGCGGCTCGAGTCGGCGGTGGCGACGCGGCCGGAAATCCAACCCTGTACGACGCAATCCAGAAGGCAAAGAAGAGCTCGGTACCCAACGACAACATCGACCGTGCAATCAAGCGCGGTTCCGGAGCGGAAGGCGGCGGTGCGGACTACGAGACGTTGATGTACGAGGCCTACGGGCCGGCCGGGGTTGCGCTGCTGATCGAGTGCTTGACGGACAACCGGAACCGCTCTGCCTCCGACGTACGAGTCGCAGTGACGAGGAATGGTGGGAGTATGGCCGACGCCGGCTCCACCGCACGGATGTTCACGCGTAGGGGAGTAGTCATCGTCGCCAAGCAGCAGGACGGTCGCAATATCACCGAAGATGATCTTCTCGAGGCCACATTGGATGCCGACCCGGAAGAGATCAACGATCTTGGTGACAGCTTCGAGATCATCACCGAAGCAAGCAACACCGTGGCGGTACGCACCGCAGTGCAGGAAGCGGGATTCGACTACGAGTCGGCCGAGGTCTCTTTTGTGCCGCAGTACACCCAGGAGGTCGATGCGGCGACAGCGGAGAAATTGATGAAGATCATCGACGCGCTCGAGGACTCCGACGACGTCCAGAACGTATACGCCAACTTCGACGCCTCAGATGAGGTGCTGGCTCGCATCAGCTAAGCCCTGACGCCGGGGTCAGGCGCCAATACGCGGCGCACCCAGGACTCCCGTGTCTGCACCGCTCTCTGCGACACCGCCGCTGTCGGCACGATCGTCTGGAACCCGTGGAAGCCGCCAGCCCAAATGTGCAGATCGGCGCTGCCGCCCACCTGCCAGATCCTGCTCGCGAGGGCGACGGCCTCGTCGCGTAACACCTCGGCGCTGCCCGCTTCGATGTAGGCCGGCGGCAAGCCCGACAGATCGGTTGCACGTGCCGGCGCCGCATAGCTCGACACGCCGGCGGTGCCCCGACGATCACCGAGCAGTGCGGTCCATCCGGTCTCGTTGCTGGTGCGATCCCAGATACCTACGCCGTCGATCTGCTGCGCTGAGACGGTCTCGTTCCGATCGTCGAGCATTGGCCACATGAGCAGCATCGCGGCCGGCATCGGCGTACCGCGATCACGGGCGAGCAGCGTCGTCCCGACGCTAAGCCCTCCGCCGGCGCTCGGCCCCCCGATGAGCACTCGTCGTGGGTCAAAGCCGAACACATCACCCTGGCCGGCGAACCACTCGAAACCCGCGTAACAGTCCTCAACGGGCACCGGGTCGGGGAACTGGGGTGCCAGACGGTAGTCAACGGCGGCCGCGACGGCGCCGTACTCGGCGACCCACTCGACCAGCATCGGTGCCACCGCCCATCGGCTCCCGCCGACCATGCCGCCACCGTGTATGAGGTATACGCCCGGACCCGTCGCACTCTCGTGGCCACTGCGCCGCAGCACCGAGACGACGATCTCGCCGCCACCGTGACCGATCACCGCGTTGTCGCTGACCTCGACCGGCCGCCCGGCGATGACGTCATCGAGCGACGGTGGATGGGAAGTCGCCGCTCGGAATTCGGCAATGGAATCTGGCTTGAGCGTGGTGAAGAATCCAGGCACTGCATCAAGTGCGGATTTCAGCTCAGCGTCGAACGGCGGACGGGCAGGTACGGTCATCTCGATCCTCCGGTTCTCGCGACGGCACTGCCATCGTGCTGGCGTGACAGACTCCGCTCAGCTCTTTGACAGTTCGGGACACCCGCCGTCGACAAAGCAGCGCGGCTGCAACACTAGTTGCGAACGGACAGCGTGTCGCGGTCGCTAACGTCAGGAGAGCCACATAGGCTGCCGAACATCTGTTCGTTTATTCCAGGGCAAGGGGGATCGCGTGGGCGATCCGGTCACGCGGCAGCTAGGGGCACGCATGCGGGTGCTGGGGATCGACCCGGGCCTGACCAGATGCGGTCTGGGCGTGGTCGACGGCGTTCCGGGGCGCCAGCCGCTGCTGGTTGCCGTCGATGTCCTGCACACTGCATCGGATCTGGATGTCGCACGCCGCCTTGTTGCCATCGAAGAGACGATCGAGGCCTGGATTGCGCGTTACCGGCCCACGGCGGTCGCTATTGAACGGGTCTTTGCCCAGCACAATGTGCAGACCGTCATGGGCACTGCCCAAGCCGCCGGAGTGGCGATGCTGGTGGCTGCCCGGCACGCGATCCCGGTGAGCCTGCATACACCCAGCGAAGTCAAAGCGTCCATCACCGGGTCCGGCCGCGCCACCAAGGAACAGGTAGGTGCCATGGTGACCAAGATCCTCAAGCTCGAGGATGTGCCAGAACCGGCCGATGCGGCCGATGCCCTCGCACTCGCCATCTGCCATGTATGGCGGGGTGGCACGACAGCGCGGCTGAATGCAGCTGTGGAGGCTGCGGCCAGTCATCCGGCGCGCCGCCGACGAGGTGCCTTTGGTAGAACCGCGCCGCCGCCCTCGAGGGGGCAGGAATGATCGCCCAGCTAACCGGTGTAGTCGCTCAGGTTGGTCCCACATCGGCGATCATCGAAGTTGGTGGCTTCGGGGTTCAGGCGGTTTGCAGTCCTAACACGGTGGCAGGACTTCGGCTGGGTCAGCGCGCAACCCTGGCGACGTCACTTGTTGTCCGAGAGGACTCTCTTACGCTGTACGGCTTCGCCTCCACCGACGAGAGGGAATTCTTCGAGCTACTGCTGACGGCGGCCGGAGTCGGACCCAAGCTGGCGCAAACAGCGCTCGCTGTGCTTACCCCTGAAGAGCTACGCAGAGCGATTGCCACCGAAAACCTAGTCCAGCTATGCAAGGTGCCCGGCATTGGTCGCAAGGGCGCCCAACGCATCGTCATCGAGCTCAAGGACAAAATCAACACCGTCGTCCAGCTTGAGGATTCACTACCGGCTGCCGGGCCGCCAACCCCCGCAGCTTGGCGCGGGCAAGTTATGCAGGGACTCCAGGGCCTGGGCTGGTCGGCGAAAGACGCCGCTGCCGCCTGTGACGAGGTCGAGCAGCTGGCACGTGAAGACCCGCAGATCAATATCGCCGTCCTCATGCGAGCCGCACTGCAGACCTTGGCGCGAAGGTAGAGGAACGACAGTGAGCCAAATCAGCGACGATGAGCTCGCCGCGCTGGTACGTCCTTACGCCGATCCCGCCGAGCGAGCCGCCGAGTCGATGCTCCGCCCCAGCACCCTGGTCGACTTCGAGGGTCAGCCGCGAGTCAGCGATCAGCTCGGTTTAGTTCTCGAAGCAGCCCGGCAGCGTGGCGGCGTGCCAGACCATGTCCTGCTTTCCGGACCACCGGGCCTCGGCAAGACCACCCTCGCAATGATCATTGCCAGCGAGATGAATGCGCCGCTGCGGATATCCAGCGGGCCGGCCATCCAGCATGCCGGTGACCTCGCAGCCATCTTGTCCGGGCTGGTGGAGGGCGAGGTTTTCTTTCTCGACGAGATACACCGCATGTCGCGTCCCGCCGAGGAGATGCTCTATCTCGCGATGGAGGATTTTCGAGTTGACGTGGTGGTTGGCAAGGGTCCTGGAGCGACTGCCATTCCACTGGACATCCCGCGGTTCACTTTGGTTGGCGCGACCACACGGGCCGGGCTGCTGCCAGGCCCGTTGCGCGATCGCTTTGGCTTCACCGCTCAGCTCGACTTTTATGACGCTGCGGCGCTTGAGCACATCGTGCACCGCTCCGCCGAACTCCTCAGGGTTCCGCTAGAGCCCACAGGCGCCGCGGAGATCGCACGCCGCTCCCGCGGTACTCCGCGCATTGTCAACCGCCTGCTCCGCCGGGTGCGTGACTACGCCCAGGTCCGGGCAGATGGTCGGGTGACACTCCAGATCGCCCAGGACGCTTTGGAGCTTTACGAGGTGGACGAGCTTGGCCTCGATCGGCTGGACCGCTCGGTACTCGACGCTATGTGCCGCCGATTCGGCGGCGGTCCAGTCGGACTGTCCACGTTAGCTATTGCAGTTGGCGAGGAGCGCGAGACCGTTGAAGAGATCGCCGAACCCTTCCTGGTCCGGCAAGGCTTCTTGATGCGAACTCAGCGTGGCCGGGTGGCAACGCCAGCCGCTTGGCGCCATCTTGGCTTGGCGGCGCCCAGTTCGCCACTCGGTGCCGAAGTCGGAGGAGATCTCTTCACCTGAGCAATGCCGGTTTTGGGCGCAGACTAGGTAGAGTACGGCGGTCGGTGCCTTTAGCCCCAGCACCAACAACTCGCACAACAAATTCACAAACCGTTCGGTACTGCGCAAAGCTGCGCAGCACCCCGCTATGGATGCCGGAGCGATGCAGCAATACTCGACCCTGATCTTTATCGCCTTATTAGTGCTGGCCTTCTACTTCTTGATCATGCGGCCACAACGCAAGCGCCAGCAAGCAATGCAACAGACGATGAACGCGCTTAGCCCCGGCGACAGAGTGATGTTGGCCAGCGGACTATTCGGCACCGTTGTCTCGGTGGGATCGAGGCAGGTCGTACTTGAGATTTCGCCTGGCGCTGAGCTCACAGTGCTCAAACAGGCGGTTAGCAGGATTGTCACAGCCGCAGATGAAGACAATCTGGAGGAGGAAGAGGCGCTGGACTCCGATGCGGCGGTTCTCGAGGACGCGGCCACAGTGGAGCCAGAACTCCAGGCTGAGCGGCCCGCAGAGGAGCCAACAACGGCAGCTGGCACCGAGCCTGCCGCCGAGCCGGAGTCCCCGACAACCAGGAACTCCAAGCAGCAGACCGCCGACTGAGCTTTCTGCAAGAACAGCTAGTAACCCACTAGGACACATACGCGAGTGGCAACCACGACTGGTCACCCTGGCCGCATCCTGATTGTTTTGGCGGTGCTGGTCGCAGGACTGATCACCCTGCTTGCGGTCAGTGGGAACTGGACCCCGAAGCTTGGGCTCGACCTCAGGGGCGGCACCACCATTACGCTGACCGCCAAGAACACTACGGGCTCCGGGACCGTAGATCCCAACAGCCTGCAGCTCGCCAAGACCATCATCCAAAGCCGTGTCGACAGTCTCGGCGTTGGCGAATCGGAGGTCACGACCTCCGGCGACAACCAGATCATCGTGACTGTGCCCAACGTGCAGCAAGACGAGCTGGTACGGCTGGTCGGCCAGACGGCGGTGCTGCGATTCCGAGCGGTTTACGCGGCCGAGCAGGTGCAGCCGCCGGCCGCGCCGACGCCCATTCCGTCAGCCGAGCCGACACAAGGAGCAACCGCCCCACCAACGGGTGAGCCCACTGCCGGCGGAGGGTCCGAAACCGCCAAGGCTCCCGAACCCAGCGCCAGCAGTACCGGCAATAACAAGCCGCTGCCAGCCCTGCCGACGGCGCCACCTGTCCCGCTGGACAAGGCATGCGTACCAGCCGACGGCAAGGGAACTCCGCCAGACCAGGCGCTGACCTGGCAGCCATCCGAAGCATGTCAGTCGGCGTTCGCCGAGTTCACCTGCGAGACGAAGGTCACCGAGGTCGCCGACCAGGGCCTGTTTGCCTGCAGTCAGGAAAAGACCGAGAAGTACCTGCTCGGTCCAACGCTGATCGAGGGCAACCAGTTGGCGACCGCCGTCGCCGGCATTCCGCAGAACAGTGTCAACTGGGTGGTCAACCTGGAGTTCAACTCCGAAGGTTCAGCCGCTTTTGAAGCGGCCACGCGCGAGCTGTCCCAGAAGACCGAGCCGGAGAACCGCTTCGCCATCGTTCTGGACGGCGTCTCGATCTCGGCTCCAACGGTCAATGAGCCCATCCCCGGCGGGCGAGCGGAAATCTCTGGCAACTTCACCCAGAGAAGCGCCACCGAGCTGGCAAACGTTTTGAAGTACGGTGCCCTGCCACTGGCGTTCGACGTCTCCGAAGTGAACAACGTCTCGGCCACCCTTGGCGGCGAGCAGCTGCGAGCCGGCATCATCGCAGGCATCATCGGCCTGGCACTCGTTGTCGGGTATTGCTTCTTGTACTACCGCGGCCTCGGCATCGTTGTAGTTGCCTCACTCGCTATCGGCGCGGTCATCACCTACGCCAGCATGGTGCTGCTCGGCAGCTCAGTCGGTTTTGCCCTGAACCTTCCCGGCATCGCGGGCGCCATTGTCGCCATCGGCATTACCGCAGACAGTTTCGTCATCTTCTTTGAGCGCATCCGGGATGAGGTACGCGATGGTCGCAGTCTGCGTACCGCAGTAGAAACCGGCTGGCGGCGGGCCCGGCAGACCATCCTCATCGCGGACGCAGTCTCCCTACTCTCGGCGCTGGTGTTGTTCGTGCTGGCAATCGGAGCAGTAAAAGGATTCGCCTTCACACTTGGCCTCACCACGCTGATCGATGTTGCGGTGGTCTTCCTCTTCACTAAACCGCTGATGACACTGTTGGCGCGGACCAAGTTCTATGGTGGCGGCCACGTGCTCTCCGGCCTGGATCCAGGGCACCTTGGCGTTCAGGCTTTGCCCGGTTCCCGTTCTCGTCGGCCGGCCGTGGCGCGTCCAGCGGTGAGCGAGGAGGGGGCCTGATGTCGAAGCTGAGCGTAATCGGCCACCGCCTTTATACCGGCGAGGTCTCCTACGACTTCATTGGGCAGCGCCGCCGGTGGTACATCGTTTCGGCAATCTTGCTCGGGGTCTCGATTCTTGCGCTGGCATTGCGAGGATTGGACTTCGGCATCGAATTCAAAGGCGGCGCAGACTTCAAAGCGGCAACCACCGTCAATGCGCAGAGCGTTGACTCGATGAAAGACGCGCTCCGGAATTCCGGTGTGCCGGATCTGGATGATTCGACGGTCAACGCCATTGGCAATAACCAGATAAGGGTGCAGACCCGCACGCTGGACCCGACCGAAGAAGTGCCGAAGGTACGGACCGCGATCGCCAACGAGGTCGGCATCCCGCCTGACCAGGTGGCCTACAACCTGATTGGCGCCTCCTGGGGCGGCCAGATCACCGAGCGAGCGCTGATTGCCTTAGCAGTGTTTCTGACATTGGTCGCGCTCGTCATTGGAATCTACTTCCGAGACGCCAAGATGTCGGCCGCGGCATTGATCGCGCTGGGGCACGACCTGATCTTGACTATTGGCATTTATGCCCTCGTCGGTTTTACCGTGACACCAGCCACTTTGATCGGCGTGCTGACGATCCTTGGCTACTCCCTCTACGACACCGTGGTGGTGTTCGACAAGGTGCGTGAGAATGTCCGCGATATACGCTCCAGCACCACACGGACCTACTCAGAGGCTGCCAATCTCGCCGTTAACCAGGTACTTGTTCGATCCATCAACACCACCATCATCGGAGTGCTGCCGGTGGTCGCGCTGCTGTTTACCGGAGCCGTGATCTTGGGCGAGGGACCGCTGAAAGACCTCGCACTGGCGCTTTTCGTCGGCATGGTGTCGGGCGCGTACTCTTCGATCTTCATCGCGACACCGCTCCTGGCTCAGATGAAGGAGCGCGAGCCCGATATGAAGAAGCTGTCGGCGCGGGTCCGAGCACGACGTGCCAAGGAGGCTCAAAAGGAGCGGGTGGCCGCGCCTGCCTCATCTGCGCCTGCCTCATCCACGCCGATTCCCAGCCCGGAGGCTTCTCAACCAGAGGCTGCCGAGGGCCTCGAACCGAGCAACGCAGAACTGGAGCAGGCCAGCTCCGCTGTGGGGAACGGCGCCAAACGTGTCGGCTCTGTCGAGGTGAGCATGAAGCCGGACGTACGATCCCATCGGGAGGGCGCACATCGCGAGGGGGCGGCAAAGCGTCCCCAGCCGCAGAACAAACCGCGTAGTCAGCGGAAGAAGTAGGCACATGAGCCTTACCGAGTCGGCGCGCCGCCGGGACGGGTCGAGTCGGTCCTGGTCGAATGAGGCGCTGGTCAGCCTGCCTGCCCGTGGTACATCACCGGCGCTCGAGTTGCTCAAGCGTGGTCTGCTGGCGGTTCTGCTGTTACTGATTGTGGTCGTGATCGTATGGATCGACCGGGATTCATACACCGACAATTACGACGGTCAAGTCAGTCTCATTGATGCGGTCTATTACGCGACGGTGACGCTCACGACAACGGGCTATGGGGATATCACTCCGGTAGCTCCCCATGCCCGAGTCATCAGCGCGATCATTATTACCCCCTTGCGGCTGGCGTTCCTGGTGTTGTTGGTCGGAACGACCCTCGAGGTGCTGGCGCACCACGGCCGTCGCATCTTCAAAGACGCACGCTGGAGGAAACGGATGCGCAATCACGTCGTCGTGGTCGGCTTTGGCACCAAGGGCAAGAGTGCCGTCGAAACTCTTCTAAACACTGGCGCCGATGCCGGGCAGGTGGTCGTCATCGACAGCCGGCCATCAGCCATTACCGATGCCAACATCCGTGGGTACGCCGCCATCGAAGGTGATGCCACCCGGCGGGACATCTTGCGTCGCGCCGAGATCTCCAAGGCCCGGGAGGTCCTGATCACCGTCGACCGCGATGACTCAGCCATCTTGGTCATGCTTACGGTCCGGCAGCTGAATCCCAGCGCGCATGTAGTGGTAGCAGTACGTGAGGATGCCAACGCTTCGCTGCTGCGCCAGTCAGGTGCCAACGCTGTAGTGACATCCTCCGAAGCAGTAGGAAGGGTTCTTGGGCTGTCTGCGGTCAGTCCCAACTTGGGCGCGATCATCGAGGACTTACTGTCGAGCAACGAGGGCCTGGAGGTAGCGGAACGGCCTGTGACCAAGGAGGAGATCGGCCGCTCTCCAAGTGAAGTCGAGGGAGAACGCGTCATCGCTGTGGTCCGCAACAAGACGCTGCGCCGCTTCTACGACCCCACCGTCGCGCATCTTGAGGCGGGGGACCAGGTCGTTGTGGTACGTCACGCGGCTGAGGAAGTTGAGCAGGAGACGATCAGCGCCAATCGACGGAATCGAGTGGGGCAGTCGCGCTACTAGCAGCTAGCCGCGCGCCGCAGATCAATGGCCGCCGCACAAGCGCTGATGATCGCTCTCACAGCTAAGTCCGCAACCTAGTTGCAAAGCTAGGCAGTTCAGGCGGCGATGCCTGCCGCCTGCTGCCTGCTGGTGTCTAGAATGGCATCCTGCTGAGGAGGAACGCGCTGTGAGCGATCACGGAGCGGCCGTCTGGCCGTCTCCTGCCCAAGATGCCAAGCCATCAGGGCCTAGAGGCCACGTCGCGCATGAGCCGCGACGGGCACTTATCGTGCCCGAGTCCGAGACAGACGGGAACGAGCCCAGCAACCTTCCTGGCAAGACCGCCGCCCCCGAGCAGCAGCGGGTCAAGATGCGCCAGCGTATCGCCCGCTTTGGTTCCAACCGCCCGCAAACACCAGCCCTCGATCCGCTCTTCAAGATCATCCGCGCGAACCATCCGAAGGCCGACTTGGCACTAGTCGAGCGTGCTTACCGCAAGGCGGAGCGCCTGCATGCTGGGCAGACGCGCAAGAGCGGCGACGCCTTCATTACCCATCCGCTCGCCGTAACGACCATCCTCGCAGAGCTCGGAATGACGGAGGCCACGCTCTGCGCGTCCTTGCTGCACGACACGGTGGAGGACACTGACTACACCCTTGCGCAATTGACCCAGGAGTTCGGCGAAGAAATTGCGCTCCTCGTCGACGGCTGCACCAAGCTGGACAAGGTCAAGTACGGCGAGTCCGCCAAGTCTGAGACAATCCGAAAGATGGTCGTCGCGATGAGCCGGGACATCCGAGTTCTGGTCATCAAGCTGGCCGACCGGTTGCACAATATGCGGACGCTGCACTACCTGAGGCCCGACAAGCAATCCCGGATCGCCGGAGAGACGCTAGAGATCTTCGCTCCGCTGGCCCATCGGCTAGGCATGAACACCATCAAGTGGGAGCTGGAAGACCTGGCCTTTGGCACCTTGTATCCCAAGGTTTACGACGAGATCGTGCGACTAGTGGCCGAGGCTGCCCCAAGCCGCGATCAGTACATCTCTCGGGTCACCGACCAGGTCCTGGCCGACCTCCGTGCGGCCAAGATCAAAGCAACTGTGACGGGACGACCAAAGCACTATTACTCGATCTACCAGAAGATGGTGGTCCGCGGTCGAGATTTCCAAGAGATCTACGACCTGGTAGGTCTGCGGATCCTGGTCGAGTCCAATCGTGACTGTTATGCCGCTCTCGGCGTGCTACACGTTCGCTGGAACCCGCTGCCCGGCAGGTTCAAGGACTACATCGCCATGCCGAAGTTCAACATGTACCAGTCCTTGCACACCACGGTTCTTGGACCAGAGGGAAAGCCGGTCGAGCTGCAGATCCGTACTGATGACATGCACCGTCGCGCGGAGTACGGCGTGGCGGCTCACTGGAAATACAAGGAAGGCAAGGGCGGCGGGCTGCTCCCGGTCAAGGGTGCCGACGATGCCGGCGAGCTGATCTGGGTTCGACAACTACTTGACTGGCAGCGCGAGACCGCCGACCCTAGTGAGTTCTTGGACTCGCTGCGCTTCGAGATCAACACCAACGAGGTCTATGCCTTCACGCCACGAGGCGACGTGATCTCCCTGCCGCAGGGCTCTACGCCGATTGACTTCGCCTACGCGATTCACACCGAAGTCGGTAACAAGACCATCGGCGCCCGCGTCAATGGTCGCCTGGTTCCGCTGGAGTCAGTCTTGGCGAATGGTGACGTCGTCGAGATCTTCACCTCCAAAGCCGAGAATGCCGGGCCGAGCCGGGATTGGCTGACTTTTGTTCGCAGCCCACGGGCGCGGAACAAGATCCGGCATTACTTCACCCGGGAGCGCCGCGAGGAGTCAATCGAAAACGGTAAGGAGATGCTCGCACGGCAGCTGCGCAAGGGCGGACTACCACTGCAGCGGCTGCTGACCCTTGAGCACCTGACGGCAGTGGCGGGATTCTTCAAGCTGGCTGACGTCACCGCCTTGTATGCCGCTGTCGGCGAGGGCACGGTAGGTGCCCAATCGGTGGTGAACAGGCTGATTGCCGTTGAGGGCGGCGACGAGACGGTTGCTGAGGAGATCAACGAGGATCGCGTTGTTACCGGTCGGCGTCGGCGCAGTAGCGGTGGCATCGATTGCGGTATCCGGGTGATCGGCGCGAGTGATCTGCTGGTGAAGCTGGCGAAGTGCTGCACGCCGGTACCTGGCGACGAGATCTTAGGCTTCGTGACCCGGGGTTCGGGCATTTCGGTACACCGCGCCGACTGCAGTAATGCGACCAGCCTGAAAACTGAGCCAGAGCGCCTGATCCCCGTGGAATGGGCGCCGAATGCTAAGAGTTCGTTCCTGGTAGCGATTCAGATTGAGGCTCTAGATCGCAATCGGCTGCTCTCCGATATCACCCGAGCGCTGTCCGATCAGCACGTCAACATCCTGTCCGCCGCCTTGAACACCAGCAAGGACCGCATCTGCAGGGCGAAGTTCACCTTTGAGACAGCAGACCCCACCCACCTCGACCACGTACTCCGCGCTGTGCGCAGTGTGCCTGCTGTCTATGAGGCGTACCGGATCCACCAATAGCGGTGTTCAACCCCCCAGATCACTCGCCGTTCGCTGGGCCTGCGCCAACCACTCCCGATAGGTAGCCGCGGAAGCGGCCGCTTCGCGCGCGGCGCCATGATCGCCGCGGGCCTCAGCTTGTGCCGCGCGGGCCTCGAGCGCGGCAATCTGTGCCTCCAGTTTGGCGGCGGTGTCGGTGGCCCGCGCCCTGGCCTCGGGATTGCTCCGCCTCCACCTCTCCTCCTCGGCGGCCCTGATTGCGTTGTCGACCGCGCGGAGCCGAGATTCAAGCGGGCGCATCGCGTCGCGAGGCACCCGACCGATGGCGGACCATCGCTGAAGGATGTCTCGGTACGAGGCACGGGCCGCGCCGGGATCACGGACTGGCAGCAGCGCCTCCGCCTCGGCCAGCAGCTTCTCCTTCGCCTGCGCATTGCCGCGGTACTCGGTGTCTTGTTCGGCGAGTGCTGCCTGCTTGGCCATGAAGAAGCGGTCCTGGGCGCCGCGAAATCTCTTCCACAGCAGCTCATCGACGTCCCGCGGCGCTGGTCCGGCTGCCTTCCAGCGCGCCATGAGATCGCGGTAGGCGCCCGTAGTCGGCCCCCAGTCGGTCGAGTTCGCTAGGGTCTCGGCTTCTGCGACCAGCTGTTCTTTGATCACCCGCGCGGCCTCGCGCTGTTCATTCTGTTGAGCGAACTGCGCCTTGCGGCGCCGCGTATAGGTAGTTCGGGCGCTGGAGAAGCGGTGCCAGAGTGCATCGTCAGTTGCCCGGTCCAAGCGGGGGAGCGCCTTCCATTCCTCTAGTAGGGCTCGAAACCGGTTGACGCCGCCGCGCCAGTCGTTCCCGGCGGCGAGGCGCTCTGCCTCAAGAACGAACCGCTCCTTCGCCGCTCGAGTCTCCTGCTGCTGCCGGGCTCGTTCCGCCCTGCGAGCGGCTCGCTGGTCGGCGATCACCGGCGACAATGCATCCAACCTGGCCTGCAGCTGATCCAGATCACCGACAGCCCGGGCCTCAGCGATCGCATGGCGGAGCTTGTTGATAGAGGCGACGGCATCATCGGGCGACAGCGCCCCGGTGGCGATGCGCCGTTCCAGCAGGGCCACCTCCAGCTCCAACGCCTCGAACCTGCGAGTAAAAAAGCCCAGGGCCTCCTCAGCCGGGACCCCGGGCACCTGGCCGACGGCGCGCTCCCCGTCCGCGGTCCGGACGTAGACCGTGCCATCACTATCGACCCGGCCGAAGGCGGTCGGGCCCGTGCTTTCAGGCCCAGCGCGTTCGGTCATAGCTCAATCCTGCCCGATTGTCTCGATAGTCTCGAACGTGTGCTCCTAGCCTCATTTCCAGCTGGGCCTTGGCAAACCAACTGCTACCTGGCGGCATCCAGACCTGGTGAGGAGTGCGTGATCATCGATCCAGGGATGGATGCGGCAGACGGGGTCGCCGAGTTGATCTTGGAGCATCGGCTCAAGCCGGTGGCGATACTGCTGACTCATGGGCATCTTGATCACATGTTCTCCGTGACTCCGCTGTGCCGCTCGTACGCCTCGAGCTGCTGGGTGCACCCGGAGGACCGGGTATTGCTCACAGATCCCTTACGTGCCATGGGAATGGAGACCCAAATACTGTTCGAGCGCTTGACTGGCGGCTCGGCGACCTTCACCGAGCCAGACGACGTTCGGGAGCTGACCGACGGGGCCGAGGTGTCGATCGCAGGCCTGAAGTTCCAGGCGCTCCATGCACCCGGCCATACGCCTGGCTCCACCATGTTTCAGACTGCCTACCCAGCGCACCCTGATATCGACTCAGTGGTGTTTTCCGGCGATGTCTTGTTCGCCGGCTCGATCGGCAGAACTGACTTGCCGGGCGGAAACCTGACCGACATGCTGGAGAGTCTGCGTAGCAAAGTGCTGCCGTTGCCGGATACGGTCGCCGTGCTTCCCGGACACGGCCCGCAAACCACGATGGCCCGCGAGCGCGTCGGTAACCCTTACCTGCAAAATCTGGCTGAGCCGTCCCCTCCGGCCGCTCTGCGGCCGGCTGATACCAAGGAGTAGCGTGAGTCGCCCTAAGCCGCTGTCCGGCTTTCCGGAGTACACCCCGGAAGCCCGGATCATCGAACAGTTCGTACTCGACAGGCTCCGAGAGACCTTCGAACTGCACGGCTTCGCCTCCATCGAGACCCGCGCGGTGGAGCCGCTGGACCGCCTGGCCAAACAAGGGGAGATCGACAAGGAGGTCTATACCGTACAGCGGCTGCACGGTGAGAACGGACCAGCTGATCTTGGTTTGCACTTCGACCTGACCGTGCCATTCGCCCGCTACGTGCTGGAGAACGCCCATCAGCTGACTTTTCCTTTCCGTCGCTATCAGATTCAGAAAGTCTGGCGAGGTGAGCGTCCGCAGGAGGGTCGCTATCGCGAGTTCACTCAAGCCGACATCGATATCGTCGATGTCGAGAAGCTTGCCGCGCACCACGACGTCGAGTTGCCGTTGGTGACCTTGGCTAGCCTCGAGCGGCTCCATGTTGATCTTGGCCTGCCACCGGTGCTGATGCGGGTGAACAACCGCAGACTCGCCCAGGGTTTCTATCTCGGCTTGGGTATCAGCGATCCAGCGGCAGTACTCCGCCAGGTCGACAAGATCGACAAAGTGGGTCCGGCGCGCGTGATCGAGGAGTTGATCAATGAGGTCAAGATCACGGAATCCCAAGCACGACGTTGCGTACAGCTGGCCCAGATCCGCTCCGCGGACGCGTCATTCGTTGATCAGGTGCAGCGCCTCGGAGTTGAACATGATCAGCTCACAGACGGTTTGGCGTTGCTAACCGACGTAGTGACCACCGCTGCCCGCTATGTCCCCGGCCGCCTCATCGCTGATCTCAAGATCGCCCGAGGACTGGACTACTACACCGGCACGGTCTACGAAACCGAACTTGTCGGGTTTGAGTCTTGGGGCTCAATTGCCTCCGGCGGGCGTTACGACTCCCTTGCCAGTGACGGTCGGGTCACCTACCCAGGTGTCGGGCTTTCAGTCGGAGTAACGCGCCTGCTGGCGCCGCTGTTGGCCAGGGGTATGCTGCGGGCCTCGCGACCCGTTCCGACGGCAGTACTAGTCGCTGTCGACAGCGAGGAGACCCGAGCAACAGCGATCGAGGTTGCTGAACGGCTGCGGACCCGCGGAATTCCGACAGAAGTCGCACCCCGAGCCGAGAAGTTCGGTCGTCAAATCCGTTACGCCGACCGCCGCAGCATCCCGTATGTGTGGTTCGGTGGAATAGTCGGAGGGGAAGTCAAGGACATCCGGACCGGCGAGCAGGTCACCGCTGACCCAGACTCCTGGATGCCGAGCGCCGAAGACTTGAAGCCGAAGGTCGTCAGTCTGGCTTGATTGCTCCGCTCGCTGTGGTCGCTCCGCGCAGATCGCGCTAGTGTGCCGCTGTCTTCCTCACTCGCTCGCAGCAAGCAGTAAGCGGGGTGTCGGCCTCAGCGAAACTTGCTGCTCGCTTATTCGTCCAGACAGCGGCGCGCGATCAGGCCATCATGCTGAGGCTGCGGACTGCCCGATCGATCCGGTTCCATGCCCGCTGATGCAGCTTGCGCGGGCCGCGCGCCTGCTTCTTGGCTGCCGCGTTTACGTCGTTGTTGGCGACATATAGTTCCCGGCCGAGGTCGGTAACGGTGCGCCGCATCTCGTACAGCTCCTCGGGGGAGAATCCCATTAACGTCCGCACCGGAGGCGGGAACTCGGTTGCCGCCAGCCGTTCGTCAAAGGCGCTGGCGCTTTGACCCTCGTCATAGACGTGTGTCAGGCGATGATCTTGGAGGAATGCTGCGAAGGTATCCCAGCGATCAGGGTGCGCCTTGTTGAGCCGGTTCCAGTCGCATTCGGCGTAAAGGCTGATGGCGTCGGCGTCATCATCGATGCTGGTGATCGTGCGATGCGGGATCTCGTGGTATTCGGCCAGCTCCAAGGTGCGAGAGTCGTGAGCGAGCAATAGTGCCGGGGTTCCGGCCAGCAGGGCGGCAATATTGCCGTGGATCCGAGTGCCGAAGGAGAAGTCGTATTGGCCCAGATGCTCGAACCAGGTCTTGGGGTCAAGGAAGAACCGGACGCGGTCGGATCGGATCAGCGGATGGTCGAGGGTGATCGGCGCACCGGAGGCGGCCAGGGCGGTCATTATTTTGCCCTTGGGATAGCTGCCATACAGCATCAGTTCAAGGGTTTGGATGTTCTGGGCCATGTACACCAGGTGCCGGAAGTGTTCGGCCACGTGCAGGGATATCGGACCCATTTCTGGTACATACGGCGAGACGTTGAAGGCGATCGGCGAGTCGTAACTCAGCGACTCCACCTTCCGCTCCACCTTCAGGTCGGGCCCGTACATGAACATCGAGGGGCAGCCGATTACCTTGACATGCTCCTCACCGAAGCCAAGCGACTTCAGGTAGTCACGGGTGCGCTCGCCGCGCACGCCAATGGACGGCGAACGGTCCAGCACCGCACGGACGAATCGCGAAACGGCGGGGTTGACGCTGTCAGCATCCTTGTAGACGCCATTCAAGGAAGCCTGTTCGCCAACGCCGAGCACGGTAACCGGGATAGTCAGCTGCTCGATGAGGTTGCTCAGTGCATTGAGCGTGTCAACGTAGCTGGGTCGGAAGGCGTTGGCCAGCGGGATCACGACCTGGTCGAAACGCGAGTTGATCACCCTAGGGTGGCTCTTGGCCAAGCGCGAGGTTTCAAGGTCCGCATCGGCCGTCGACAGCAGACGATAGACCGCCTGGCTGAACACCAGATTGCCGGTGTTGTTGCCAATCAGGTTCTGCCGGTACGTGGTATCGGCATCGGCAACTTTGAACGGGTTCTTGTGTGCCCGGATCAGGATGTGAGGCATACAGGGGGGCATCCTCGCGTCTGGGGTACCTGCCGTGGGGAGTCTAAGTCAGCGCGTGGTCCGACGTGCGGAAATCGACAAAGTGGCCCGGCGTGTCGAAATTTCGCGCCGGAGCGCCGTATTGCGGCAGGCATCGGCGGAAAGGCTAATGTCCATAGATCGTGTTGACAGCTATGACTCGCCGGAATGTGCTGCGCCGGCGACTTGCAACCCAGCGGCTGCACGGTGAACGGTTGCCGTCAGCTGCCGAGGCAGTCCGACTGCTGACCTGTGTGCAGTCCCAGGAATACGCCCATGCCTTGTGGTCGCTGGGTATGCGGACGTCCGGTCTGATAGCAAACGACGTGCAGGCCGAGTTCGACCGCGGCGCCTTCCTTAGAACCCACATCCTCCGGCCAACCTGGCACTTCGTAGCCGCGGAGGACATTCGGTGGATCTTGCAGCTCACTGCACCGCGAGTCCAGCGGCTCAATCAGACGATCTACCGCCAGGAGCGCCTTGATCCAGCCACGCTCGAGCGCGGCGCTGCGCTGATTGTGGAGGAGCTGCGTGGCGGACAGTGCCGAACCCGCGCCGAACTGGCCCAAGCCTTGGCCGCTCGAGACCTGACAAGTGAACGCCTCCATTTGGCCTACATCGTCATGAATGCCGAACTGGAGGGGCTGATCTGCAGCGGCCCGATGCGCGGCGCACAACAGACCTACGCATTGTTGGATGAGCGGGTGCCGCGTACGGAAGCTGCAACTGGCGATGCTGCAGAGCTGGCCTATCGCTTCTTCCTTGGCCATGGCCCAGCGAGCATTCAGGACTTGGCGCGCTGGTCCTCCCTCACGGTCACTCAGTGCCGCGAAGCCGTGGATGCGGTCAAGGATCGGCTGGAGTGCGCGACCTTCGAAGGAGTCGATTTGTGGTTCGACAACCCCGAGCCGCCTCAAGCGCAGGCCCTGGGTGCGCTGCTGCTGCCGTTGTACGACGAGGTCACTTTGAGCTACCCGGTGATCAACTTCCCGCCCGCGCATGGACATCCGCATCAGCCCGGCCAAGATCTGTTCATCGGCTGCGTGATCATCGAGGAGACCAATGTCGGCCTATGGCGTCGCACCTTCAAAGGTTCGAGGATGCTCATGGAGGTCACCGTTGCGCCGGGCGTGCTGGCCCGCTCCAGGTCGTTGATCGAGACTGCGGCCGCTGACCTGGCGGCCTTTACTGGCAAGGAACTGGAGCTGACGATGGCTGGCTGACCAGCGAAGCCGCCCGATAGGGTGACCTGCAATTCAGCCGAGGAGGGAGATTGTGACCGTGCGGTCATCCGGCCACACCGTCCTAGCGTCGGCGGATAGCGAGGTCTATGCCTCTGTCCGCAAGCGTCCCAGTACGCGTGCTGAGCGGTATGCAATGGGCCGGGCTCTGCGGCGTGAAGTGCCCCGCAAGAGTCTGGCCCTATGGCGCCCTGCCGAAGACCGCCCCGACGCCATCGAGTTGATCAAGGAATCGCATCAAGGCCGGCTGGATTGGCTGATCCCCATCCGGGTCGGTCGAATGGTCTCCTCGCCGTACGGATTCCTGCGTGGCACGGCAATCGTGATGGCCGAGGACGTTGCGCGACTCCCCGCGACCGGCATCAATCCAGTGGTCTGTGGAGATGCTCATCTAGGCAACTTCGGCTTTTACGCCTCACCCGAGGGCGAGCTGGTCATCGACCTGAATGACTTCGACGAGGCACATCCCGGCAGCTGGGAGTGGGATCTGCGACGGCTAGTCGCCAGCATCTGGGTTGCCGGACGGGAGAACAAGTCGTCGGAGGACCAGTGCCGCACTGCTGTGCTGGCCTGTGTGGCGGCCTACCGCAATGAAGTCAGGTTCCTGGCCGAGCAGCCACTGCTGATGCGCAGCTACAACCGTCTCGACGTCAGCCGGCTCCACGAAACAGCGACTGAGAAGTCGCTTCGAGAGGAGATCGAGCGATCGGCCAAGCGCGCCCGCACACGAACCAGCGATCGTGCCCTTCCGCGCTTTACCGCCGAGCGGGATGGGCAGCGGCATATCGTCGAAGAGCCACCATTGATCACCCGACTGAGTGTTCAGGATGCGGAAGCGGTCGCAGAGTCGCTGGACAGTTACCTGCACACGCTCGCACCGCACTGGCGGCGGGTCGTTGGCGGCTACACCATCCTCGATGTTGCGCACAAGGTCGTTGGCGTGGGCAGCGTCGGCTTGCGGGCGTACGTGGCGTTACTAGAAGGCAGCAGCCCGGACGACGTGATCTTCCTGCAGCTCAAGCAGGCGCGGCGTTCAGTCCTCGCGCGTTATGTGCATGGCGATTCTGCCTGGCACACCCATCAGGGCCAGCGGGTCGTGGAATACCAGCAGGCCCTGCAAACAGTCAGCGACCCGTTGCTCGGCTGGACAACAATCGGTGACCTGCAGTACTACGTGCGGCAGTTCCGCAATATGAAGGGCACCATCCCACTCGACGCCATCGATGCTGCTGCGCTGACCGACTACGCCGGGATCGTGGGTCACCTACTGGCAAAGGGCCACGCGCGCACCAGCGGCGCATCCATGATCGCCGGCTATGCCGGAGCAAGCGACAAGTTGGATCAGGCACTCGCGAAATTTGCCCGCGCGTACGCCGACCAGACCGAGGCTGACCATGCGGCCTTAGTGCAGGCCGTACGTCGGGGAATCTTGCCCGCCACCGATGGAGCGCTGGACAGAATGGGCTCGGCTTTTCGACCCTGAGGGATTATCCGGAGCGGCCGGGCCGCCAAAGTACGGCGACGCCGATCACCGCAATAGCGAAGATGCAGAGCCCGGCAATACCTACCACGGCCAGTCCTCGAGAGATGATCCGATCCGTACTGGTGGACCTTTCCTCCCGGTCGGACGCTCCAGCGAGCGGTGGTCTGGGATTACCGAGAACAGGTGGTCCAACACCGGTCGGCAGGTTGCCGCTGCATAGGGAGGTGACAAGCCGGTTGACGGCCCGGTCACCCTCGCCCTCGATGCCCTCGATTGCAAAGATCACCCAGGTGCTACCAACCTGTGGGTCAAGGCCGCAGCCATCGGCATCGTGCCGGGACGCCACGATCTGTTCGCGGTAGACCGCACCCTTGTAAACCCAGTCCACGGCGAAGCGGATGTCGGTGCGTGTGTTCGCACCACGCCCAACGCTTTCCTTGTTGATCACGCTGCCGCGGAAGACAGCGTCCGCCTCCCGCAGAGCCCGATTTGTGGAAATGCCCGCGCAACTACAGGCGAACGCTGGCCTCGGATCGACAATCGCGGCGCAGGTGCCGATCAGCACTGAGGCCACCAAGACGAGCAGGCGCAGCGCGAGCCTGGTCATGTGGTAAGTCTCGGCGGCCTTGGGGTGTAACACAAACAGTTGGTGCTGATCGACAAACGACCCGTCTGTTCGGCTGCGAGCAGCTCAAAAAGAGCGCGAAGGCAGGCTGGACGGCCCGTAAGATCGAAGTCCTTCCAAGCTGCGAGCGTCGGTACCGCGCGAGCAGTTCTAAAAGCGCGAAAGGACCAACAGCTCGTGATGCGCACCCACGACGCCGGCACGCTGCGTGCCGAGCATGTCGGAACTCCGGTAACTCTGGCTGGCTGGGTAGCTCGCCGGCGTGATCATGGTGGGGTCGCCTTTCTTGATCTTCGAGATGCATCAGGCCTTGTTCAGGTTGTGGTGCGTGACGAGATGCTGGCCGCATCCGGTGCGCATGATCTTCGCAACGAGTACTGCATTCTCGTCACCGGTGACGTCGAACTGCGCCCCGAGGGCAATGCCAACCCGGAGTTACCGACGGGCGAGGTCGAAGTGGTCGCAAGCACTCTCGAGGTACTGAGCCGGTCGGCGCCGTTGCCCTTTCAGATAGATGAGCGAGTAAGTGTCGGCGAGGAGATCAGGCTGAAATACCGCTACCTCGATCTACGTCGACCGGCGCCGGCAGCTGCGATCCGGCTACGCAGCGAGGTCAATCGGGTGGCTCGTACGCTGCTCGCCGAGCGGGGCTTCGTCGAAATCGAAACGCCAACCTTGACCCGCTCCACTCCTGAGGGAGCGCGTGACTTCCTGGTTCCGGCGCGACTCAAGCCCGGCTCCTGGTATGCGCTGCCGCAGAGCCCGCAACTCTTCAAACAGCTGCTGATGGTGGCCGGCATGGAGCGCTACTTCCAGATCGCCCGCTGCTATCGCGATGAGGACTTTCGGGCAGATCGGCAGCCGGAGTTTACTCAGCTCGACGTCGAGATGAGCTTCGTCGACCAGGACGACGTCATTGAACTTACCGAGGCACTGATCACCGCAATCTGGCGCCTGATCGGCGTCGAGGTTACGACGCCGCTGCCACGGCTGTCGTATGCGGAGGCGATGAACCGCTTCGGTACCGATAAGCCAGACTTGCGGTTTGGGCAAGAAATTGTGGATCTGACGAACTACTTCGCCCAGACCCCGTTCCGGGTTTTCCAGGCCGAGTACGTCGGTGCGGTGGTGATGCCGGGTGGTGCTGGCCAGCCGCGCAAGCAGCTGGACGCCCGGCAGGAGTTCGCCCGGCAGCGCGGGCATCGCGGCCTGGCATATGTATTAGTCGGCGAGGATGCCGAACTCGGCGGACCGGTGGCAAAAAACCTCTCGGAGACGGAGCGCTCGGGCCTGGCTTCCGAGGTCGGTGCCGCACCGGGAGACTGCATCTTCTTTGCTGCCGGACCGCGCGTCTTGGCCCAGTCACTGCTCGGCGCCACCCGGCTGGAGATAGGCCGCCGCGTCGGGTTGATCGACGAGAATGCCTGGGCCTTTTGCTGGGTTGTCGACGCCCCACTCTTCGAACCGGCGACCGTAGCGTTGGCCGCCGGTGATGTCACGGTTGGAGCAGGTGCCTGGACCGCCGTTCACCATGCCTTTACCGCCCCGCAGAACTTGGAAACCTTTGACCGCGATCCCGCCTCAGCGCTCGCGTATGCCTACGACATCGTTTGTAATGGCAACGAGATCGGCGGCGGCTCGATCCGTATCCATCGCAGGGACATCCAGGAGCGGGTATTTGCCGTGATGGGGCTGCCGAAGGAGGAGGCCCAGGAAAAGTTCGGCTTCTTGTTGGAGGCATTCAACTACGGGCCTCCGCCGCATGGCGGAATTGCCTTTGGGTGGGATCGAATCTGTGCGCTGCTGTCAGGGACCGACTCCATACGCGACGTCATCGCCTTCCCGAAGACAGGGGGCGGCGTGGACCCACTTACTGACGCTCCGGCGCCGATCACTCCCGAGCAGCGTAAAGAGGCGGGAATCGACGTTCAACCGGAGGTCTGAGAGCAAGCCCAATCTCGAAGCACTTTTCTGGTCGTCAATTTGAACGGAGACGAGTAAATTTAGGCGCCGGGGTCTCAGCCGCCCGAGGTGAAGGGAACAGGTATGACCGCGAC